>JAGRLZ010000185.1 GCA_020441545.1 Xanthobacteraceae bacterium | reverse complement strand
GGTGGCGATCAGCGTCAACTGCCCGGCCAGCCGCGCGCCGAACCTGGCCTCGTCGTCGGCGGTGCGCGCCCATGCCTCCTGCTGCGCTTCGCTATAGTCGTCGCCGGTCAGCTGCTCGACCGCGGCGACGAAGATCGCTGCCAGCGCTGGCGTGTCGGTGGGAAGAAAGGGACGCAAGGCGGGAGCGCTCATCGCGCGACCTCCCATGTGGTCACCGGCTTGCCGTCGGCATCCTTGCCGTCCTTGAGCACAATGCCCATGGCGGCGAGCTGGTCGCGGATGCGGTCGGACTCCGCCCAGTCCTTCGCCGCACGGGCGGCGGCACGGGCCGTGATGTACCGGCCGATCTCCTCGCGACCTGGCAGATCGCTCACGTCGACGCCGTAGCTGCCGATTTCATCGGGCTTCTCACCGTTCCAGAGGCCAAGGAAGCGCAGGGCATCCTGCAAGGCCGCAGCCGCCGCTGCGCTCCCGCCCCTCGCCTCACGGTGCAGGGCGTGCAGTGCGGTCACGACACCGGGCGTATTGAGATCGTCGGCGAGCACCTCGATCACCTGTTGCGGCAGCTCACGGTTTGCGGGCTCGATGCCCTGCACCACGCCGATCCAATCGGTCAGGAACTTGCGCACCTCGACGAGCCGCTCGACCGTCCAGTCGATCGGCTGACGATAGTGCGTCATTAGCATGGCAAGACGCAGCACGTAACCGTGCCACTTGCTCGAGCCGAACTTCGTCGTCTCCAGCAGCTCCCGGATCGTGACGAAATTGCCGAGCGACTTCGACATCTTCTCGCCTTCGACCTGCAGGAATCCGTTGTGCATCCAGACGCGCGCCATGTGGTCGCGGTGGAAGGCGCAGCACGACTGCGCGATCTCGTTCTCGTGATGTGGAAACACCAGATCGATGCCGCCGCCATGGATGTCGAACTCGTGCGGATGCGCGAGACCTTCCGGCGACAGCTTCGCCTTCACCTCCTCCCACAGCCATTTGTCCGCCATCGCCGAGCATTCGAGATGCCAGCCCGGCCGGCCCTCGACCGCGATGCCGGCCGGCGACGGCCATGACGGCTCGCCCGGCTTCGACGGCTTCCACAGCACGAAATCCATGGCGTCGCGCTTGTAGGGCGCGACATCGACGCGGGCGCCGGCGAGCATCTCATCCAGCGAGCGCCGCGCCAGCCGGCCGTAGTTCTTCATGCTGGCGACGGCGAACAGCACGTGGTCCTGCTCGACGTAAGCATGGCCGTCGGCCACCAGCCGCTCGATGATCGCGTGCATCTCCGGAATGTGCTCGGTGGCGCGCGGTTCCCTGGTGGGACGCAGGCAGCCCAACGCATCGACATCGGCGTGAAACTGCCTCTCGGTCTCCTCGGTGACCCGGCGGATCGCCTCGTTCAGCGGCAGGTCGGGGAAGTCGCGCGCGGCGCGCGCGTTGATCTTGTCGTCGACGTCGGTGATGTTGCGGACATAGCTGACATGGTCCGCGCCGTAGACGTGCCGCAGCAGGCGGAACAGCACGTCGAACACGATCACCGGGCGGGCGTTGCCGATATGGGCGAAGTCGTAGACCGTGGGCCCGCAGACATACATCCGCACATGGGCCGGATCGAGCGGCCGGAACGGTTGCTTGTCCTTCGTCAGGGTATCGTAGAGACGGAGTTCCATCGATCATCAATCCAGAAGCGGGGCGCGCGACGCGCCAACGGCAAAGCGGTCCCTCGGGCCGGGCGTCCGCTCATGATCGATGAGAAAAGACGGCCTCAGCCAGCGAAAACGCTAGCGAATAATCCCGCGGCAAATGCCACAAATGGTGAGGAGGCCGGTCATGGCTGTCACCATGCGGCAGCCGGCGGGGACCGTCAAGGGGCTTGAATCCCGGGCGTTTTCCGCGACCACGGCCGGACCGCCCATGGTTAAGCATTCTTAACCTCTTGGGCGTAGCTGTGGTGGCCCCGTGTTCATTCTTGCTGGTGCCTCATGATGCCCCGCCTTGCCCTGGTTGCGCTCGCCTGCCTCTGCACCGCTTCGATTGCCCGGGCCGACAACCGGATGTTCATCGTCGCCAACCAGCCGGACGGCTACGGTATCGACCAGTGCCTCGCCCGGGGCGAGACATGCGGGGCTCCGGCGGCCCGCGCCTATTGCCAGTCGCGCCATTTCAGCGAGGCCACGGCCTTTCGCCGGATGGAAACCGACGACGTGACCGGCGCCATCCCGGTCTCGGACCGGACGAACTGCGACCGCTCCGGCTGCGGGCAG
This sequence comes from Xanthobacteraceae bacterium, assembly GCA_020441545.1. GTDB lineage: Bacteria > Pseudomonadota > Alphaproteobacteria > Rhizobiales > Xanthobacteraceae > 62-47. The sequence goes on along the minus strand of JAGRLZ010000185.1, from coordinate 22,510 downwards.
TATATCGTCATCACCTGCCACCGCTGACCGGCCCCGGCCTTCACGAACATCTGTCCGGCGATCCGGCCGGTTTCGCCACACTCGTGCCCGGAAACCGGGTCATGAAGCGCGCGGAATGCGATCCGTTCGGCCGCGCCTCCCGGGAGACGTCGGACGTCCGCGCCCGGGCACCGGCCCGCGCCGCTGAAATGCTATAAACGCCGATACGAATCGCGCACGCTTGCCGCGCGTCAAAGCCGGTGGGGTGGGGATCGTCCCCGTCGCTTCATCGTGACCGCCCCGCGATTGCCTGTGAGCGAATACCTGTGAGCGAATATCTGCGAGCGACTGTCCGAACCTGAACCACGCTGGAATCATAACCACACTGGAATCATAGAGTTGCGCGTGTCTTTTCGACTTCGAAGCCCGCCGGGAAAACGCCGCGAAATGGGGCAAGGTGCGGAGTCCGGACGCTGGAGGCCCTCCCCGATCATGCCAGTTTTCGCGATGCCCTCTCTTTCCCGCTGGATCGTTGCCGGTGCGGTGTGCCTCGGTACGGCCGGATTGACCGTCACCGCGCAGGCACAGGACTACCGGCAGGGCTATCCGCAGCAGGGTTATCCCGCCCAGGCCACCAATCCGATCTGCCCGCGGCTCGAGGCCCAGCTGGCCGCGATCGACCGCGGCGGCAGCGATCCCGCCCGCGCCCAGCAGATCCGCCGCTACGAAGACGCCGCGTCCCGTCAGCAGCAGGAACTTGAGCGCGTCACCGCGCAGGCGCAACGGATGGGCTGCGACAGCTCCGGCTTCTTCTCCCTGTTCAACGGCCGATCCGCCCAATGCGGCCCGGTGAACAGCCGCATCCAGCAGATGCGCGCCAATCTGGATCAGATCACGAACAGCCTCGCGCGGCTGCGCGGCGGCGCCGATGGCGGGCATGAACGCGCCAGCCAGCGCCGCTCGGTGCTGGTGGCGCTGGCACAGAACAATTGCGGGCCGCAATACGCCAACGCCGTCCGCAACTCCGGCCCCGGCGGCTTCTTCGACAATCTGTTCGGCGGCGGACAGAACGGCGCCGACGTCACCATTCCGCCGCCGGAAGCCGGCGCGCCGTCCGGAACCTATCGGACGGTCTGCGTGCGGACCTGCGACGGCTATTATTTCCCGATTTCGTTCGCAACGGTGCCCAGCCGCTTCGCCGACGACGAGCGTACCTGCCGCAATCAATGCCCCGCGCAGCAGGCGACGCTGTTCACCTACCGCAACCCCGGCGAGGACATCAACCAGGCGGTGTCGATCTCCGGCGAGTCCTATACCTCGCTGCCGAACGCCTTCAAGTATCGCAAGGAATACATCCCTTCCTGCTCGTGCAAGCCGGCGGGCGAAACCTGGGCGGAAGCGCTGAAGAACATCGACGACAGGAGTTCGATCCAGCAGGGCGACATCATCGTCACCGAGGACCGCGCCAAGAAGATGTCGCAGCCGAAGGCATCGCCGAAATCGGCGGCGCGTTCGGCCCAGGGTGCGAATGGCAGTGACAACCGTCCTGCGGCCAAGCCCGGAGACACATCGAACGGCCAGATCCGCAATGTCGGCCCGAAATTCCTGCAAGGGCGGTAAGGCGGCCGAAGCCACCAGCAGCCCCCCGTCGGGAATAGGTATTCCGGGCCTGCGCGCGGCGAACGCGCATCCCGAAACGACGATGTTGAATTAAACGAACAGTCTCACCCTTCGAACACCTCGGTCGAAGCCCTGGCAGAGCGCTGCACCAGCGTCTCGTCCGGCTTCGGCAGCGGCTTGCCGCTGTCACGGAAGCGGTTGGTGATCGGATAGCGGCGGTCGCGGCCGAAATTCCGGCGCGTCACCTTGACGCCCGGCGCGGCCTGGCGCCGCTTGTATTCGGCGATGTTCAACAGCCGGTCGATCCGCGCCACGGTGTCGCGATCGAAGCCCTCGGCGACGATATCCGCCAGCGCTTCCTCGCGCTCGACCAGCCGTTCGAGGATGGCGTCGAGGATCTCGTAAGGCGGCAGCGAGTCCTGGTCGGTCTGGTTCTCGCGCAGCTCCGCCGTCGGCGGACGCACGATGATGTTGTTGGGAATGACCTCGCCCGAAGGGCCCAGCGCGAAATCCGGCTTCCATGAATTGCGCAGGCGGGACAGGCGGAAGACCTGGGTCTTGTAGATATCCTTGATCGGGTTGAAGCCGCCGTTCATGTCGCCGTAGAGCGTGGCATAGCCGACCGACATCTCCGACTTGTTGCCGGTGGTCACCACCATCGCGCCGGTCTTGTTGGAAATCGCCATCAGCAGCGTGCCGCGCGCCCGCGCCTGGAGGTTCTCCTCGGTGATGTCGCGCGGCAAGCCCTTGAAGGTGTCCGCAAGGATCGCCTCGAAGCCGTTCACGGCGTCCGCGATCGGCAGCACCTCGTAGCGGATGCCGAGCGCGCTCGCGAGCCCGGCCGCATCCTCCAGCGAGACCTGCGCGGTGTATTTGAACGGCAGCATCACCCCGCGCACGCGCTCCGCCCCGAGCGCGTCGACCGCGATCGCCGCGCACAGCGCGGAGTCGATGCCGCCGGAGACGCCGAGCAGCACGCCGGGAAAGCCGTTCTTGGCCACATAGTCGCGCAAGCCGAGCACGCAGGCGGCGTAATCGCCTTCATCGTCATCGAGCATTGGCGCCACCGGGCCATCGCAGCGCCAGCCGTCCGCGGTGCGCTTCCAATGCAATGTCGTGATGTTCTCCTCGAAGGCCGGCAACTGCGCCGCCAGCGAGCGGTCGCCGTTCAGCGCAAAGGACGCACCGTCGAACACCAGTTCGTCCTGGCCGCCGACCTGGTTGAGATAGACCAGCGGCAGTTCGCTCTCGGTGACGCGCGCCACCGAGATCGACAGCCGGATATCGGTCTTGCCGCGGGCATAGGGCGAGCCGTTCGGCACCACCAGGATCTCCGCGCCGGTCTCGGCAAGGCACTCGACGACGTTCTCGTAGTCCGCCGACTCCTCGAGCCAGGTGTCCTCGCAGATCGGCACGCCGACACGCACGCCGCCGATCGTCATCGGTCCCGCGACCGGACCGCGCGCGAACACGCGCTTTTCGTCGAACACGCCGTAGTTCGGCAGGTTGACCTTGTAGCGCATGGCCTTGATGCGGCCGTCGGCGAGCAGCGCGCAGGCATTGTAGAGCTTGCCGCCATCGACCCATGGCGTGCCGATCAGCATCGGCGGCCCCCCACCGCTGTCCCGCGCCAGATCCTCGATCGCCGCGCGGCACGCCGCCTGGAACGCCGGTTTGAGCACGAGGTCTTCCGGCGGGTAGCCGGCGATGAACAATTCCGGCAGCACGACGAGGTCGGCGCCGTCGGCCCTGGCCCGCGCACGCGCCTCGCGCGCCTTCGCGGCATTGCCGGGAATGTCGCCGACGGTCGGGTTGAGCTGCGCCAGCGTGATCTTGAAATCGGATACCGGATCGGTCATCGGCGCATCGAACCCTGCTGCATCGTTATGCTCAATTCGGCTGGCCCCGCTTCGCATCAGAACAGGCGGAAGATCGCCGTTGCGGTAAGCAGGAGCTTGTCGTCACAACTGGCTTCCGCGTCGAGGAAAACCAGTGATTTCGTCAGGCGCCGGATCTCGGCCCGGCCGGAAATCCAGCTCCCGGTCGGAACGCCGGCGACGAATTGAGAGGTCAGCGAGATGGTGGCGCATGTCCGGCCCGTCGCGGAAACCACCGCATGGCCCAGCATGGTGTCGACGAATGTCAGGATCGCGGCACCGTGGAGCACGCCATTGGGGTTTCCGTGCCGGTCGTCGCTCAGGAAACCATAGACCTCGCGCCCATCCTCGTCCTGGCGGCGGAAGAACGGTCCGGAAAGGCCGATATATCCTTTGACTTCCCTCAGAGGCTGGAATCCGGCCGGAATTTCAGTCATGCGCAACGGTCCTCCCGCTCAAGTCGATCAACTTCGAAACCCGCAGCTTATTAGACCAGCCCGAACCGCTCGCCCAGCGCATAGAGCCAGACCAGTCCGGCGATCGCCAGCGCCACGCCGACGGCGGCCGAGCCCATATCCTTGACGTGACCGATCTGCTCGTCGCGTTCCGCCGTCAGGCGGTCGGCCAGCTTTTCGATCGCGGTGTTGAGCAATTCGGCGACGAGCACCAGCAGAATCGCGGCGATCATCTCAAACCGCCGCGCCGGGGTGGTGCCGATCAGCCAGGACAGCGGCAGCGCCAGAACGAGCGCCGCCACTTCCTCGCGAAAGGCGCGTTCGGAGCGAAAAGCAAAACGCAATCCGTTCCACGAATGGACGGTGGCGCGCCAGGCTCGCCCGATCGCCACATCACATGCCCGAGGCCGCCGGCAATGGCCGGGCCTTGCCGGCCCGCTCCTGCTTGAGCAGCTCGGCGATCAGGAAGGCCATGTCGATCGACTGCTCGGCGTTGAGACGCGGATCGCAGACCGTGTGGTAGCGGTCGTTGAGGTGCTCGTCGGTGATCGCGCGGGCGCCGCCGAGACATTCGGTGACGTCCTGCCCGGTCATCTCCAGATGCACGCCGCCGGCATAGGTGCCTTCCGCGGCGTGAACGTCGAAGAACGACTTGACCTCGGAGAGAATGCGGTCGAACGGCCGCGTCTTGTAGCCGGAAGTCGAGGTGATGGTGTTGCCGTGCATCGGATCGCACGACCACACCACGACGCGCCCTTCCCGCTTCACCGCGCGCACCAGCGCCGGCAACCCGTCCGCAACCTTGTCCGAGCCGAAGCGGGTGATGAGCGTCAGCCGGCCAGGCTCGTTGTCCGGATTGAGGATGTCGATCAGCTTGACCAGTTCGTCCGGCTTCAGCGAGGGGCCGCACTTCAGGCCGATCGGATTCCTGATGCCGCGGAAATATTCGACATGGGCGTGATCGAGCTGGCGGGTGCGGTCGCCGATCCACAGCATGTGGCCGGAGGTGGCGTACCAGTCGCCGGTCGTGGAATCGACACGGGTGAACGCCTGCTCGTAGCCGAGCAGAAGCGCCTCGTGGCTGGTATAGACCTCGGTCGCCCGCAACTCGGGATGGCTTTCGAGGTCGAGGCCGCAGGCGCGCATGAAATTGAGCGCGTCGGAAATGCGGTCGGCCAGCTCCTGGTAGCGCCGCGACTGCTGCGACCCGGTGACGAAACCCAGCATCCATTCATGCACGCTGGCGAGATTGGCGTAGCCGCCGGTGGCGAATGCCCGCAGCAGGTTCAGCGTGGCCGCCGACTGCCGATAGGCCATCACCTGCCGGCGCGGATCGGGGAGCCGCGCCTCCGGCGTGAAGGCGATGTCGTTGATGATGTCGCCGCGATAGCTCGGTAACTCGACACCGTCGACCTTCTCGACCGGCGAGGAGCGCGGCTTGGCGAACTGGCCGGCGATGCGGCCGACCTTCACCACCGGCAGCGCGCCGGCATAGGTCAGCACCACCGCCATCTGCAGCAGCACGCGGAAGAAGTCGCGGATATTGTTGGCGCCGTGCTCGGCGAAGCTCTCGGCGCAGTCCCCGCCCTGCAGCAGGAACGCCTCGCCCTTTGCGACTCGGGCCAGGGCCTTTTTCAGGTTGCGCGCCTCACCCGCAAAAACCAGCGGCGGAAACGTCGCGAGCTGCGCCTCGACATCGGCCAGGGCCCTGGCATCCGGATAAGCCGGCATCTGCACCACCGGCTTGCTGCGCCAACTGTCGGGTGTCCACCGCTCGGACATGGTCTTCAACTCCCAAAATAACGACTGCCGGGGCCCTTAAGACCCCGGATCGGCGGGTTATACACAGCCATGGCGCATCCCGCCAGTGGAGTGAATTTGACATTCGCCGCGCACCGGCGACGAATGCCGGAATCGGACCGCCAGCCGGCAATCGGCCTTGTGGGACAAGGTCTTGCGGGACAAGGGCTTGCAGAACAAGGTCTTGCGGAACAAGGTCTTGCGGCAAACGGGAAAGTCGCATTTGCTGGAACCGCGGGGCCGGTTCACGGACTGCCGGCCGGTAGCGAGAGGAGCAACGGAATTGAATTTGGCGCTGAGGGCTCGCGGACAGGAGTCGGCGAACGTGGTCTCGCCGCCCCTCGACGATGTTTTCTCCGACGACATCACGATCCTCGCCACCGACCGCACCAGGCTGGCCGCGACGCTGTTCCTGCCGCGCGGCCCGAAACGGCACGCCGTCCTCATCAATTCCGCAACCGCCGTCCCGCGCACCTATTACCGCAGCTTCGCAAGCTACCTGGCGCGCCAGGGCTGCGCCGTGCTCACCTACGACTATCGCGGCATCGGCGGCTCGCGGCCCGCCGCGAAGGACGACCCGAAGCGGCGGCCGTCGCTGCGCGGCTTCGCGGCATCGATGCGGGACTGGGCCGCGATGGATGTCACCGCCGCGGTCAGCTGGATGCGCGAACGCTACGGCAGCCTGCCGCTGCTGTATGTCGGCCATTCCTTCGGCGGACAGGCGCTGGGGCTTCTGCCCAACAACACCGAGGTGTCGCGCGCGCTCCTGATCTCGGCGCAGGCCGCGTACTGGAAGCTGATGCCGTCACCCGAACGCTATCGGGTCTACCTGTTCATGAATGCGGTCGGGGTGCCGGTGACGCGGCTGATCGGCTACCTGCCCGGCCGCCTGCTGCTCGGGCAGGACCTGCCGAAGGGCGTCTTCCTCGAATGGACCCGCTGGGTGATGAACGAACGCTACCTGCTCGGCGACCCGTCGCTCGAGGCGCTGGCCAATTTCGGCAACTACAAGGGGCCGCTGCGGGCGCTGTGCTTCACTGACGACACCTGGGCGTCGCGCGAGGCGGTCGAACTGCTCTGCTCCGGCTTCACCGCGACGACGCCCGACATCGTCTCGATCGCCCCGGCCGACGCCGGGACAAGCAAGATCGGCCACATGGGATTCTTCCGTGGCGAGCACCGCGACACGCTGTGGAGCGCGGCGGCCGACTGGCTCGGCGTGATTGAGTGATCCGTGACACGATCAGCTTTATGAAGCTGATGTCATTCTGAAGGACGCACGTCAATTGCGGCGTCATCGTCCGCGAAAGCGGACGATCCAGTAACCACGGCGAACATCGTGAAAATTCGGATCGACGTTGCGTACCGGATACTCCGCCTGCGCGGCGTATGACGGTCATCGTGTCGCAAACGCAACCCGTTCCCTACTCCGCCGCCTCGCGCACGTAGCGCGCGGTCGGCGTGCGCATCGTCACCAGTTCCTCGGCCGAGGTCGGGTGCAGCGCCATGGTGGCGTCGAAATCGGCCTTGGTGGCCTTCATCCTCACAGCGATGGCGACGACCTGGGTCAGCTCGGCGGCGTCCGGCCCGACGATATGGCAGCCGACGACGCGGTCGGTGGTCCCGTCGACCACGAGCTTCATCAGATAGCGGCTCTCGCTGCCCGACAGCGTCGCCTTCAGCGGCCGGAAGGTCGTCCTGTAGATATCGACGACGGCGTATCGCGCGCGCGCCTGCGCCTCGGTCAGGCCGACGGTGCCGACCTGCGGCTGCGAGAACACCGCGGTCGGGATGTCGTCGCGATCGACCTCGACCGGACGCTTGCCGAACACGGTGTCGGCGAAGGCATGGCCCTCGCGGATCGCCACCGGCGTCAGATTGATGCGATGGGTGACATCGCCGATCGCGTAGATATTCGGCGCCGAGGTGCGCGAGAAACCATCCACCGCGATGCCGCCGCTGGCGGGATCGATGGCGACGCCCGCCTTTTCGAGGCCGAGATTGGCGACGTTGGGATGGCGGCCGATGGCGAACATCACCTTGTCGGATGCGATGCTCGAACCGCTCGACAGATGCGAGGTGTATTCCCCGCCATGGCTGTCGATGCGGTCGACTGTGCAGCCGGTCAGGATGGTGATGCCGCGCTTTTCCATCTCGGCGCGGACATGGGTGCGGACGTCGTCGTCGAAGCCGCGCAGGATGTTGTCGCCGCGATAGACCAACGTGACGTCCGAGCCGAGCCCGGCGAAGATGCAGGCGAATTCCAGCGCGATATAGCCGCCGCCCTGGATCAGGATGCGCTTCGGCAGGTCGGGCAGGTGAAAGGCTTCGTTCGACGAAATGACGTGCTCGATTCCGGGAATCGCGCGGCCATGGTTGGGCGCGCCGCCGGTCGCGATCAGGATATATTTGGCACGGACGGTCTTGCCGTCATCGAGCCGCAGCGTGCGCGCGTCCTCGAACACCGCGCGCGACTTGACGATCCGGGCCCCCGCCTTCTCCACGTTGGCGGTGTAGATCGCCTCGAGCCGGGCGATCTCCTCGTCCTTGTTGGCGATCAGGGTCGACCAGTCGAAGCTCGCCGCCGGGATGGTCCAGCCGAAACCGGCGGCATCGTCGATCTCGTGACGGATGTGCGAGGCATAGGCCAGGAGCTTCTTGGGCACGCAGCCGCGGATCACGCAGGTGCCGCCCATGCGATATTCCTCGGCCACCATGACGCGCGCGCCATGGCCGGCGGCGATCCGCGCGGCGCGCACGCCGCCGGACCCGCCGCCGATCACGAAGAGATCGACATCATCCTCTGCCATGGTCCATCCCTTCGCTTCGCGATCCCGGGACCTACATCACCGGCTTGCCGCGCTTCTTCATCTCGGCCCGGAACTGTTCCTCGACCTGCTGCGAGAACTGCTGCGCCCACTGGCTCATATAGGAGACGCTGGCGGCCACCGTCTTGGGCTCCTCGGCCAGCAGCTTCTGGCCGAGCGGCGACTTGTAGAACACGATCAGGTCCTTGAGTTCCTGCTCGGTGAACACGCTGGCATAGATCTTCGCCATCTGCTCGCCGATCACGCTCTCCTTGCCGGCCAGGTTCTTGACGACGACCACGGCAACGTCATTCAGATCCTTCTGATAGTTCAGGTTGTTGCGCAGCAGCGAGTCCTTGGTGCGCTGCACGATGTTGGGCACCGCGCTGGCATACATCACCTGCGCCTTCTTGAGCGCGAGCAATTCCTTGGCCGCGGCGATTGCCGCCGGCGAGGCCGGCTTGATCTGCACGATGGGCGCTTGCTGCTGCGCCTGAGCCGTCGCCGGGACGCCCGACAATGCCAAAACGATGGCGACACTGCCCGCGCCCAGGACGTGTGAGAGCTGTTTCATGCCGATTTCTCCTTAAAGATTGAAGCGTTATCGCTTTTCGACAACGCGAATGCCTTCCCCACCGGCGAGGATCACTGTGCTCGCCAGGCCAATGAACAAACCATGCTCGACAACGCCGGGGATCGCCGCCAGCAGGTCCGCGAGCCGGGGCGCGTCGGATATCCGGCCAAGGCGTGCGTCGACAATCCAGTGGCCGCCATCGGTGACGAAAGCATGGCCGTCCCTGCCCTGCCGGACCGTCATCTCGCCGGAAACGCCGGCGGCCGCGAAAGCACAGGAGATCGCATGGCGGGTCGCCGCCAGCCCGAACGGGATCACCTCGATCGGCAGCGGAAAATTGCCCAGCGTCCGCACCCACTTGCTGTCGTCGGCGATCACGATCATGCGGTCGGACGCCGCCGCCACGATTTTCTCGCGCAGAAGCGCACCACCCCCGCCCTTGATGAGATCAAGCGCCGGATCGACCTCGTCCGCGCCGTCCACGGTCAAATCCAGGCGATCGATCTCGTCCAGCGTGGTCAGCGGAATGCCGCACTGCCCGGCCTGGATTCGGGTCGCCTCCGAGGTCGGGACGCCGATCACCGAAAGCCCGCGCCGCACCCGCTCGCCCAGGAGATCGACGAAATGCCTCGCCGTGGAGCCGGTGCCGAGGCCGAGCCTCATGCCGTCCGTCACGCTTTCGAGCGCCCGGGCGGCCGCCTGCCGTTTCAGATCGTCGAGATTCATACGCGCCATGGCTCCGGACAGGCAGATTGGCACGGTCGCGACCAACGGGAGGCGCCGCAGCGAAACGGGGCCTATCTAGTAGAGAGGGTCCGCCGTCCGCAACCCCCTTGAAAGCCGCCCTTGCGGCCGTTGCGGCCGGCCAGCTTGCCAGCCGGCGCCGGGGCGGGTAGCGATCCTGCCATGACGACGACGCCTCCCCTGATCGCCTTCGACCTCGACGGCACCCTGGTCGACACCGCGCCGGACCTGATCGGCGCGCTGAACCACGTCCTCGCCCGCGAGAACCTGCCGCCGCTGCCGCTCGCCTCGGCCCGCAACCTGATCGGCGCCGGCGCCCGCCGCCTGCTGGAGCGCGGACTGGAGGTCGAGGGCCGCGAAGTCCCGCCCACCGAGATGGACCGGCTGGTGGCGGATTTCATTGCCTATTACCAGGACCACATCGCCGACGAATCGCGCCCCTTCGAAGGGCTGCACGATACCCTCGACCGGCTCGCCGGCGAGGGCTACCTGCTTGCGGTCTGCACCAACAAGCTCGAGGGGCTGTCCCGCCTCCTGCTCGACAAACTGGAACTGAGCTCCCGCTTCGCCGCGATCTGCGGCGCCGACACGTTCGGCGTCTCCAAGCCCAATCCCGTGATCCTGCGGCAGACGGTGGCGCGGGCCGGCGGCACCATCGCCTCCACCATCATGGTCGGCGATGCCGGCACCGACATCGGCGTCGCCCGGCGCGCCGGCGTTCCGGTGGTCGGTGTGACATTCGGCTACACCGAGGTGCCGATCGAAGCCTTGAAGCCGGACCGCATCATCGGGCACATGCGCGATCTGCCGGAGGCCGTGGCCGATCTCGCGGGCGCCGCAAATCCCGCGTAAGATATTGGTACATTTCAAGGATTCAAAAAATCAGTTCTGAATCCCCGATCCGCGGCACATCGGATCGCCCCCGTCCCGGGCGGCCGCTTCATTTCCCCCTCGATGTCGATGGTCGCATTGTGCGGGACCGGCATCGCCTCTACATTCAGGCTGACAGGTAATTTTCGCCAGGCTGGCGACGAATACAGCGAAACAACCCGAAATGTCCGATATCGCAGAGGGCCTTGCAGCGCGTTCCTCCTCTCCTCGGATGATCGACCCGTTCGGACGGGCAATCACCTATCTGCGCGTCTCCGTGACCGACCGTTGCGATCTGCGCTGCTTCTACTGCATGTCGGAAGACATGACGTTCCTGCCCAAGGCCGACCTGCTGACCCTCGAGGAGCTGGACCGGCTCTGCACCGCTTTCATCGCCAAGGGCGTGCGCAAGCTGCGGCTGACCGGCGGCGAGCCGCTGGTCCGGCGCAACGTAATGTCGCTGATCCGGTCGCTGTCCCGCCATCTCGGCAGCGGTGCGCTCGATGAACTGACGCTGACCACCAACGGCTCGCAACTGGCGCGTTTCGCGGGCGAGCTTGCCGACTGTGGCGTGCGCCGCATCAACGTCTCGCTCGACACCCTCGATCCGGCGAAGTTCAGGTCCATCACCCGCTGGGGCGATATCGGCAAGGTTCTCGACGGCATCGAGGCCGCGCGTGCGGCCGGGATCGCGGTCAAGATCAATGCGGTCGCGCTGAAGAACGTCAACGAGGACGAAATCCCGGCACTGATGGAATGGGCGCACGGCAAGGGCATGACCCTGACGCTGATCGAGGTAATGCCGATGGGCGACGTCGGAGCCGGCCGGATCGATCAGTATCTGCCGCTGTCGCTGGTGCGCTCCCGCCTGGAGCAGCGCTTCACGCTGACCGATCTCGCCGAATCCACTGGCGGCCCGGCGCGCTACGTGAGCGTTGGCGAAACCGGCGGCAAGCTCGGCTTCATCACTCCGATGACGCACAATTTCTGTGAATCCTGCAATCGGGTCCGCATCACCTGCACCGGCACGATCCACACCTGCCTCGGCCACGAGGATGCCTCCGATTTGCGCCGTCCGCTGCGCGCCTCGAGCGAGGATATCCTGCTTGGTGCGGCGATCGACCGGGCGATCGGCACCAAGCCGAAGGGGCACGACTTCATCATCGACCGCCGCCATAACCGGCCGAGCGTAAGCCGCCACATGAGCGTGACCGGCGGCTGACCCGGTTCCCGCTTCTTCCGCATCGTGCCTTGCGCATGGCGTCCTCCGCGCCGCGCACGTGACCGTTCCGGTCGCACGCCCTGCCTGCCTTGCGGCAGAGGCATCGCCGCCCGCCCGATCGCCAAACTTCCAATTGACGATAACGACATGCGCTGAAATGGTGAAGCCAGCTTCATGCCTGCCCGGCCGGCAAAACGGCCCGGCGTCACCGACGCCGACAAGACGGGCAGAGGCGGGAATCGAGGAGGGCTTTCGGTGCAATCGCTCCTGAAATTGAGCCGGGGGATCGATGCGCTCAACACGTGGATCGGCAAAAATCTCGCGTGGCTGATCGTCGTCGCGGTCCTGGTGTCCAGCGTCAACGCCACGGTCCGCAAGGTGTTCGACGAATCGTCGAACAGCTGGCTTGAACTGCAGTGGGTGCTGTTCAGCATCGTGTTCCTGCTGTGCGCGCCGTGGACGCTCCTGAGCAACGAGCACATCCGCATCGATATCGTGAACAGCTTCTGGCCGAAGAAGGTGCGCGACACCATCGACGTCATCGGCCACGCCTTCTTCCTGATCCCGCTCGCCATCGTCATGATTGTCACCGGCGTGCCGTTCTTCCTGCGATCCTACGAAATCAACGAACAGTCCGGGAATGCCGGCGGCCTGCCGCAGTGGCCGGCGAAATCGCTCATCATGATCGGGTTCACGCTGCTGCTCATTCAGGGCATCTCCGAACTGATCAAGCGCATCGCGGTCATGCGCGGGGTGATTCCCGATCCCCACGAGACGCAGCCGAGCAGCCTCGAAAGCGAGGTGAGCAACCTCGTCGACGTCATGAAGAAAGATTGAGGGGAGCCTTCGCGGCTCGGGGGATCGCATGGAAGCTTTTCTGATCGCCTACATGGCGCCCATCATGTTCGCGGCGCTGGTGGTGTTCCTGCTGCTGGGATATCCGGTCGCCTTCTCGCTCGGCGCCGTCGGCCTGATCTTCGCCTATCTCGGCATCGAGCTCGGCGAATTCCAGCCCAACTTCCTGCAGGCGCTGCCGGAGCGCGTCTACGGCGTGATGAGCAACGACACGCTGCTCGCGATTCCGTTCTTCACCTTCATGGGACTGGTACTCGAGCGCTCCGGCATGGCCGAGGATCTGCTCGACACCATCGGCCAGTTGTTCGGCACGGTTCGCGGCGGCCTCGCCTTCGCGGTGGTCTTCGTCGGCGCCCTGCTGGCCGCCACCACCGGCGTGGTCGCCGCGTCGGTGATCTCGATGGGCCTGATCTCGCTGCCGATCATGCTGCGCTACGGCTACGACCGCCGCGTCGCGACCGGTGTGATCGCCGCGTCCGGAACGCTGGCGCAGATCATTCCGCCCTCGCTGGTGCTGATCGTCATGGCCGACCAGCTCGGCCGCTCGGTCGGCGACATGTATGAGGGCGCGTTCATCCCGGGCCTGGTGCTGACCGGGCTCTATGCGCTCTACATCCTCATCGTCGCGGTGATCTTCCCCAAGGCGGCGCCGGGCCTGCCCGCCGAAGCCATCGGCTTCCGCGAGGACAGCGGAAATCGCGGCCTCACATCGCTTGCGGTCCTTACCGTCGTCAGCGTGATTTTCGCCTGGCTCATGATGCGGGGATCGGAATCCCGCGGCGCCGACTTCGTCGTCATCAGCATGATGTTCGGCATCCTGTTTGCCTTCGGCGTCGCCGTGCTCGACTGGCTGGCGGAGCGCCTGTTCGGATTTCGGGTCCTGTCGAAGATGGCGCGGCAGACCACATTCGTCATGGTGCCGCCGCTGTTCCTGATCTTCCTCGTGCTCGGAACGATCTTCATCGGCGTCGCCACGCCGACGGAAGGCGGCGCGATGGGCGCAACCGGCGCGCTGCTGCTCGGCGCCATGAAACGGCGCCTGTCATGGGACCTGATCCGCCAGGCGACCGAGGCGACCGCGAAACTGTCCGCATTCGTCGTTTTCATCCTGGTCGGCGCGCGGGTATTCTCGCTGACCTTCTACGGCGTCAACGGCCATGTCTGGGTCGAGCATCTCCTGACCTCCCTGCCCGGCGGCCAGTTCGGCTTCCTGGTCTTCGTCAATCTCCTGGTCTTCTTCCTCGCCTTCTTTCTCGACTTCTTCGAACTGGCGTTCATCATCATCCCGCTGCTCGGCCCCGCGGCCGAGAAACTCGGGATCGACCTGATCTGGTTCGGCGTCATTCTCGGCGTCAACATGCAGACATCGTTCATGCATCCGCCATTCGGCTTCGCGCTGTTCTATCTGCGCTCGGTCGCGCCGAAGGAAAGCTATCTCGACCGCATCACCGGCAAGCGGATGGAGCCGATCACCACCGGCCAGATCTACTGGGGCGCCGTGCCGTTCGTGTTCATCCAGGTCATCATGGTGACGCTGGTGATCCTGTTCCCGGCCATGGTGATGCACTACAAGGGCGCGACCCCGAAAGTCGACCTCGACAAGATCAAGATCGAGGTGCCGCAGATCGAACTTCCGCCGCTCGATTTCGGTCCACCGAAAATCCAGTGATGCCGGGATGCAAAGTGAAAGGCCCCGAGTTCTCCGGGCCCGTACTGCTGGCCGGGTCTTCGGCCGTCATTCCGGATCGCACCTGAGGTGCGAACCCGGAATCCGGCCGCACTGATTGTCTTCGCATTTGCCGGATTCCGGATCGCCGCCTGCGCGGCGTCCGGAATGACGACAGAGCCTTTTTCAGCGCCCTGGGCCCGGAGATCGTTCTCCGGGCCTTTTGCCTGCGGCTTCGATCACCACGTCACAATGACGACCTTGGCCTATTCCATCCCGATCAACCACGCGAATGGCGCGCCAGGAAGGAGTCGTTGGCGATTTCCGCAACCTGGAACCACTGGTAGCCATTGTTGGAGAAGTCGGTCATCGAATCATAGACCTTCTTGAAGTTGGCGTTCGACTTCGACACCTCCGCATGCAGCTCCTTCGCGGCCTTGAAGCAGGCTTCCATGACCGGCTGCGGGAAGGCGTGGAGCTTGGCCCCGTTCGCCAGCAGCTTGCGCAGCGCCTGCGGATTGGCCTTGTCGTATTTCGCCATCATCCAGTTGTTGGCGTAATGGCCGGCGTGCTCGAGGATCGCCCGATAGGATTTCGGCAAGGCGTTCCACTTGTCGAGATTGACGAAGGTCAGAAGCATCGGCCCGCTTTCCCACCAGCCGGGATAGTAGTAGTGCGGCGCGACCTTGTAGAAGCCGAGCTTTTCGTCGTCGTAAGGGCCGACCCATTCGGCGGCATCGATGGTGCCTTTCTCGAGCGACGGATAGATGTCGCCGCCGGCGATCTGCTGCGGCACAGCGCCGACCTTCTGCATGACGCGGCCGGCAAAGCCGCCGATACGCATCTTCAACCCCTGCAGGTCGGCGACCGACTTGATCTCCTTGCGGAACCAGCCGCCCATCTGGCACCCGGTATTGCCGGCCAGCAGCGAGACGCAGTTGTAGTTCTTGTAGAAAGCGTTCAGCAGATCGCGGCCGCCGCCGAGCATGTACCATGCCTGGTTGATGCGCATGTTCGGGCCGAAAGCGACGTTGGAGCCGAGCGCGAATGTCGGATCCTTGCCGAAATAATAGTAGGAGGCGGTGTGGCCGATCTCGCAGGTGCCGTTCTGGACGGCATCGAGCACCTGGAGGCCGGGCACGATTTCACCGCCGGCAAATGTCTGAATCTGAAATTTGTTGTCGGTCGCCTCGGCGACGACCTTGGCCATGATCTCGGCGCCGCCGTAAAGCGTATCGAGGGACTTCGGCCAGCTCGTCGGCATGCGCCACTTCAATTCCGGCATCGACTGAGCAATGGCCGGCGCTGCGACCGCCGTGCTCGCGGCCGCGATGCCGGTCACTTTCAGAAAGTCACGTCGCTTCATTCCAAATCCTCCCAGTTAAAAACAGTTGGTTGTGATCGTCCTCTTGGCGGGACCGTCCGACCAGATTGACGCGAAAGCGCCCGTAAATCCATACCGATTGCAGGGGGTACGGCACAAAAAAGCCCGGCCTTCCTGAATGGAAGGCCGGGCCTTGCCCCGGAGAACCTTGGATTAGCAACCCTGGATCAGAAGCCTTGGATCAGAAGCCTTGGATCGGAAGCCTTGGATCGGAAGCCTTGGATCGGAAGCTCTGAACAAAAGGCTCTGGATCAGTTGCGCGTGCGCGAACGGATCATGAAGCTGTCATAGGTATATTCGGCGACCTGCCACCACAGATACTCGTCCGAACGATACGCCTGCATCGCGTCGATCGCCTTCTTGAATTCGGCGTTCTTGGCGGACAGCTCGCCCCACAATTCATTGGTGGCCTTCAGGCAGGCTTCCATGATTTCCGTGCTGAACGGACGGAGCTGGGCGCCGCTCGCCACCAGCCGCTTCAGCGCATTCGGGTTCTGCATGTCGTAGCGCGCGGTCATCCACATGTTGGTGTTTGCGGCGGCGTTCTGGATCACGGCCTGGTAGTTCTTCGGCAGCGAATTCCACTTCTCCAGATTGCAGAAGGCATGGACGGTCGGGCCGCCTTCCCACCAGCCCGGATAGTAGTAGTACTTCGCGACCTTCTGGAAGCCGAGCTTCTCGTCGTCATAGGGGCCGACCCACTCGGCCGCATCGATGGTGCCCTTTTCCAGCGACGGATAGATGTCGCCGCCGGCGAGCTGCTGCGGCACGACGCCGACCTTCTGCAGCACCTGGCCGGCAATGCCGCCGATGCGCATCTTGAGGCCGGACAGGTCGGCGACCGTCTTGATTTCCTTGCGGAACCAGCCGCCCATCTGGGTGCCGGTGTTGCCGCAGGGCATGCCGACCACACCGAATTTCTTGAAGAACTCGTTGGCAAGCTCGTTGCCGCCGCCCTGGTACAGCCACGAGTTCTGCTGGCGGGCGTTGAGGCCGAACGGCACCGACGCGAAGATCGCGAAGGTCGGATCCTTGCCGACATAATAGTATGAGACGGTGTGGGACATCTCGACCGTGTTCTTCGAGGTCGCATCGAGCGCCTGCAGACCCGGCACGATTTCGCCGGCCTGGAAGACCTGGATCTGGAACTTGTTGTCGGTCATTTCCGCGACCTGCTTGGCGAAGTATTCGCCGGCGCCGTAGATCGTATCGAGCGACTTCGGGAAGCTCGAGGTCATGCGCCACTTGAGTTCGGGCGAGGACTGCGCGATGGCCGGCGATGCGACGGCGGCGACCGCGGCACCCGTGGCGGATACTTTCAGAAAATCACGACGCTTCATTCAGTTTCTCCTGATGGGACGTTTCTTGAAAACTCTCGACTGGATGCCCCGGAACGGATGCCCCGGCTGAATGGCTTCAACGTTCGGGGTCGGGGCCGATGGCGCTCCGGCAGGTCTCTACCACGGAAGCCGGACGGCGGAAAACGAGTCCGGCGCCGCGCGCGCGATAATTCAACCAAAGTCGCATACTCGCGGATGGATCGGCCCGGTCAACGCGGCATTATGCGGCAGCGATCACGCCGCGGAGCTGGTCGCGAATCTTGCCGCCGATCTCGCGATAGATCGCGGCATGCGGCCCGTCCGGCTCGCTTTCGACCACCGGCGTGCCGGCGTCGGAATTGGCGCGAATCGCCATGTGCAATGGAATCTCGCCCAGGAACGGCACGCCGAGCCGCTCGGCCTCGTGGCGCGCGCCACCGTGGCCGAAGATGTCCGAGCGCGTGCCGCATTCCGGGCACTGGAAGTAGCTCATGTTCTCGACGATGCCGAGCACCGGCACATTGACCTTCCTGAACATCGCAAGGCCCCGCCGCGCATCGATCAGCGACAGATCCTGCGGCGTCGAGACGATCACCGCGCCCTTCAGCGGCACCTCCTGCGCAAGCGTGAGCTGTGCATCGCCCGTCCCCGGCGGCATGTCGACCACGAGAACGTCGAGCTCGCCCCACGCCACCTCGCGCAGCATCTGCGTCACCGCCGACATCACCATCGGCCCGCGCCAGATCATCGCGGTCTCTTCCTCGACGAGGAAGCCGATCGACATGATCGAAAGGCCGAACTTCACCAGCGGCACCATCTTCTTGTTGTCGTTGAGCTTCGGCTTGTCGTGGATGCCGGTCAGCCGCGGCATCGACGGGCCGTAGATGTCGGCGTCCAGCAGGCCCACGCGCAAGCCGAGGTCGCGCAAGCCCAGCGCCAGGTTGATAGCGGTGGTGGATTTCCCCACCCCGCCCTTGCCGGATGCCACGGCGATGATCGCGGCGACGCCCGGAATGTCGGATTGCTTCGGCAGGCCGGCACCGCGGCCGTGCGGCGGCGGCCGGTGCGCCGCGACATTGGGAACGCCCGGACCGGCCCCGCCCCGGCCGCGCGGCTGCGCCGGCGCGGCGGCCCTGCGTTCCGCCGTCAGCACCACCATCGCCACCGATACGCCGGGCACGGTACGCGCCGCGGCCTCGGCCTGCGTGCGCACGCCCTCCCACGCCTTCGCCTCGGCCGCATCGACGTTGATCGAGAAATACACCTTGCCGTCGGCGATCGCGATCTCCGACAAGGCGCTGGCCTGGGTCAGCGGCACGCCGCGCGGTGTCGCCACCTCGGCCAGCGCATCGCGGATCTGCCGTTCAGTCACACTCACTTGTTCTCTCCCGGCGCGAGCGCAGAAAGCCTGCGCGAGCGCGCACCAATGCACCGTGTTTCACAGCTCGATATCGCACAGCCTAGTCCCGCCTCCGGCGGCGATCCTTGCGCCGCAGCAACCCCTCGTTCCGAAAGCCGAAGCTGCACGATCGAATTCCCGTCTCCCTATAGATCAACGAAGCCGCATCGGATCAATGGCGATCAGCACGGGAAGGCTCGCGTGCCGATGCAATCATCGGCCGCCCCATCGTGCCGTTCATCTCATCGCGCGAACCGGCTTTTTGGGCTTCGCGCGTTGCCCTCGGCGCGCCAGTCATTATGCTGAGGCCATCGCGCGATCCCGGCGATCCCCTGCTCGCATTCCGGATCGGCCGATCCTCACGACAGTCCGGCGGAATCAAGAACAACACCGGCGAAAACCGAAGGTTTCAGACATGGCAAAAGTCGCTTTCATCGGTCTCGGGGTCATGGGCTTTCCCATGGCGGGGCATCTCGTGGCCAAGGGGCACGAGGTCACGGTTTACAACCGCACCGCCGGGAAGGCGCAGGGCTGGACCGCGAAATACGGCGGCCGTGCCGTTGCCACGCCACGCGCCGCAGCCGAGGGACAGGACTTCGTGATGGCCTGCGTCGGCAACGACGACGACCTGCGCGCGGTGACGGTCGGCGCCGACGGCGCCTTTGCCGGCATGAAGGCCGGGGCGATCTTCGTCGACCACACCACCGCCTCCGCCGCCGTGGCGCGCGAACTCGATGCCGCGGCCGGCAAGGCCGGCTTCCAGTTCATCGATGCGCCGGTCTCCGGCGGACAGGCCGGCGCCGAGAACGGCGTGCTGACGGTGATGTGCGGCGGCGCGGACGATGCCTTCAAGCGCGCCGAGCCGGTGATCGCCGCCTATGCGCGGATGTGCAGGCTGCTCGGTCCGGCCGGCTCCGGCCAGCTCACCAAGATGGTCAACCAGATCTGCATCGCCGGCCTGGTCGAGGGCCTGTCGGAAGGTATCCACTTCGCCAAGAAAGCCGGTCTCGACGTCGGCGCGGTGATCGAAACCATCTCCAAGGGGGCGGCGCAGTCCTGGCAGATGGAAAACCGCTACAAGACCATGGACGACGGCAAGTACGACTTCGGCTTCGCGGTGGAATGGATGCGCAAGGATCTGTCGATCTGCCTCGCCGAGGCCCGCCGCAACGGCGCCAGCCTGCCGGTGACCGCGCTGGTCGACAACTTCTATGCCGAGGTGGAAAAGATGGGCGGACGCCGCTGGGACACCTCCAGCCTTCTGGCCCGCCTCCAGCGGTAAAAATCATTAAAATTCAACAGGATACGAACGTGCGCCCGACTTCCGGCCGGGCGCACGTTTAATTTTCGCTAACAACATTCGCTAACGGTTTAAGGCTGCTCTTAAGAATTTGGCGTCAGAGATAACAAGGAATGAAAAGTCGCGCCCGGCGCGCCGTGGATCAGTTTTGCGTGATGAGTACTGCTGTCGACAGACCAGAAGTGGTCCAGCCGCCGGTCGAGGAGGAGATCATCCCTTCCGCGCGCAACCGCCGCGCCGCGACGCAGCGGGTCCGCGAGGCGCGCGACCGCCTGACCTCGACCAGCGGCACCCGTCCGGCCTTCGATCACGAACTGCTCCGGCAATACGCCCAGACGCGGCTGTCGGCATCCTATGTGGTCATGCTGCTGGTGGTGGCCACCGGCCTGCTGTTCGGGCTGTGGCTCGGCCCGGTCGCCGCGGGTGGATGGACCGTCGGCGTGCTCCTGGTTCATGCCGTCATCATCCGCACCAGCGCCGCGTTCCTGAAGGAGCCGGCAAACCAGGCGGTGACGCGCCGCACCCGGCTCCAATTCATCATCTACGACCTCGTCTATGGCCTGTGCTGGACCGCCATCCTGGTCTACCCGTCCGGCATCGACCTGTTGTCCAACACCTTCCTGATGGTCCTGATGCTGCTGGTCGTGGCGGTCTCAAGCATGCTGTCGTCGACGCTGCCGATCGCGGCTTTTGCCGCGACCGCGCCGGTGACCGCCGCGATCGCCGTCAATTTCGCGCTGCGCGGTACGCTGGAGAACTATTTCCTGGCGTTCCTCGCGGTGGCCGCCGAGGGGTACTTCATCCTGCTGGCCTACCGCCTGCACACCACGACGCTCGCCACCATCGAGGCGCGCGCGGAGAAGGATGCGCTGATCGGCGAACTGGAGCAGGCCAAGGCGATCTCCGACGAGGCGCGCCACCGCGCCGAGTCCGCCAACGTCGCCAAGTCGCGCTTCCTCGCCCAGATGAGCCATGAGTTGCGCACGCCGCTCAACGCCATCCTCGGCTTCTCCGAGGTGATGAAGAGCGAGATCTTCGGCCCCCATGCGGTGCCGGCCTACAAGGACTATTCGGCCGACATTCACAATTCCGGCGTCCACCTGCTCAACCTCATCAACGAAATCCTCGACCTGTCGCGCATTGAAGCCGGCCGCTACGAGCTGAACGAGGAAGCGGTGTCGCTGGTCCACATCGTCGCCGACTGCCATCACCTGTTGAAGCTGCGCGCCACCAGCCGCGGCATCACCATTCATGAGGTGTTCGAGCAGGGCATGCCGCGCCTGTGGGGCGACGAGCGGGCCATCCGCCAGGTGGTGCTCAACCTGCTGTCCAATGCCATCAAGTTCACGCCGCAGGGCGGCGAAATCTGGCTCAAGGTCGGCTGGACCGCATCCGGCGGCCAGTATCTCAGCGTCAAGGATACCGGCTCCGGCATCCCCGAGAACGAAATCCCGATCGTGCTGGCATCGTTCGGCCAGGGCTCCAATTCGATCAAGTCGGCCGAACAGGGCGCCGGCCTCGGCCTGCCGATCGCGAAAAGCCTGATCGACATGCACGGCGGCACCTTCACGCTGAAATCGAAGCTGCGCATCGGCACCGAGGTCATCATCACCTTCCCGCCGGAGCGGGTGATGTCGGCGCTGGCGCCGGTGGCGGAAGATTCGCCCCCACTGCAGCCCGAGCGCCACGAGCCCGTGACCGAGCGCCCGAGCATCCGCAAGAAACCGATCATGAATGCGGGGACCGGCCTGTAATCCATGCGCTTGCATCGGGACGAGAGAACGCCTCTATATCGGGAATGAGCAAAGAAACACCGTGCATCGCCGTCTGCATCATCGACCCCCAGACCAAACTCTGCTTCGGCTGCGGCCGCACGCTGCCGGAGGTCGCGCGCTGGCATCGGATGGAATCGGAGGAGCGCCTGTCGATCATGGCGGAATTGCCGGAGCGGATGCGCGCGGCCGGCCTGCCGCCGATGTCGCCGTCGCCGGCCCGGAAGACGCAGGGCGACGCGACATAAAAGCTCGCGTGGGAGCTTGGATGGGAGCGTACGCGCCATGATCCGCGTCCTGCTCGTCGTGCTGGTGGCGACGATCGGGGCCGTCGTCGCCTATGGCGACCCGGGGCGCATCGCCAAGGCCAGCGGCAAGGTGTCCGGCATGCTGCACCAGCGCGCGAGCGCACACGCCCGCGCGGTGCAGATCACCCGCGACCGGGGCGGCGAGTTCAAGCTGCGGGCACGGATCAACGGCGTCGCCGCGCCGATGGTGATCGATACCGGCGCGACCTCGGTGGTGCTGACCTATGAGACGGCGAAAGCCGCGGGGCTGCCGACCGAATTGCTCAATTATGACGTTCCGCTCGAGACCGTCGGCGGCCCCACCAGGGCGGCGCGGCTGACGCTGGACCGGCTGGCGATCGGCAGGCTGGTGGAGCGCTCGGTGCCGGCGCTGGTGGTGCGGCGCGGGCAGATGAAGACCAACCTGCTCGGCATGAGCTTCCTCGACCGGCTGGAGAGCTGGGAGGTGCGCGCCGACCACCTGATGCTGCGCGGCTATCCGTAAGGTGCCGATTGACTCGTCATCGCGACAAGCAAAGCGACCAAGCCATCCAACCTCCAACCTTCGACAGGTCTAGGC
>JAGRLZ010000027.1 GCA_020441545.1 Xanthobacteraceae bacterium | reverse complement strand
GTCCGGCGACCCGCCCGGCCCGGCCGCCGGCCCACACCAGTTCGAACGGCGCGAACAGCCGCCAGCGGTCGTCGCCGCGCAGGATGCCGCCGGCCACCAGGCTGGCTGCCAGCGCCGAGGTATTCAGGCCCTGACGGCCGAAACCGCTCGCCACCCACAATCCGCGCCGCAACGCGCCGATCTGCGGCATGCCATGAACGGTCTGGCCCACCACGCCGCCCCAGGTTTCCGCGATGGCCACCCGGCCGAGCGCCGGAAACACGGTGCGGATGCGGCGCCGGATCGCCGCGCCGAACCGCTTCGGCGCGGCCCGCCAGGTGGTCTCCGGGCTCGCCCACATCAGCCGGTCGCCATCCACGATGCGGAAATGATCGACGCCGTCGGTGTCCATGACGCTGCCGCCGAAGGCGATGATCTCAGCAAGCTGCTCGCCGAGCGGTTCGGTGACGGCGGCATAGCGCCACACCGGCAGCAGCGTGTCGGAGAGCCGCTGCAGGGGGCTGCCGAGATGCACGCTGCCGGCCAGCACGATGTGCGAGGCGCGCAGCCGCGCCGCCGGCGTCACGATGCGCTTGCGGATGCCGGCGGCGTCGATGCTGACGACCGGCGTATCCTCATAAATCCGCGCGCCGGCTTCCACCGCCAACGCCGCGATGCCGGGCAGATAGCGCGCGCCGTCGATCTGGACCGCGTCGGGGTAATGGATCGCGTGGAAATAGCGGTCGGTCCGGAGCACGTCGCGGACCCGATCGACCTGCCAGCCCTCCACCGCCGTGCCGAAATCCTCGCCGAGCACCTGCAGCCGGCCGACCAGCTTCTCGCCGATCGCGACATTGGAGACCTCGAGCGCACCGCGCCCCGTGACGAGATCGGGACCGATCTCGCCGGCCAGGCGGCCCACCTCCGCCGCGCCCTGGCGCGACAGCGCCCACAATTCGCGGGCACGGTCGAATCCGACGCGGGCGATGATGTCGTCGACGCCGAGGCCGTAGCCCGGCATCACGGTGCCGAACGGCCGCCCCGAGGCGTTCCAGCCGACCTGCCGGCGCTCCAGCACCACGACATCGAGCCCCTGCCGCGCCAGTTGCAGCGCGGTCGAGAGGCCCGCGAGCCCGGCTCCCACCACGCAGACGTCGACATCGGTGTCGCGCGTCAGGCGCGGCCGCGCGAACGCCGCCCGCGCAGGCAGGCCCGCGTCCGAATCAGCTGACGGATTTTGTTCGACTGTCGACACCGGAATGTCTTACGGAGCCCCGCGGCGCTTGTCATCTTGTGTTGCACAAACTTGTACAGTAATCCGCAAATGGCTTTTCGAAGGTGCGCCCCCGGGCCATGCTTCGCCGCTAGCAAGGGACCAAGACCGCCGATGCGCCGCCTGATGCTGCTGCGTCACGCCAAGACCGAGGGCACCACGCCGAGCGGCGAGGACAGCGACCGCCGGCTGGTGCCGCGCGGCTTCGCGGATGCGCACCTGATCGGACGCTGGATGGCGGAGCACGATGCCGTCGCGGACCTCGTGCTGGTCTCCACCGCGGTGCGCGCGCGGCAGACATGGGAAGCGGTGGCGCCGCTGCTCGCGGCCCACGTCCCGAACGCAGAAGTCGCATACCTGGACGATCTCTACCTCGCCGATCCCATCGACATCCTGCGAATCATCCACGGCGCGGCCGATGACGACCCCGCGCGCCTGCTGGTGGTCGGGCACAATCCCGGCCTGCACGAACTCGCGCTCGGGCTGACGGCCGAGGCCGACGAGAGCCTGCGCCGCGCGCTGTCGCACAACCTGCCGACCAGCGCGCTGGCGGTGATCGATTTCGCCGTCGACGACTGGCGGGACGTCTCGTTCCGGCGCGGCCGGCTCGCCGCCTTCGTGACGCCGAAGCTGCTGTCGCAATCGATGCAGGACAATTAAAGCAGGACAACTAGATCCGACCACGGGATCGAGCGTTGATCGATGCCGCGACGAATTCGCGCGTCGCCGTCGGACGGATTGTGCTACACTGCGCAAGGCGGAGGCGCAGATGTTCAAATCCATTCTCGTTCCGATCGATCTCGCGGACAGCACGCTCGCCAAGCCGGCCATCGCGACGGCCGCGAGCCTTGCGGACACCTATGACGCCAAGGTCCGGCTGCTCAACGTGCTGCCGATGACGCCGGTGATGCTGGCCGAATACGTCCCCGCCAATTTCGACACCCAGCAGCGGCAATCCTGCGAGGATGCGGTTGCCATCATCGCGCGGGAATCCGGCATCGATCCGGCACGGCTGTCCACCGCGGTCCGCCAGGGCGGCATCTATCACGAGATCCTGGAAGAAGCGGCAGAGATGAAAGCCGACCTGATCGTGATGACCTCGCACCGGCCGGCGGTGAAGACCTATTTCCTCGGCTCCAATGCCGGGCATGTCGTGCGCTACGCCACATGCTCGGTGCTGGTGGTCCGGCAATAGCCCGAGCCGCAAAGCCCGATCCGCCCGCCCGCGCTACGGCAGCAGGTCGCGCGGCACGGCGTCGAGCATATAGTGCCGTGGCTTGTTGCGCGTCATGAAGCCGGCGATCTGCCAGCCGAACAGGCCGGCGAACGCCAGCACGAACAAGGCGCCCGTGGTCGCGCCCGACAGCACCGATCGGACCAGCAGGCCAAGCACCGCAAGCGCGGCGACCGCGAGCAGCACCAGGCCGAACGCATACGGGAGCGGCCGCATGCCGCCGGTCAGGAGAACGTCGTGCGGCTCGCGCGACAGCCGCCCGTGCAAGGCCAGGATGAAAGCGCGATAGCTTTCGTCCTGCGGCGCCATCAGGCCGAATCCCTTCCACGTCGTCGACAGGATGGTGATCCGCTCGCCGGAGCGGCCGATGATGTCGGCGCGGAAGCGGCGCGACTGCATCGAGGCCGGACGATAGGACAGCGCGACGGCGGCGATTCGCGCATAGGGCCACACGCCTTCACGGCCGCCGATCTGCCAGGCCAGTCCCGCATCGGTCAGTTCGAATTCGCGCGACGCCCCGATCAGCGCCGCCTTGTAGGCGTAGCGGTGGTCGCCGGGCGCGTGGTCCCCGTGACCTGAATTGTGCTGCTGCAAGATGGTCCCGCTTTCCCGCATGCGAGCGCATCGGTTTGCCTGCGCCGCGAACTGTCACTATCCTGTCAACCACAGCCATGCACCACCGGGCAAGGGACCAGGCGTCCCGATCGCCGGCGTGTCCGCAACGGCTTTCCATCCCCGCCGGATCGCTCCCGGCAAGAGTCCCGCGCAAATGGCCACCGAAGCCGCCTTTCCCCGCCACCTGATCCTCGCCGGCGCCCTGCTCAGCGGCGTGCTGCTGGCGCTGGCGGTGCATGTGATCGGCCAGCGCTTCCATCTCGATCTCGGCGGCCTGTGGCGGCCCGACGATCCGCAAACGCTGGTGCCGGCCGGCGCGGCGCTGGCCTGGTGGCTGATCGCCACGGTCGGCTTCTGCAGCGGCTATTTCGTTGCGGGGCTGATGCACCGCGCCGCGGCGGGGCACATGCCGCGGCGGCTGCGCCAGTTTCTGATCGTGACCGGCATGGTCCTGCTGGCCGCCGCCGGACAGGCCGCGTCGGCGCCGAGCGCGGTGCCCACCGCCACCGGCGTGCTGGCCGGCCTGACCGCGCTTTGCCTCGGCGCGGTGATGGCGTTTTGCGGCGCCCACTTCGCGCTCCGCAAAAGCTGACCGCAAGACCGGACAGCAAGACCGGACCGCAAGACGTGACGTCGCAATGCCTGACATCGCAATATCTGACATCGCAACGTCTGACATCGTCTGTAACAATCCGTGTCCACGCTCCGGTCCAGCCCGCGTTTCGCAAACGCATGTTGACCGACCGCAACGACGCCGGGGCGATTTCGTCGCATCGGATCAATCCGCGATAGCGCGGCGGGCGCAACATCCTATATATAGCGCACCGCAAGCCATGTGGTTGAAAGCCATGCGGTTGAAGGTTCTGGATCGAACGACAAGGATTGAACGATAAACTTGGGCCGAACCACAAATCCGGACCGGGCAACCTGAAGATGGACCGATTTGCGTGGACCGATTTGCGCCACACCCGTTCGTTTCAATTGCAGATGAAGAATCGATGACACCCGCTTCGAAGTCCCACGACATCACCGCCGATCGTGCCGCGATGGATCGCAACGAATGGATTGCAGCGAAATGGCCTCGTCCTGGACGTTCCCGGTCCTAGCGGGTCTGGCGCATCAGGGGACTGGCACATCAAGGGACTGGCACATCAAGGGACTGGCACAATGGGGCACATCGGGTGCGGGACCGCGTACGAGTGACGAATGAGTGATCCGTCGTATATTGACGTCCGGTCCGGAGACGTCCATCCAGACCAGCGGACTTTCGGCTCGCGCGCGTATCGGCAGGAGGGCGAATGCACCGTCTGCTGACCGCGCTGCGGCGTGGCTTCAAGAACAAGGTGGGATGGAAACGGCTGGGCGTCGCCGCGAGCCTCGTCATCATCGTCTTCGCGGTGATGACCCTGGTGCGGACGCTCAAGGGCGTCGACGGCGGCGTGATCCTGGTCGCGCTCACCGAAAAGTCGCCGATGCAGATCGCGCTCGCCGCGCTCTGCGTGGTCGGTGCGTTCTGCACCCTGACCTTCTACGATTATTTCGCGTTGCGAACGCTCGGCGTCACCCACGTGCCCTACCGGATCGCGGCGCTGTCGAGCTTCACCAGCTATTCGATCGGCCACAATATCGGCGCCACGGTCTTCACCGGCGGCGCGATCCGCTTCCGCATCTATTCCGATTACGGCCTCTCCGCCATCGACGTCGCCAAGATCTGCTTCCTGTCCGGCCTCACTTTCTGGCTCGGCAACATCTTCGTCCTCGGCATCGGCATGACCATCCATCCGGAAGCCGCAGGGATGATGGACCTGCTGCCCGGGCCCATCAACCGGCTGATCGGCATCGGCTGCGTTGCCGGCATCGTCGCCTACCTGGTCTGGATCGCGCAAGGCGACGGCCGGCGGCAGCTCGGGCAGAACGGATGGAAGGTCATCCTCCCCTCGGGCCGGCTGACCGTGCTTCAGATCCTGATCGGCGTGGTCGATCTCGGCTTCTGCGCGCTGGCGATGTACCTGCTGATGCCGGCGACGCCGTACATCGATTTCCTGTCGCTGGCGGTGGTGTTCATCCTGGCGACGCTGCTCGGCTTCGCAAGCCACGCCCCCGGCAGCCTCGGCGTGTTCGACGCCGCGATGCTGGTGGCGCTGCCGCAATTCGGCAAGGAGCAGTTGCTGGCCACCCTGCTGGTGTTTCGCGTGCTGTATTTCGTCATTCCGTTCACGCTGGCGATCAGCATCATGGGCACGCGCGAGCTGTGGCTCAGCGTCGTCAGGCCATGGCAGATGCGGCGGCGCTGCAACGGCGGCGGCCAGGCCGCGCGGGCGGCCGTGGTGCGGTCGGTCAATCCGGGCCAGCGACGGCGTTGAGCCGTTCCCGTCCGGGCGCGCGCTACAGGACGGGGACACCGCAAACAGCAAACGGACGATCGGCAGTGCAAGGCCCGGACAGGCCGGAACAATGACCGGCTTTCCGGCTTCTCTTATTTCCGCCTCATCCCTCGCGTTGAAACCCGGCATGATCGCTCGACATCGCCCCCCGCATCCCCGCCCCTTTCCCATCCTCGCGGCCGTCCTGGCGGCGGCGACGCTGTGGGGCGGACCCGCTTTGGCGCAAACCGCCGAGCAGCCCCCGATTCCCCCGGCAGCCGTTCCGCAGCAGCAGCCCGCGCAGCCGAACCCGCCATCGCCGTCGCCCTCCCAAAGCGATCAGCCACAATCCGCAGCCTCGGCGCAGCCCGCCGGACCGCCGCCGACGCTGGTGACGGACGGATCGATGCAGATCTCGTGGGAAGTGAAGAACCGCTTCCGGCTGTTCCGCGAGGAGCGCGACTTCGACCTGCAGGTCGAGGCGATGCGCAACGGCAGCGTGCTGGCCGCCGAGCAGGCGCTGGAGGTGCAGAGCGACGGCCGCGGCTGGGCACGCAACGCGGTCAACCGGCTGTGCATCGACCGCACCGGCCGCGTGAACAGTCCATGCACGCGCGACGGCGTCAAGGAAAACTATCTGACGCCGGCCGACCATCCGGTCACCGTCCGGCTGGTCGGCCAGATTCCGGTCGGCGCCATCTGCGCCTGGACCTTCGACGACGGCCAGGGGCCGCGGCAGTCGACGCTGGATTGTGCCGAGCCGGTCAATCTCCGCGTCACCCATGGCGTGACCACGGTCACGACCGTCGATGTCTCCAGCGGCGCCGATGCACCGCTGCGGGTCCGGACCGACATTGCGGTCCGCGACATCCTCATCGCCGGGCTCGGCGATTCGATTGCCGCCGGTGAAGGCAATCCCGACCGCCAGGTCGCGCTGGCCGACGAGGGCTTCTGCTTCCAGTCCTATCTCGGCGGCCCGGGCAGCGAATATTTCCGGCCGAGCCGCGCCGGCTACAGGGGCGGCCGGGCCTGCGGCTCCGCCGGCAGGATCGAGGCATGGCAACGCTACAGCGCCGTCTGGTTCAACCCCGCCTGTCACCGCTCGCTCTACAGCTACCAGACCCGCACCGCCATCGCGCTCGCGGTGCGATATCCACACATCGCCGTCACCTATCTGCCGCTGGCCTGCACCGGCGCGACCATCGCCGACGGCCTGTTCGGTTCGCAGCGGGCGCGCGAATGCATCGTCTCCAAATCGGGCGTGGACTGTCGCGGCAAGGTCGCCGCCCAGTTCACCTCGCTGCGCGATGCGCTGGCGGCGGCGAAGAAGCGGCAGCCGGATCGCCGGCTCGATCTCGTGCTGCTCTCGGTCGGCGCCAACGACATCAACTTCTCCGGCCTTGTCGCCGACGTGATCGTCGACAGCCCGACCGAACGCCAGTTGTTCAAGCGCAGCGGCGTTCTGGGATCGCTCGACGATTCGCGCGCGGCGCTTGCCGATACGCTGCCGCAGGATTTCGCGCGGCTGCGCACCGAACTCAGGAAGCTGGTCGGCGACATGTCGCGCGTGGTCTACGTGTCCTACGCCAATCCGGCGCTGCTGAACGGCGCGCCCTGCCCCGGCGGCCGCGCCGGCTTCGACGTGCATCCGTCGTTCAATGTCGATCCGCAACGGCTCGATGCGGTGGCGAGTTACGTGCAGAACGAATTCCTGCCGCGGCTGAAGGCGCTGGCGCTGTGCCAGTCGGGCGTGATCTGCCGCAATCCGGCGGCCGACCGCATGACCTTCGTCGATGCCCATCAGGCCGCCTTCGCCAATCATGGCTTCTGCGCGCGGGGCACGAGCGATCCGGCATTCGACCAGGCGTGCTTCTCGGCGAAGGGCGACAGCTTCGTCGGCGATGTGGTTCAGGCCGCCGCGCAACCGCTCGCCTGCGGGCGCGGCGCCAGCGAATTCCGCGCCTACCTGCCGCGCGCGCGCTGGATTCGCGACGCCAATGACAGCTATTTCGCGGCGATGACCTATCCGCAAGGCTTGCCGGCGGCCGCACAGCCGTCGGATCTGCACGACGCCACCTGGGGCGTGTTGTCGGCGGTCTATGGCGGCGCGGTGCATCCGACCGCCGAAGGCCACGCCGCCATGGCCGATGCCGCGCTTCCCGCCGCCGCCGCCGTGCTTCGCCTCGACGCCCGGGTGCCGGAGGTCATTCAGGAGCCGCTGGACCCGCTGCGGACCAGCCCGCCGGCGGCGCAGGATTCCGCCCAACCGCAGCAGCCTCCGCAAACGGACAGCCCCTCGCAAACACCGGCACGCTGATCGCAGGCGCCGATCCGCTGCAAGACAATCAAAAACCTCGCGCCTGACGGACATCAGGCGCGAGGCTGTTTCGCTTGACGTCGTTTGCGCGGAAGGTTCAGTGCGGACGGGTTTTCGATTTGGCCCCGCGCGTCGGCGCCGGCTTCTGGACCGCCGCGGTCTCCGCCGGCACGTACTTCGCCAGCACGGTCGGATCGAGCGTCTCGATATTCGAGTCCGGCAGACGCTGCCAGGTCTCGTTCTTGCCGAGAAGCGAGATGCCGAGATAGCCGCGCAGCGTCAGCAACCGGCCATCGGGGCTGACCGTCATCTTGGCGTGGTAAACCTCGCCGTCGCGCGGATCGAGCACGTTGCCATCCTCGTATTTCAGGCCGTTGCGCTTCATGTTGCGGATGAAGGACAGGCCCAGGATCGGCGCGTTCTTCCGGTCGTCGGTGCACTTGGTGCACAAGGCGTTCGGACGTTCGCCCGGCACCGGAAACGTCCTGGCGATCGCGCCCTCGAATATCCCGTTGTGATCGACCACCAGAACCCAGACCACCGGCTTGCCGTCTTCCGTCTTCTGCCAGAGACCGGCCGCCGTCGGCTCCGCCGCGCCGGCAAATCCCGCCGTCAGGAAAAGGCTCGCTGCCGCCACCGCTGTCGACACGGCGAGACGACGTCCACCGGTCTTTCGTGTCTTCATGCCATCACCTTGAAGCATGCCATCACCTTGAAGATTGACGCCGCCTCGGAACATGACCGCCGACTGTGGCGATTTCGCGGGATCGGAGGCCGCGAGGAGCGATTTCCGCGCCGCCACGGATTTGCCGCATCGAGACGATGCCGCCTCCGGCCTGCCGCAACACCGCCGCAACCGGCGGCAGTGCCCCTCCCTGTCCCGGCTCAGCCGACGCCCAGCTTCTTCTGCAGGCTGGACGACGAGGTTGTGTATTGAAACACCAGCCGCTTGTCCGGATAGACGTAACGGTGCGCCTTCTGGGCCATCAACGCGCCCTCGTGGAATCCCGACAGGATCAGCTTCAGCTTTCCGGGATAGGTGTTGATATCCCCGATCGCGAAAATCCCCGGCACGTTGGTTTCGAACGAGGCGGTCTCCACCGGGATCAGGTTGTTCTCCAGCGCCACTCCCCAGTTCGCCACCGGACCGAGCTTCATGGTCAGTCCGAAGAATGGCAGCATGGCGTTGCAATCGATCTGCGTCAGCGCATTGTCGGCGCCCTTGATGGTCGCGCCGCGAAGCTGTCCATCCTCGCCGTCCAGCACGGTGACCTGACCGATCCTGAGATCCATCTTGCCGTCCGCCACCAGCGTCCGCATCTGCTCGACGCTGTGGGGGGCCGCGCGGAAATCGTCACGGCGATGCACCAGCGTGATACGCCTGGCGAGCGGATGCAGGTTCAGCGTCCAGTCGAGCGCGCTGTCGCCGCCGCCGACGATCAGCAGATCCCTGTCGCGGAACTGCTCCATCTTGCGCACCGCGTAGAACACCGAGGTGCCTTCGAAGGCTTCGATTCCGGGGACCGGCGGCCGCTTCGGCTGGAACGAACCACCGCCGGCGGCGATCACCACGACTTTCGTCTCGAACACCTTGCCGGCATCGGTCGTGACGCGAAACAGCGGGTCGCCGATGCTCTCGATCGTCTCCACCATCTCGCCCAGGTGGAAGGTCGGGCCGAACGGCTTGACCTGCTCCATCAGCGAGTCGGTGAGGCCCTGCCCGGTGACCATCGGAATGCCGGGGATGTCGTAGATCGGCTTCTCCGGATAAAGCTCGGCGCACTGGCCGCCGATCTTGTCGAGGATATCGATGAGATGCACCTTCATGTCGAGCAGGCCCAGCTCGAACACCGCAAACAGCCCGCAGGGCCCCGCGCCGATAATCAGCACATCCGTCTTGATCGTTTCACTCATCGTCGCCGTTCTTTGTTGGAGAATTGCCGGTCCGGCCTTGACGGCAGGCAGGCGCCTGCCGTGTCGAAGTGGTCTTGAGGGTCTTGGTCTCACATGCGCGATCCTGCCATCGCAGGCTTTCCCGCAAATGTTAGAATCAAACGGCCGCCGGCATCCATAGGTTTCTCGCAACGTTTTCGCGGCGTTCCGGCTTCAGCTTCGCCGACCGCATTCCGCCGACCGGATGCGCGGATCGGCTCGTCGCCAATATCGAACCCGCGCCACCGGCCCGTTTTCCAGGCGCGGGAAGCCCCGCCGATTGCCGCGCAAGGCGCGCCATCGCCGTCCCGCAAGAGCGCATTTGCTCTTGTCGGCCGCGGCGAAATGCATGTAATTGCATCGAATACCGGAGATCTGCACGTGAACGCACCGTCCCGCATACAGTCCGCCCCGCGACTGGAGAACTATCCGCTCCGACTGGCCGACAATGTCCGCTTCGGCGACCTCGACGTCAACGGCCACGTCAACAACGCGGTCTATGCCAGCTATTTCGAGACCGGGCGGGTGATCCTGGTGCGCGATCCCGCGCGCGGGCTGACGCCGCCGGGCGCGGCGTGGGTGATGGTCCGCCTCGACACCCATTTCCGCGCCGAGTTGCACTGGCCGGGTACGATCGAAACCGGCCTCGGCGTTCTGCGCCTCGGCAATTCGTCGGTGCTGTTCGAGCAGGTGGTGTTCTCGGAAGGCCGCTGCGTGGCGTCGGCCCATGCGACGACCGTGATGATCGACGCCAAGACCCGCAAGCCGATTCCGCTGTCGCCCGAGGTCAGGGCGAATTTCAAGCCCTGGATGATGCGCGACGCCGCGGCGCCGGCTTAAGCCTGGCGCTCCGGCGTCATCACCACCAGCCCGTCGAGTTCGTCCGACACCTTGATCTGGCACGACAGGCGGGAGTTCGGGCGCACGTCGAAGCCGAAATCGAGCATGTCCTCCTCCATCGGCGACGGCGCGCCGACCTTTTCACGCCACGCCTCATCGACATAGACATGGCAGGTCGCACAGGCGCAAGCGCCGCCACATTCGGCTTCGATTCCCGGAATCGCATTGCGGATCGCCGCCTCCATGACGGTGGCGCCGTTGTCGACCTCCACGGTGCGGGTTTCGCCGGTGTGATCGACAAAATTGATCTTGGCCATGACTTCTCGTGCTGAGGGTGGAAGAGAGGAAATGCAGGCTGTCCTATAACGGTTCTGGCGCGCGCGCGCCAGCCGCCGACGGGAAAACCTGCACGCCGCAAGCGCTACGCATCCGCGTCTCAAGACGCGGGGCCGTCCCGCAGGAAACCGGCGATCGCCGCGCTCGCGGTATCGATCGCGGCGGCAAGCCGGGCCACCAGATCGCGCGCAAGCGGCCCGGCCGCGCCGGGCCGCGAACGAGCCGCACTTTCCAGATGGTCCGCGATGTCGGCCACGCCGTGGGCGCCGATCGCCCGTGCCGCGCCCTTCATGGTATGCGCCAGCGCCGCGGTATCGTCCGGCAGGCCCTTCACGGCCGCGAGAATGTCCCGGCTCTGTCCCAGGAACAGTCCGAGAACCTCCCTCTGCAACGCGGGGTCCGCCAGCGTCACGGCCCGCAGATGGTCCCAGTCCACCGGGCCGGGCTCCGCCCGCCGGTCCGGTTCCCCGGCGGCCGCATCCGGATCGTGGGGGACTGTTGGATCGTGGGAGGCCATTGGATTGCGGGGGACCATGGCGGATTTCCTCGTCCGGTCGGTCGATGGGGCCGGTCGGTCCGGTTCGGCAATCGGTATTCTGGTTAACGGCGCCACCCGCTTCAATCCCGGGTTTTCGTTCCGATCGCCCCTGTTGGACGCGCTTTCCGGTGGAGGCCCGCCGATGCCCGGCATGTCGTTAACGATAATTAAGGATCGTTAAAATTGTATTAATCGGAACCATTTCATTCGAGACAACAAGCCAATAGGATATTTGGGGGAAGTAGCGCACAAGCCGTGTGCGACAGAACCGCGCCTGGCCGGCCGGAATCCACATTCGTGTGGGCGGCCCGCATCGGGGCGTACAGGTTCCTCCCATTTGTAAATCGAGGGCGTAGGCTGACATGGCGAACAATCCCAAAAAGGTCAAAGACCCGACTGAAGTCGCGCTTTCGGCCATTCAGGAAGCGCTGAACATCAGCGAAAGTTCGGACACCAGCCATCCCGCCGCGGAAAGCCCGGATGCGCCGCCCGCATTTCCCGCGGCCGAAGCCGGCTTCGAAACCGGCAGCCGCGACAGCCGCCCGGCCACCGAGCCGCCCGCCTTCGACAATATCGAAACCTCGCGCTTTGCCCGGCATGCGGCCAATGACGACCGCGAGAGCATCGGCCAGATGCTGCAGGCGATCCAGCAGGGCCGCCCGACCCGCAACGTCTATGTGCTTGCGACGATCTTCACGGCCGTCTGGCTGCTTGGCGCCGGCCTTCTGACCTACAGCTTCTATCCATCGCTGCAGACCCTGATGCAGGGCGGCGGCGCGCTGGTCGCGGTCGGGCTCGGCGCCGTGCTGCTGGCGCCGATCCTGCTGTTCTACTTCCTCGCCAGCCTCGCCTGGCGCGGCCAGGAATTGCAGATGATCGCGCAATCGATGGCGCAGATCGCGATCCGCTTTTCCGAACCGGAGCACGCCGCCGCGGATTCGATGGTGACCGTCGGACAGGCGATCCGGCGCGAGGTCGCCGCGATGGGCGACGGCATCGAACGTGCGATCGCCCGCACCGGCGAACTCGAAACCCTGGTCTCCAACGAGGTTTCGGCGCTCGAACGGGCCTATTCCGACAACGAGGTGCGGATTCGCGCCCTGTTGCAGGACATCGCCCACCAGCGCGACAACCTGGTCGGCCAGGCCGAGCAGGTGCGCAGCGCCATTTCGGGCGTGCAGATCGATCTCCGCCACGACATCGCGCTGATCAGCGACGCCATCGCCTCGCGCGTCGACGAGGTCGCCAAGAGCATCACCGGCGCGCTGGAAGAACGCGGCGAACACATCACCCGCGCCCTCGGCAGCGCCGGCGACAACATGATCCTGGCGCTCGGCGAGCGCGGCGGCGACCTGCTCGACCGCCTCGAGGAAGCCAGCGGCGAAACCACCCGCGCGGTGCTCGACGCCAGCGAACGCCTGACCGAAAGCCTGAACTTCAAGACCGGCCACGTGCACGACGAATTCGTCGATCTCGCCGACCGCGTCCACGACATGCTGAACGAGCGGCTCGACCGCATCACCTCGGAGTTCGAGCAGAAGTCGGCCATCATCGTCGACAGCATTTCGGACCGGACCGAACAGCTCCACGACTCGCTGCGCAATTCCGGCGACTCGCTGGTGCTCGAACTGGAGCTGCGCAGCACCGACCTTGCCGGCAAGATCGAGGAAGCCGGCCAGAAGCTGGCCGCCCGCATCGTCAACAGCGGCGACAGAGTGGGCGCGAATCTCGACCAGACGGTGACCCATCTGGTCGACAAGGTCGCCAACCAGACCGGGGCGGCGCAGGATGCATTGAGCCTGCAGATTCATGCCTTCGACGAACTGATGCGGATGCAGGGCGCGGACCTCGCCGAACGCTTCGCGCGCGACAGCGGCAACCTGGGCGCGCTCATCACCCGGCACATTTCCGAGTTCGATCACACCGTCAAGACCTTCGGCGGCGAGATCGTCGACCGGCTGGGACAGCGCACCAACGACATCAACGAGACGCTGAAGACCTATGTCGATACGTTCGACAGCCGCGTGACCTCTGGCAGCGGCCAGATCACCGCATCGCTCGACCAGCGGCTGCTGCAATTCGAAACCAATATCGGCGACCGCGTCACCAACCTCGACGCCTCGCTGGAAAGCCGGATCAAGACCTTCGACGAAACGGTCGGCGGACAGCTCAATGCGCTCGAGCAGAGCCTCGACACCCGCTCCCGCTCGGTAACGGAAGCGATCGACGGCCGCATGGAGATGCTGACATCGTCGCTCTCCGGCGGCGCCAACCAGGCGATCGAGACCATCGACGCCCGCCTCAACCACCTCACCTCCACCCTGACGACGGGGGCCAACCAGGCCATCGAGACCATCGATGCCCGCCTCACGCATCTTGCGACCACGCTCACCGGCAGCGCGACGGAAACGGTCGAGACGGTCGATACGCGGCTGGCGCACCTCACCTCCTCGCTGACCGACGGCGCGACCCGCGCCATCGGCACCATCGATGCGCGGCTGAGCCAGCTCACCTCGTCGCTGACGAACGGCGCGGCACAGGCGATCCAGTCGATCGACTCGCGGCTCGGCGTCCTGACCTCGTCCCTGAACGACGGATCGGCCAAGGCGCTGGAAGCCATCGACAAGCGGATCACCGGCGTCACCGACATCATCGACGGCCGCACCGGCCATCTTGCCGACACCATCATGGCGCGGTTCCAGAACATCCATGAGGGGCTGGAGTCCCGCGCCGGCGCCGTCGCCGCCGACATCGACATCCGCATCGCGCAGTTCGAGGATCTGCTGGGATCGCGCGTCGAAGCCGTGGCCGGCCGGATCGAGACCAGCGGGCGCACCGCCAGCGATACGCTGATGGCGCGCGCCGAGGAATTGTCGCAGGGCATCAAGTCGCATGTCGACGATGCCGAGCGCTCGCTCACCAACCTGGTGCTCAGCACCACCGAAACGATCCAGAGCGGCGCCCGGACGACCCAGCAGTCGCTGCTCGCGATCTCGTCCGATATCACCACGCAGTTGCGGCAGGCGTCGACCGAGGCCGAGGGTTCGTTCCGCATGGTCGGGACCAGCGCCGCCAGCGCCGTGCTCGACAGCGCGCGCGAAGCCCAGGCGACGCTGCTGACGATCTCGACCGAGACCCTCAACCAGATCAAGACGCTGACGGCCGAGGTCGAACAGACCCTGTCCACCACCGGCAGCTCGACCGCCTCGCTGCTGTCGAGCAGCGCGCGCGAAGCCCAGACCACGCTCGCGGCGATCTCGACCGACACCATCGACCGGATCAAGTCGATGACGGCCGAAGCCGAACGGACGCTGTCGACCGCCGGCAGCTCGACCGCCTCGCTCCTGATGGACGGCGCACGCGAGGCACAGACCACGCTGACGACCACGGCGTCGGATGTCGCCGGACAGATCCGGTCGCTGTCGTCGGATATCGAGCAGAGCCTGACATCGGCCAGCACCAACGCGGCCGACCGCGTGCTGAGCAGCGCCCGCGGCGCGCAGTCGACGCTGATCTCGGCATCCGAAGACGCCTCGACCCATGTCAAGTCGCTTTCGGACGATATCGAGCGCGTGCTGTCATCGGCGGCAAGCGCCGCGGTCAACGCCATCGCCTCCGGCGCCCAGGACGTCAGGTCGACGCTGCTGAGCGCCTCGACCGAGGCGGCCGACCAGGTCAAATCGCTCTCGCAGGAGATCGAGCAGTCGCTGACATCCGCCAGCACCCAGACCGTGACACGCATCCTCGACGGCACCCGCGAGGCGCACAGCGCCCTGCTCGCCTCGTCGGGCGATACCGCCGACCAGATCAAGTCGCTCTCGCAGGAGATCGAGCAGTCGCTGACGTCCGCCAGCACCCAGACCGTGACGCGCATCCTCGACGGCACCCGCGAGGCGCACAGCGCCCTGCTCGCCTCGTCGGGCGATACCGCCGACCAGATCAAGTCGCTCACCGAGACCATCGAGCAGATGCTGACGTCCGCCAGCACCCAGACCGTGACGCGCATTCTCGACCGCACCCGCGAGGCGCACAGCGCCCTGCTCGCCTCGTCGGGGAATACCGCCGACCAGATCAGGTCGCTCACCGAGACCATCGAGCAGACGCTGACGACCACGGGAGCCGAGACGGTCGCCCGCATCCTCGACAGCACGCGCGAGGCCAATGCCACACTGGTGTCGTCGTCCACCGATACCGCGAACCAGATCAGGTCGCTGGCCGGATCCATCGAACAGTCGCTCACAACGGCGACCTCCTCGACCACCGAAGCGATCCGCGACAGCGCCGCGGCCGCCCAGGGCGCGCTGGCGACGGCTTCCGACGAAGCCAGCACGAAGGTCCGCTCCACCGCCACCGAACTGGAGAAGGCGCTGCTTGCGGCAAGCGGCGGCCTCGGCACCACGCTGTCCAGCAAGACCGAGGAGATCGTCGGCTTCATGCAGAAGCAGACCGACCAGTTGGCGCAACTGCTCGACAGCAAGCGCGCGCCGCTGGTGGAGTCGATCGGCAGCAAGACCGTTCTGTTCACCACGGAGGTCGACCGGGTGACGTCCGAGGCGCTCAAGGCGATCGAAACCCGCGGCCAGTCGTTCTCGCAGTCGATCGCCAGCAACAGCTCGACCATCGCCCGCTCCATCACCGCCGCGGGAGAACTCGCGACCGGCGCGATCAACAAGTCGCTGAAGGATCTCGAGCAGGCGTCGCGCACCACCATCGAGCAGTCGCGCCAGGTGTCGATGCAGGCCGTCGCCGAAATGCAGGAAACCAGCAAGGTGCTGCGCACCGACACCGTGGCGCTGTTCGAGCGGCTGCGCGAGGGCAACATCCTGCTGCAGGAAGTGCTCACCGGCGCCCACGACAACCTCAACTCGCTGGAGCGTGCGCTCGTCACCCGCGTGGCCGAGTTCGTCACCGCGATCAACGACGTCAGCGCGCGCAACAGCAACGCCACCCAGGGGCTGGACGACCAGCTCTCGCTGTTCCACAGCAAGACCAGCAAGGCGCTCGCCGACCTGTCGTCGCTGTCGAGCCAGTTCGAAAGCCACGGCAAGGCGCTGGTCGAGGCGGCGGCCGCGGTCGAACGCAGCAATGCCAGCACGAACAGCTCGGTCGCCGAACGCAAGTCGGCGCTCGATTCCCTGGTGACGACGATCGACCTGCGGACCACCGACCTGGATCAGCGGCTGAGCCGGTTCACCAGCCTGCTCGACGAGTCGCTGGCGGCCGCTGAGGAGCGCGCCCGCGATATCGCCCGCGTGGTCGCCGAGACCGCAGGAAACGGCTCGGCGGCAATCGCCCAGCAGTTCGAAGCGGTGCGGACCTCGGCGGAGGAAGAGCGGCGCGCCACGGCCGAAGCCATGACGGCACTGTACCAGCAGAGCACGCAGGAAACCGATGCGCTGTTCCAGCAGTCGACCACGAAATATGCCGAAATGGTCCAGAGCATGAAGCGGATGGCCGCCGAGATGCATCAGGAGCTCGAGACCACCCGCGAGCAGCTTCGCCGCGGCGTGTTCGAGATTCCGCACGAGGCCGCCGAAAGCACGGCGCAGATGCGCAAGGTGATCGTCGACCAGATCGAGGCGCTGGCGGAGCTCAACCGCATCGTCGCCCGCCATGGCCGCGGCCTCGACGTGGTCGGCAACGAACGGGCCGCCCCGCAGCGGCGCGAGGAGCCGCAGCTTGCCGCCGTCGGCGACGGCATGTCGCGCGCGCCTTCGCGTGGAAGCGCCGCCACGCTGCCGCCGCCCGATTTCGGCCCGCCGCAGCATCGCACCGAGGCGCCGCCGGTCAGCCCGGAGGGCACCGACCCGCGCGACGGCTGGCTCTCGGACCTCCTGAGCCGTGCGGACGTCGATGCCGAGACCGCGCCGCGCGGCCGCGCGCCCCAGCAGAGCCAGAGCGCCGGCAGCACGCTGGAGTCGCTCTCGCTGGACATCAACCACCTGATGGACCGCAATCTCGCGGCCGACATGTGGGACCGCTACCAGCGCGGCGAGCGCAAGGCGTTCAGCAAGCGCCTCTACACGCCGACCGGGCAAAAGACGTTCGACGACGTGGCGCGGAAGTATCGATCCGACCGCAGCTTCCGGCAGACCACGGATCGCTACATCGTCGAGTTCGAGCGGCTGCTGGACGAGGTGGCGCAGGATGAGCACGGCGCCGCCCTTCTCCGCAGTCACCTCACCTCGGAAACCGGGCTGGTCTATACGCTTCTGGCCCACGCCGCCGGCCGTCTGGCCTGAGGCGATCGCGAAAGACATTGGAAATGGCGGCCGGGGCCTGGTTCCCGGCCGCCATTGTCATGACCGCCCGCCGACCGCGCCACGGCATCGCTGTCGCGGTCCCTTGCGGCCAGGCC
Organism: Xanthobacteraceae bacterium; assembly: GCA_020441545.1. Taxonomy (GTDB): domain Bacteria; phylum Pseudomonadota; class Alphaproteobacteria; order Rhizobiales; family Xanthobacteraceae; genus 62-47. The sequence goes on along the minus strand of JAGRLZ010000027.1, from coordinate 5,913 downwards.
GCGCCGCCGGCATCGTCTGCCATGTCCATCAGCAATCGATTCCCGTGACTGCCCCGCTCCCATGACTGCCCCGCTCTCATGACCGTCTCCGCCCCGCCCTCGCTTCGCGCCCGCATCGAGCAATGGCCGATCGCCGGATCGTTCACGATCAGCCGCGGCGCCAAGACCGAGGCCATCGTGGTGGTCGCGGAGATCCAGCACGGCGCGCATGCCGGCCGTGGCGAATGCGTGCCCTATGCGCGCTACGGCGAGAGTCCGGAGACCACGCTGGCGGCGATCCGGGAGCTTGAAACGGCGATTGCCGGCGGCCTGACCCGCGACGCCTTGCAGGAACTGCTGCCGGCCGGCGCCGCGCGCAACGCACTGGATTGCGCCATGATCGATCTGGCGGCGCGGACCCGCGGCCGACGCGCCTGGGAGCTGTTCGGCGCGCCGCCGCCGTACCCCTGCACCACCGCCTACACCATCTCGCTCGGCACGCCCGAGGCCATGGCCGCGGCGGCCGCGAAGGCCGCGCATCGTCCGCTGCTGAAAATCAAGCTCGGCGGCGGCGGCGGCGATGCGGCGCGGATCGCGGCGGTCCGTGCCGCCGCCCCGTCGTCCGAACTGATCGTCGATGCCAACGAGGCGTGGACGCCGGACGACCTCGCCTCCAATCTCGATGCCTGCGCGAAGGCCGGCGTCACGCTGGTCGAGCAGCCGCTGCCGGCCGGCCGCGACGCGGCGCTGGCGCACATCACACGTCCCATCGCGGTCTGCGCCGACGAAAGCATCCATGACCGCGCGTCGCTCGCGGCGCTCCGGGACCGCTACGATGCCGTCAACATCAAGCTCGACAAGACCGGCGGCCTGACCGAGGCGATGGCGATGGCCGACGCCGCGCAGGCGCTCGGCTTCGAGGTCATGGTCGGCTGCATGGTGGCGACATCGCTGGCCATGGCGCCCGCGATGCTGGTCGCCCAGCGCGCGCGCTATGTCGACCTCGACGGGCCGCTGCTGCTGGCGAAAGATCGCGAGGATGGCTTGCGCTACGATGGCAGCACGGTCTATCCGCCAGACGCGCGGTTGTGGGGCTGATCGGCGCTTTCGAAACGGCGCCGCGCGAACCAGGCGACCGCACCGCCCGCGCCCGCCATGACGGCGGCGAACCAATACACGCTTTCGCCGCCGGTCGCGTAGAGCAGGCCCGACACGATCGAAGCGCCGCTCATGACGAGGCCGGTCAGCGCCGTCAGGTAACCTTGCGCCTGCGTCATCGCGTGGCCCGGCACCAGCCGGACCAGCAGCGCCATGGTGCCGAGCAGCGTCATCCCGTAGGTCAGCGCATGCAGCAACTGGACCGTCGCCAGCCAGGGCAGCGGCGGCTGCAGCGCGGTGACAAGCCAGCGAACGACGCCGCTGGCGGCGCCGATCGCGATCATCGCGACCGGCGGGATCGACAGGCGCGGCGACACCGCGAACAGCACGATCTCGGCCACCACCCCGAGCACCCACAGCGCAGCGATCGTCGCGCCGCCATAGCCCGCCCCCTGCCACGCGATCGAGGCGAAGCTGTAATAGGCCGCGTGACTGCCCTGGATCAGGGCCGCAGCAGCGATCACGGCGGCGAAGCCGGGCTGCCTCAACAGGTGCAGGCGTGCCGCCGATGTCGCCCGCGCCGCATCCGGCGGCGGCAGCGGCTGTAGTCCCAGACTGAACGCCGCGCCGAGGCCGGCAAGGCCGACCATGATCCAGACCAGGTGGACGGGCGCCAGCCAGTCCACCACGAGACCGGCCCCGAGGGTGCCGGCGACAAAGGCGACCGAGCCCCACAGCCGCAGCGGTCCGTAATGCAGCCGATGCCGGGTCACGCCCTGCAAGGCATAGCTTTCCGTCAGCGGCAGGATCGGCGTCCATGCGCAGGCCGTGACGGCAAACAGGACCAGCACGAGCAGGGCCTCGCGCGCCAGTCCGGTGACCAGGAAGCCCGCGCCGGTCAGCAGCGCCAGCACGATCAGCACCCCGCGCAGCGAGCGCCGGCGGCCGGCAAAGCCGGTCACCAGCGGCAGAATCGTGAAGCGCGTGGCCGACGGAACCGCGACGATGGCGCCGATCCAGCCCGCATCGATCCCGATCGCTTTCAGCCAGACTGGAAAAAATGGCAGATGCGCTCCCATCAGGCCGAAAATGGCGGCATAAAATAGGGACAGACGAATCGCGAATCGCCGGGCCGCCGTTGCCGACGTCGTGGGGACTTCCGATTCGATGGACATCAGGTCAATCGCGATTCGCTGCGGATCGTGGTGATCGACAACCTAGCGCGCGACGACCTGCGCGGCGAGCTTGCCATGGCCGACGAAGCATTTGCCCTATCGCCGATTTCCGCCCGGGCCACGCAGCCCAGCGAAGCGGACTACGAGGCGATCAAGGACGCCTTCCTGGAAACATCGCGCGGGCGCTGGTTTCTGACCGAATATGCCCGCCGCAACCGCAATGCCGACACGCGGATGGTGCTGGATGCGGTGGCGCGGATCGAGGGCGCGCTGGCCCAGCCGAAGCCCACATCCAGCGGCGATCTGGACGAAACGCTCGACGACATCCTGGCACGGGTCGAAGCCGGCCGGACCCGGGCCGCCACCGAGCTGGACCGCCTGAGCGTCGAGCAGACGCTGGCCCCGTCCTACAAGGACGTCCAGACGATCCGCCAGATCGTCTGGACGCTGCGCGAATCCGGCACCGATCTGCGCATGTGCGACCTGTTCGATGCGCAGGCCAAGGCGATCGAGACCAGCCTCGACATCCTGACCGCGGCCAGCCCGCGCCAGGCGGTGCTCGCGGTTTTCGATGGCCTGATCGGCGAACTGAACGAACTGGCCGACGATGCCGCGCAGGCGCGAGACGCGGCGAAGCCGGACGCGGTGGTGATGCCGGACGCCGTGGCAACGCAGGCGGCGACGGCCGCCGATCAGGTTTCCAACATGGAAAGCAAGCCGGCAACGGCTGGTCCGGATTCCGGCGCCGACGCGGCATCCGGCGCGTTCGCCGCGCCGTCGGCGTCGCATCCGGCAGCCACCGCACCGGAGGCACGGGCGTTTGCGGCAGCGGGCGAAGCGCCCGCCGCTGCCCTGCAAACCGCCGTGGACGATGCCCCGGCATCCGCGCCGGAAGCCCAGGATCAGACCCCTCTGGACGAGATCGCCCGAGACGAAATGACCCGGGACGAGATCGCGCATGACGAAGCCGTGCTCGACCTGATCGCCGACGAGATGGCAGCTCCCGATCCGGACGAATTTGACGCACCGCCCGAGCCCGCGTCGTCGTGGCCGGCCGCGCCCGAAGCGCTGGCCACGCAGACCGCGAGGGAAACCCGCATCGCCGCGGCGATGTCGCGGATCGATGAATCGTTCGCGCAAGCCTCGCTCGGCGCGGCCGCGCTCGCCAGCGGCGCGGTTCGGCGGCAACCGCCGCCGTCACGGAGCCGCTTCGCGGCGATCCACCGCATGACGCAGGTCGAAAGGGTCGCGCTGTTCTCCTGAGAAAATCGCGCTGCCAGGCTGAATTCGCCGATACCCTCAGGCGATCAGGTGCGCGAACATGTCGGCATCGACATTGCCGCCCGACAACACGATGACGATGGTCTTGCCGCGAACCTCGAAGCGGCCGGCCAGCAGCGCCGCCAGCCCGACGGCCCCGCCCGGCTCCACCACCAGCTTCAATTCCCGAAACGCGAAGCCGACCGCCTGCCCGACCTCCGCGTCGGACACCGTCACGCCGCCCGCAAGCAGCCTTTGATTGATCGCGAAGGTCAGTTCGCCGGGAATCGAGGCCATCAGCGCGTCGCAGATGGTCCGGCCTTCGGCGCGATGCGGCTCGCGTCGGCCGGCGCGCAGCGAACGGGCGTGATCGTCGAAGCCCTCCGGCTCCGCCGACATGATCGATGCGTCCGGAAAACGCGACCTGATCGCGGTCGCGATTCCCGCCACGAGCCCGCCGCCCGACGCCGGCGCCACCACCACGTCGGGTGACAATCCGCGCGCCTGCATCTGTTCCGCGATCTCCAGGCCGACCGTGCCCTGCCCGGCGATAATGGCCGGATCGTCGTAAGGCGGCACCAGCGTCGCGCCGCGCCCGGCGGCGATGGCGCGCGCGATTGCCTCGCGATCCTCGCGGTCGCGGTCGTACAGCACGACTTTCGCGCCATAGCTTTCGGTGCGCTGCCGCTTCGAGCACGGCGCATCCGACGGCATCACGATCACCGCCGGCATGTCCAGCAGGCGGGCGGCGGCGGCGACCCCTTGCGCGTGATTGCCGGACGAGAACGCCACCACGCCGCCTGCGCGCGCCGCGGCGGGAATGGCGGAGGTCTTGTTGAAGGCGCCGCGGAACTTGAACGACCCGGTGCGCTGCAGGACTTCGGGCTTGAACAGCACGCGCGCGCCAAGGTCGGCATCCAGCGTCGGCGACGACAACAGCGGTGTCCGCACGACATAAGCCGCAAGCGTCCGCGCCGCCGCCTCGATGTCGGCCGGCCGGACCGGGAGATCGAAAACTGCATCGGTCATGCCGCCGGTCTTACCGCCGATCGCGGCCCGCCGGCAAGCTCGCGGCCGGCCTCCTCGCGCAAGCGGACCAGATTGCCGACGAAGGCTTGCGCCGAATTCGCCCACGTCAGCGCCGCGGCGAAATCCCGGCAGGCTTTCGGCGATATCCTCAGCGCCGCAAGGCAGGCCACGCGCAGGTCATGATCGAGGATGCCGACCGGGGCATCGCCGATCACGTCGCGAGGCCCCGGAGCCGGAAACGCGGCAACCGGCAGTCCGCTCGCCAGCGCCTCCAGAAGCACCAGGCCGAAGGTGTCGGTCCTGCTCGGAAACACGAAAACGTCGGCCACGGCATAGACCTCGGCGAGCCGCTCGCCCCCCATCACCCCCATGAAGACGGCCTGCGGATAGCACGCTTCCAGTTCGGCACGCGCCGGACCGTCGCCGACCACCACCTTGGTGCCCGGCAGATCGAGCGACAGGAACGCATCCAGATTCTTCTCGACCGCCACACGTCCCACCGAGAGGAAGATCGGTCGCGGCAGCCCCGGATCGACCTGCCGTGGCCGGAACAATCCGGTATCGACGCCGCGCGACCAGAGCGCGACGTTCCCGAAACCGCGCGACCGCAATTCGCTCATCAGGCCCGGCGTCGCCGCCATCACCGCGCGCGCCGGCGCATGGAAGCGACGCAGCCAGTTCCAGGCCCAGCTTTCGGGAATCGGCCAGCGTGCCGAAATGTAATCGGGGAAGCGGGTGTGAAAGCTGGTGGTGAAAGGCAGCTTGCGCTTCAGGCAATGGCGCCGCGCCATGATGCCGAGCGGTCCCTCGGTCGCGATATGGATGCTGTCGGCATCGGCGTCGGCAATCAACCGCGCCACCCGCGCCGGCGTCGCCAGCGCCAGCCGCACGTCGGGATAGCTGGGCAGCCCGACCGTTCTGAACTGCGCCGGCGTGAGGAACCGGCACGACACGCCGAGCGGCACCGCCGCCTCGGCAACCGCCGTCAGCGTCCGGACCACGCCGTTGATCTGCGGGTGCCACGCATCGGTGACGATCAGGACGCGCATTCAGGCGGCACGGGCGGCGACGGGCGCCACCGGCGCGATGCGTCGCGCGGGATCGGCCCAGGTGATGATCTCGAAGCGGCCGTCGTCATGCTCGGCCAGCGCCGTGCAGCTTTCGACCCAGTCCCCGCAATTCATGTAACGGATGCCGTGCTCGTCGCGGATCGTCGCATAGTGGATATGGCCGCAGATCACGCCATCGGCGCCGCAGCGCCGCGCCTCGCCGGCCAGCGTCTGCTCGAACGCGCCGATATAGTTGACGGCATTCTTGACCTTCAGCTTGGCCCACTGCGACAGCGACCAGTACGGCACCCCGAACCAGCGGC
>JAGRLZ010000184.1 GCA_020441545.1 Xanthobacteraceae bacterium | reverse complement strand
GTATACATCGCATAGCTGCCGTTGCCGACCTCGAGGGCGCCGTCGGAACCGGGCTTCACCGGATAGCCGACATTGACCGACACCTCGTTCACGACCTTCTCCGACGGCCGCGTCGAGATGAAGGCGTAAGCCGGATCGCGCGGGCGGTTGGGCGGATTGGTCTTCGACGAGGTCGGCTTGGCGATGGCGTAACAGACCTTCTTGCCGCCGGGCGCCGCAGTATAGGCGCCCCACACGCCGAACTGCCCGAGCAGCGTCGGCTCCGAACCGCCGGAGGCGTGGCGCGCCTGGTTGCGCGACCACGCAGCCGTCGTGGTCGCCGCCATCAGGGCGCAGATTGTCAAAATTGCCAGCGTTCGCTGCACGGACATCACCGGGCCTCGTTCTCGTAGGAATGTGACTGGAAGATGGCTGCGCGCCATGGCTTGCCGATTCGGAAGTAAACATCAAACGCCGCCGCGAACAAGGGCGGCAGCCGAATTCATCCGCGGCCGCCGCGCGCGGCCTCGCGCAGTTCAACCCATCGCGCGTCGCTCCATCCGAGCAGATCGTCGGCGCCCGAGCTGCGCAAGTGCGCGCCGCCGTCCTGCACCACCATCTCGCCATTGATGTAACCGGCCCGATCGGAGATCAGGAAGCTTGCAAGGTCGGCAAGCTCGCCGTGATCGCCGACCCGGCCCAGCGGATTGCGCGCGGCGCCGTCGTCGCGGCCGCCGGGACGCAACTGCCCGCTGGCACCCGGAGTCGGAAACGATCCCGGCGCGATCGCCACCAGGCGAACGCCCTTGGGGCCCCACTCCACCGCGAGGCTTTTGGTCATCGCGAGCACGCCCGACTTCGCCATCGCCGACGGCACCGTGAAGGCGCGTCCCGTGATCGTCGAGGTCGAAAGGATGCTGAGGACCACGCCGGGATGATGCGATTCGATCCAGCGGCGGCCGGCGGCCAGCGTGCAATACATCGCGCCGTGCAACGTCGGCGCCAGGATCGCATCGGCGGCGCGCGGCGACAGGTGCTCGGTCTGTGCGATGAAGGTCGCGGCGGCATTGTTGACCAGCACGTCGAGCGGCGCATCGCTCCAGATCGCCGTCATCATCGCATCCACCGCGGCCGGGTCGCGCACGTCGCAGCGATGGACACCAATGCGCGCGCCGGCTTCGTCATACAGGCGCCGCGCGGTGTCCTCCAGCACCTCCAGCCTGCGGCCGCAGATCATCACGTCCGCGCCGAGTTCGGCGAAGCGCTTCGCCATCGCCGCGCCCAGCCCCGAGCCGCCGCCGGTGACGAGGATGCGCTTGCGCGCGAGCAGGTGCTTTTCGAACATTGTTTCAACCTTTCCATGAGTCGGAAAAAGGGCCGGGAAAAGAGCGGCGCGCGCGGCGACGGGAGCGCCGCCGGCAGGCGGGGCGCGTCACGAATCCGATTGTAGCGCACGCGCAAATCCGGCAAAACGGCAGACGATCTCCTTCCGTCCTGCAACTCCAGGTGTGCTCATGAAAGCGATTCTCTGCTCACAATATTGTGGTCCCGACGATCTCGTGCTGGCGGATGTGCCTGATCCGGTCGCCGGCCCCGGCGAGGCAGTGATCGCGATCAAGGCCGCGGCGCTGAACTTCTTCGACCTGCTGATGATCCAGGGCAAATACCAGATCAAGCCGCCGTTTCCGTTTTCACCGTCGGCCGAGGTCGCCGGCGTGATCGAGAGCGTCGGCGAAGGCGTCACCGACCTCAAGGCCGGCGACCGCGTGATGGCGTCCTGCGGCCACAACGGCGCGCGCGAGAAGATCGCGTTGCCGGCCTCGGCGATCATCAAGATACCGGACAATCTCGACTTCGATCGCGCCGCCGGTATCACGATCATCTACGGCACCACGCTGCACGCGCTCGAGGATCGCGCCAGCCCGAAGCCGGGCGAGACGCTTGCGGTGCTCGGCGCCGCCGGCGGCACCGGGCTCGCGGCCTGCGAGATCGGCAGGCTGCTGGGGCTGAAGGTGATCGCCTGCGCCTCCTCCGACGAGAAGCTGGCGTTCGCGAAACAGCACGGCGCCGAGTTGACGCTGAACTACAGCAAGGAAGACCTCAAGGACGGCTTGAAGAAGCTCACCGGCGGCAAGGGCGTCGATATTGTCTATGATCCCGTCGGCGGCAGCTATTCCGAAGCCGCCCTGCGCGCGATCGCGTGGGAGGGCCGCTTCCTGGTGATCGGATTCGCCGCCGGCGAGATTCCGAAGATGCCGCTCAACCTGGCGCTGCTGAAGGGCTGCGATATCCGCGGCGTGTTCTGGGGCGCGTGGACCAAAATCAACCCGGAAAAGAACCGCGCCAATCTCGAGCGGCTGGCCAGGTGGACCGCCGAGGGCAAGCTGTCGTCCCATGTCGACCGCACCTTCCCGCTGGCGCAGACCGCCGACGCGCTCAAGGTGCTCGCCGGACGCAAGGCGATGGGCAAGGTGATCCTGCATCCGTGATGCAATAATACCAGGATCAAACACCAGGATCGGACGTCCCGATGAATACCGGGGCGCCCGATGACTTGTTGTTCCTTGTTCTCAGTCAATCCACCTCGTCCGCCGCCGCGCGCTTCAGCGCCGCGCGGGCCGCGTCGCGATGCTCGGGCCGGATATTGCTCGCCACCAGGCGGATCGCGGTCGCCAGCACCGCCGCATCGTCGGTGAAGCCGAGTACCGGAAGCACGTCCGGCACGGCGTCGAACGGCAGCACGAAATAGGCGATGGCGCCAAGCAGCGCCGCCTGCACGTGGCGCGGGGTCTGGCGATCGAAGGCGCAGTAATAGGCCGCCACCAGGTCCTCGGCGAACGGCAGGTGCGCGGCGACGCGCCTGAGCTTCGGCCAGAACGCCTTGCTCAGCCGCTGCGTATCCTTCGCCAGCCGTTCGGCCGCGCCGAATCCCATGGTGAAACCGCTCGCCATCGCGCCCTCCGTCGCGCGCAGGCCATCCTGCACCCCTCGAAAATGGTGATCGCGGCCGGACTTCACAAGGCCGTGCAGACCCCCGTCAGGCCGGCGCACGTGACGCGGCGATCGCGTCCATGGCCCTGGCCAGCGCGATGTCCCTTGCGGTGACGCCGCCGGCGTCGTGGGTCGACAGCACCACCTCGACGGTCCTGTAGACGTTGCGCCATTCCGGATGGTGATCCATCTTCTCGGCTACCAGCGCGACCCGCGCCATGAAGCCGAAAGCCTCGTTGAAGTCCCGGAAGGTGAAGGTGCGGGCGATGGCGTCGCGCCCGGACACTTCCGACCAGCCGGAAAGCTCGCTCATCGCCTGCCTGCGCGCCGCCGCCGCCAGTTGCTCCGCCATGGCCGTTCCCCCGCGATTGATCCCGGCGCCGATAGTAGCATGCAAGGCGGCCGGGACACCCGCACCTGCGCCACAATCATGCTCCAAATCCCGTTCAGTCATCATCATGACAAGGACGTGACCGCGCGGGTACGCGACGGTCTGCTACGCTGGCCTTCATCACGGCTTCCTTCACGGGCGACCGATAGTGAGCATCACCCGATCGTCTTCCGGAACGACAATTCCCGACGCAACGGTTTCCGACATGATGGCCGTGCCCGAGGCGCCGCCATCGGTGCAGCGGAAGATGACCATGATCGTGCTGGCGGCGATGCTGGCGCTGGTCGGGATCGTCTCCGGCGCCTACTACTTCGCGATGCGGCCGGTGACGCTGAAGATCGCCGTCGGTCCGCCGAACAGCGAGGACGTCAAGGTCATCCAGGCACTGACCCAGGCCTTCGCGCGGCAGCATGACCGCGTGCGGATGCGGCTGGTCCCGACCGACAACGCCAGCGCCAGCGCTGCGGCGCTCGCCGACCGCGGCGTCGATCTCGCCGTGATCCGCGGCGACCTCGAGGTGCCGAAGAACGCCCAGGCCGTCGCCACGCTTCGCAAGAACGTCGCCGTGCTCTGGGTTCCGCCGCCGGTCAAGGTGCCCGGCAGGAAGGCCGCGCCGAAGATCACCAGGATCGCCCAGCTCGCCGGCAAGCGGATCGGCGTGATCGGGCGGACGCCGGCCAATGTCAATCTGCTGAAGGTAATCGTGTCCCAGTACGGGCTCGATTTCAGCAGGCTCGACGTGGTCCAGTTCCCGGTCGGCGAGGCCGCCGAGGCCGTGAAGGCCCGCAAGGCCGACGTCTTCCTCGCCGCCGGCCCGGTCAACAGCAGGATCACCACCGAAGCGGTGAACGCCACCGCCCGCGACGGCGCGCCGACCTTCCTGGCGGTCGATTCGGCGGATGCGATCTCACAGAACCATCCGGTCTATGACGCCGCCGAAATTCCCGCCGGCGCCTATGGCGGCTCGCCGCCCCGGCCAGCGGAGGAAATCAAGACCATCGGCTTCGCCCACCACATCGCCGCCCGCAAGGGCCTGTCGGACACCACGGTCGCGGCCTTCGCGCGGCAGTTGTTCGCGCTGCGCCAGGCGGTGATGTCGGACTATCCCGTCGCCGCCAAGATCGAGACGCCGGACACCGACAAGGACGCGGTGATCCCGGTGCATCCGGGCGCCGCCGCCTATGTCGACGGCGAGGAGAAGTCCTTCATGGATCGCTACAGCGATTACATCTGGTGGGGACTGATGGCGATCTCGGGCCTCGGCTCGCTCGGCGCCTGGTTCGCCAGCTACCTGCGGAAGGAGGAGCGAAGCAGCAACTCCTCGCAGCGCGGACGCCTGCTCGACATGATCGCCTCGGCCCGCCAGAGCGTCTCGCTCGACGAGCTGGATCGATTTCAGGCCGAGGCCGACGAGATCCTGCGCGGCACGCTGGACTCCTTCGAGCGCGGCGGCATCGCGGAAGGCTCGCTCACCGCGTTCAGCATCGCGCTGGAGCAGTTCCACAACGCCGTCGCCGACCGCCGGACGGTGCTGATGTCGGCGCCGCAGGATGCGCGCGCGACCATGCAGATCGTCGCCCGCAACCCTTAAAGAGCCGTCGCGAACCGCCACCAGGCCGGATCAGCGCGGTGACGGATTGTCTTTTCGCAATTTACGATTATATTGCGCCGCAGCGAATGCCCGGTCCGAGGTATCTGGAACCGGGCGCTTTATTTTGCGTCTTCCGAAGCCAACCGGCCCGCGGGCCGCGCCGGAGACCGACGGGAAAGCAAGCCGCCTCAATGACTTGGCCGAGCCTGACCAGACCCTGACCGAATCATCCCGCCGCGGGATCGCATCCGCGCGGCAGCCCTTCATCGCCAATCGAAACCGACGCCCCGGCCCTGCATTTCGCGGGAGACCGGCACGGCTTGCGAGAACCTGAAAAGCAGACCCATGAAGCTTCGCAATATCGCCATCATCGCCCACGTCGACCACGGCAAGACCACCCTCGTCGACAAGCTGCTGCAGCAGTCCGGCACCTTCCGCGACAACCAGCGCGTCGCCGAGCGCGCGATGGATTCCAACGACCTCGAGCGCGAGCGCGGCATCACCATCCTCGCCAAATGCACCTCGGTGCATTGGAACGACACCCAGATCAACATCGTCGACACCCCCGGCCACGCCGACTTCGGCGGCGAGGTCGAGCGCATCCTGTCGATGGTGGACGGCGTGATCGTGCTGGTGGATGCCGCCGAAGGCCCGATGCCGCAGACCAAGTTCGTGGTCGGCAAGGCGCTCAAGCTCGGCCTCAAGCCGATCGTCGCCATCAACAAGGTCGATCGCCCCGACGCCCGTATCAACGAGGTGCTCAACGAGGTGTTCGACCTGTTCGCGGCGCTCGACGCCACCGACGAGCAGCTCGACTTCCCGATCCTGTACGGCTCCGGCAAGAACGGCTGGATGGGCAACAGCCCCGAGGACAACGGCAACGGCATGACGCCGCTGTTCGAGCTGGTGCTCAGGCACGTCGCGCCGCCGCAGGTCGAGGACGGGCCGTTCCGCCTGCTCGGCACCATCATCGAGGCCAATCCCTATCTCGGCCGCATCATCACCGGCCGCGTCGCCTCCGGCTCGGTGAAGCCGAACCAGGCGGTGAAGGTGCTGTCGCGCGACGGCAAGCTGGTCGAGCAGGGCCGCATCACCAAGGTGCTGGCGTTCCGCGGCCTCGAACGGCAGCCGATCGAACTCGCCGAAGCCGGCGACATCGTCGCCATCGCGGGCCTCACCAAGGGCACCGTCGCCGACACCTTCTGCGATCCCTCGGTGGACACGCCGATGACGGCACAGCCGATCGATCCGCCGACCGTGTCGATGACCTTCATGGTCAACAACTCGCCGCTCGCCGGCACCGAGGGCGACAAGGTGACCAGCCGCATGATCCGCGACCGCCTGCTGCGCGAAGCCGAAGGCAATGTCGCGCTGCGCGTGGTCGAGGCCGCCGACAAGGATTCCATGGAAGTGTCGGGGCGCGGCGAATTGCAGCTCGCGATCCTGATCGAGACCATGCGCCGCGAGGGCTTCGAGCTGTCGGTGTCGCGGCCGCGCGTGGTGCTGCACAAGGACGAGGCCGGCAACTGGCAGGAGCCGATCGAGGAGGTCGTCATCGACGTCGACGAGGAACATTCCGGCGTCGTCGTGCAGAAGATGAGCGAGCGCAAGGCCGAGATGATCGAGATGCGCCCCTCCGGCGGCGATCGCCTGCGGCTGGTGTTCCACGCGCCGACCCGCGGATTGATCGGCTACCAGGGCGAGTTGCTGACCGACACCCGCGGCACCGCGATCATGAACCGCCTGTTCCACGGCTATGCATCGTACAAGGGCGATATCGCCGGCCGCCGCAATGGCGTCCTGATCTCCAACGACCAGGGCGAGGCGGTGGCCTACGCGATGTTCAAGCTGGAAGACCGCGGCCCGATGATGATCGAGCCGGGCTGGAGGGTCTATCGCGGCATGATCGTCGGCGAGCACACCCGCGACAACGACCTCGAGATCAACGTGATGAAGGGCAAGCAGCTCACCAACATCCGCACCACCTCGAAGGACGAGGCGGTGAAGCTGACACCGCCGATCCGCATGACGCTGGAAAAGGCGCTGTCCTATATCGAGGACGACGAACTGGTCGAGGTGACGCCGAAGTCGATCCGGCTGCGCAAGAAGCACCTCGATCCCAACGAGCGCAAGCGCGCGGAAAAAGCCAAGGACTTGGTGGCGTGAGAAGGAGCGAATAGGGAGTAGCGAGTAGCGAATAGACGACTATCTACTGTTCGTTACTCACTGTTCGCCGTGCTTGCATGTCCCTTCCTTCCGAAGTCGATATCGCCATCGTCGGCGCCGGTGCCGCCGGGCTCGGCGCGGCCAATGCGCTGAAAGGCTCCGGCCG
>JAGRLZ010000183.1 GCA_020441545.1 Xanthobacteraceae bacterium | reverse complement strand
GCCCAGTGCTCGGCCATGTTGAGGCGGGAGAAATCGTAGTCCTTCGACGAGCCGTGATACGCTTTCTGGCGATAGATCAGATGCACCACGGTGACGGTGTTCTCCTTCGCCGCGCGGCTGAGATATTTCACCGACGGATCGTCCTTGAGGTCATCCGGCAGCTTGGCGATCAGGTCGCGCAGCGCCTTGCGCGCGTTGTGGATCTTGCGGTTCTGGTCGGTGTTCAGCCGGGTGCGGCTGGAATAGCGGATGTCCTTCTCGCGCTCCGCCACCTCCTGCATGGTGGTCGGCAGCGGCCCGCGCGCGCTGAACAGGTCGGCCTGAAAGATCAGCAGGTCGGTGGCGTGCTCCTGGTCCAGCACGTAATCGAGCGGCGTATTGGAGGCGATGCCGCCGTCCCAGTAATAGTCGCCGTCGATCTCGACCGCCGGGAATCCCGGCGGCAGCGCGCCCGACGCCATGATATGCTCGGGCCGGATCTCCTGCTTCGCATTGTCGAAATAGACGAAGTTGCCGGTGGCGACATTCACCGCGCCGACGCTGAGCCGCGTCGTCTTCGCATTGATGCGGTCGAAATCCACCAGCCGCTCCAGCGTCGCGCGCAGCGGCGCGGTGTCGTAATAGCTCAGCGCCTGCGGCAGGTCCGTCGGCCAGAACTGCGTCGGTGGAAGGCGCGGCGTGAAGAAACCGGGCACGCCGAACGCGGCGATCGCCACCGCGCTGCCTTCGTTATAGAGCGAACGCGCCATGTCGCCCGGCAGGTCGGGCTGCCAGGGCAGCGGCGCCGAGACGAGATTCCAGAACGCCTCGAGCTGTTCGAGCCGCTTCTCGCGAGGATTGCCGGCGATGATCGCGGCGTTGATCGCGCCGATCGAGATGCCGGCGATCCAGGCCGGCTCGAAATCGTGCCGGCACAGCGCCTGATAGGCGCCGGCCTGATACGACCCCAGCGCGCCGCCGCCCTGCAACACCAGCACGCGCTGCGCCTGGGCCGGGGTGGCGGAGCGGGAAGCATGCGGTGGTGTCATGGAGAGCCGGCGGGAGATGGGATCGAGGTGTACGGAACGAGGCCCGCACCGTGGCGTCGGATCGCCACTGCGTCAATGCAACAAAGGCTGAACGGCGATCACGCCGTGTTTATCGCGTCCAGTCTCTTACCGCCTCTCGTCGGGTGCGGCCATGATGAGGGTCCAGAACACCTTGTACTTGGTGTTGGGCGCGTAGCTTGCGGCGATGCCGAGCCTGGTGACGCCCTTGGCCAGCATGTTGGCGCGGTGCGGCGGCGAATCGCGCCAGCCCGAGAAGGCTTCCGCCAGCGTGTGATAGCCGGCCGAAATGTTCTCCACCGCGATCGCGGCCGGATAGCCTGTCGCGTTCAGCCGCCGGACCAGCGAGCCCTTCACGTTGTGGTCCAGCTTGTTGCGGGTCGCCATCGCCATAGACTGGGTCTCGGCCGCCTTCATCAGGGTCGGATCGACCGCGACCGCGCCGAGGCCGTTGTTGCGGCGATAGCCGGAGATCATCGACGCGGCCACGTTGGCATCGAGCCTGGCGCCGCCATGGGCGAGGCTGAGGTAAAAGGCGGGCTGCTCCGGCGTCCGCTCGACGCCGGTTCCGCAACCGCCCAGCACCAGAAGTCCGGCCAGCGCCGCCAAAGTCCGCTTCATGCTCGATTCCCCCACAAGGACCGAGCAGTTGTTGCATATCAACCGTGGCCGAATGGTGAAGAGCTGCGGGATTTCGGCACGCCGGTGCGGATTCGGAAAGCCCGCGGCTACGGCAGCTTCATCGTGTGGATGCCGCATTCCGTCTTGCCGCGGCCACGCCAGCGGCCGGCGCGCGCCTCCTCGCCGGCGGCCGTGCGGCTGGTGCAGGGCATGCACCCGACCGACGCGAAGCCGGAAGCCGCAAGCGGATGCGGCGGCAGCTTCGCGGTCGCGTAGATCGCCTCGATATCCGCGCGCGTGACGTTGGCGAACGGGTTGAACTTCAGCCGCGCGCCGTCGTGCTCCACCACCGGGATGACGGCGCGGGCGCCGCCCTGAAAACGCTTGCGGCCGTTGACCCAGGCATCGAACGGCGCAAGCGCGCGGGCCAGCGGCTCCACCTTGCGGATGCGGCAGCAGGCATCGGGATCGGTGAACCACAATTCGCGCTCCGGATCCTCGCGCGTCAACGCCGCCTCGCGCGGATGGATGGTGCGCACGTCGCGCAGGCCCAGCGTCGCGATCAGCGTGTCGCGATAGGCCAGCGTTTCCTCGAACAGCCAGCCGGTGTCGAGAAACACGACAGGAATCGCCGGATCGACATCCGCCATCACCTTGAGCAGCGCCGCCGACTCGGTGCCGAACGACGACACCAGCGCGAGGCGGTCGCGGCCGACGGTCGCGACCGCCGCCGCGATCACTTGCGCGGGCGACGCCGCCGCCAGGTCGCGGTCGAGCACGGGCGCCCGAGCGGCGAAATCGGTGGTCTCCGCGACGTCGGAAGAAGATCGGGTGGTTGAAGATCGGGTGGTTGCGGTCATTCGGCTGCCATCATCAGGTCGGGAAGGGTTTGCGCCAGCCGCGCCGCGCGCCACGGCGCCGAATGCGCGACCACGTCGCCGATCACGAGCAGCGCGGGCCCGCCATCGATCCGTCGCACGAGGGCCGGCAAGTCCGCGAGCACGCCGACCGCGGCCTGCGCGTCGGGGCGCGTCGCCCGCGCGAATACGCCCACCGGCGTCCGCGGCGACCGGCCGGCGGCGATCAGCCCGTCGCGGATCGCCGGCGCCGCGGTCATGCCCATATAGGCCACCACGGTTGCCTCGAGATCGGTCAGCGTCGACCAGTCGATCTTGGCTGCATCGTCGGCCCGGTGCGCGGTGAGGAACGTGACGCGCAGCGCCTCGCGGCGATAGGTCAGCGGCACCTCGAAATCCGCTGCCGCGCCGAGCGCGGCAGTGATGCCGGGCACCACCGAATAGCTGACGCCCGCATCACGCAACGCCTCCACCTCCTCGCCGCCGCGGCCGAACACGAACGGATCGCCGCCCTTGAGCCGCACCGCGCGGCGGCCCGCCTGCGCCGCCTCGATCAGCAGGCGGTTGACCGCCTCCTGCCCGATGCCGGGCTTGCCGACGCGGCGGCCGACCGGCACCCGGGCGGCATCGCGGCGGGCGCGGTCGAGAATCTCGGGCGACACCAGTTCGTCGTGGAACACGACATCGGCGTCCTGCAGCGCGCGCAGGCCCTTGACGGTGAGCAGGTCCGGATCGCCCGGCCCGGCGCCGACCAGCGTCACATGGCCCTGCGGCGCGCCGCCCGCGCCGGCGCCCGCGAAGGACGACGGATCGACGATGGCGCGCAGCGCGGCCTCGGCTTCACGGCTCCTGCCCGCCAGCACGGCGGCGCCGATCGGGCCGTCGACGACGCGCTCCCAGAACCGGCGGCGCAGCGCGAATTCCGGAATCCGCGCATGGATGGATTTGCGCCAGCGGCCGATCAGGCCGGCGAGATCGCCGATCCGCGCCGGCAGCACCGCCTCGACGCGCTCGCGCACCCGCCGCGCCACCACCGGCGACGCGCCGCCGGTGCCGACCGCGACCACCACGTCGCCGCGATCGACGATCGCCGGAAAGATGAAGGTGGAATGCGCGAGGTCGTCCATCACGTTGACCGGCACCCCGGCCGCCCTGGCCCGCGCCGCCAGCGCGATGCCGACCTCGCCCGCGCCGGCGCACAGCACGGCGATGACGCCGCGCAGGTCGGCCTCGCGCGGATCGCCGGCCGCGACCTCGATCCGCGCCGCGGCCGCCGCATCCAGCCCATCGACGGCATGGTCGCCGTCGGTCGCATGCCAGCGGACGCGGGCGCCCGCTGCCAGCAAAAGCCGCAGCTTGGCGCGGACCAGTTCGCCGGCGCCGACCAGCAGCACGGGTCCGGTGTGGGAATCGAGAAAGATCGGCAGATAGCGCATCGTGAACTCCGCCCGGAAGATTCCGGGTTGACTGGAATTATTTTCTATATATGTCTCTCATACCGCGCGTAAATAGAAATTTATTTCTTCTACATGCGGATGAGATAACAGAATTTCTTGCTCCATATCCATGGCGCCGCAGATGCATCTTCCCCGGGGTCGATTGGCACCCTTGCGGCGCCATCAGGAACCGGGGCCGTGCCAGCTCCACGCCCGCCCCCGTGCATGTCCGCATGCACGACTCGCGCCAACAACAACCTGACGGTCGGAACCGACGATGGACCACCTCGACGAACTCGAAGCCCAAAGCATCTACATCCTCCGCGAAGCCTTCGCGCGCCTGAAGAAACTCGCGCTGCTGTGGTCGCTCGGCAAGGATTCCAACGTGATGATCTGGCTGGCGCGGAAAGCCTTCTTCGGCCGCGTGCCGTTCCCGGCGCTGCATGTCGACACCGGAAAGAAATTTCCGGAAATGTATGCGTTCCGCGACCGCTATGCCGACGAGTGGCAGCTCGACCTGCGGGTCGAGCCGTGCCCGCCGATCGACGCGGTCGATCCGACGCTGCCGCCGGCCGCCCGCTCGGCCGCGCGCAAGACGGAAGGACTCAAGATGGCGCTCGCCAAGCACGGCTTCGACGGGCTGATCGCCGGCATCCGACGCGACGAGGAAGCCACCCGCGCCAAGGAGCGCGTGTTCTCGCCGCGCGGCGCCGAAGGCGAATGGGACGTGCGCGACCAGCCGCCGGAATTCTGGGACCAGTTCAACGCCTCGCCGCCACCGGGCGCGCATCTGCGCATCCATCCGATCCTGCATTGGACCGAGCGCGACATCTGGGCCTATACCGAGCGCGAGAACATCCCGATCATCCCGCTCTACCTGGCGCAGAACGGCAAGCGCTACCGCTCGCTGGGCGATGCCGACATCACCTTCCCCGTCGCGTCCGACGCCGCCAGCATCCACGACATCCTGACCGAACTCGACACCACCCGAGTGCCGGAACGCGCCGGCCGCGCGCTCGATCACGAAACCGAGGATGCGTTCGAGCGGCTGCGCGTCGCCGGCTATCTCTAGAGCGTTTTCGAGCGAAGCGGATGCCGGTTCGCGTGAAGAAAACGCGTTGAAACAAGGATAGAGAGCCCCGTTCCGATCCCATCGGAACGGAAATGGCTCCAGAGAGCGAAGAAAGACTTCCGCCATGAACATGCTCGTCGCCCATCCGCTCGCGGTCGCCCCGGCCGCAACCGCCGGCCGTCCGCAGGTCCGCATCGTCATCGTCGGCCATGTCGATCACGGCAAGTCGACGCTGATCGGCCGCCTGCTGCACGAGACCGGCAGCCTGCCCGACGGCAAGTTCGAAACGCTGAAAGCGGTGAGCGAACGGCGCGGCATGCCGTTCGAATGGTCGTTCCTGCTCGACTCGCTGCAGACCGAGCGCGACCAGGGCATCACCATCGACACCACGCAGATCCGTTTCCGCACCGAGGCACGCGACGTCGTGCTGATCGACGCGCCGGGCCATGCCGAATTCCTGCGCAACATGATCACCGGCGCCTCCCAGGCCGACGGCGCGCTCCTGATGATCGATGCCCATGAGGGCGTGCGCGACCAGACCCGCCGTCACGGCTATCTGCTGCACCTGCTCGGCGTGAAGCAGGTGGCGGTGATCGTCAACAAGATGGACCGCGTCGAGTACAGCGAAGCCCGTTTCCGCGAGATCAGCGACGAGATTTCCGCGCATCTCACCGGGCTTGGCGTGACGCCGGCCGCGATCGTTCCGATCTCGGCACGCGAGGGCGACGGCGTCACCGAACGCACGGCCGCCATCGGCTGGTACGACGGCGTGACGGTGGCCGAGGCCATCGACCGCTTCACCCCGGCGCGCGCGCCGGACCAGTTGCCGCTGCGCCTGCCGGTGCAGGCGGTCTACAAGTTCGACGACCGCCGCATCGTGGCCGGGCGCATCGAGTCAGGCCAGCTCGAGCCCGGCGACGAGATCGTCGTCATGCCCGCCGGCAAGATCGCCAGGGTGCGCAGCATCGAAAGCTGGCCGGCGACGCCGGTCAACGAGACCCGCGGCGCGGGCCGCTCGATCGGCATCACGCTGGACCGCGAATTGTTCATCGAACGCGGCGACATCATCGGCCATATCGGCTCGGCGCCGCGCGACACCCGCCGCATCCGCGCCCGCATCTTCTGGCTGCACGACACCCCGCTGGCCGCCGGCGCCTCGATCCTGGTGCGGCTCGGCGCCAAGGAAAGCCGCGCCGTGGTGGTGGCGATCGAGAAGGCGGTCGATCCCGGCGAACTGGCGAGCAGCGAAGGGGCCGCGATCGGCCGCAACCATGTCGGCGAGATCGACATCTCGCTGGCGCAGCCGCTGGCCGCCGACGCCCACACCGACAATCCGCGCACCGGCCGCCTGGTGATCGAGGTCAAGGGCCGCATCGCCGGCGGCGGCCTGGTGCTCAGCGTCGAGGCCGGCCGCCGCGCCGCGCCGGTCGATATCGTGCCGGTCGAATCCGCGCTGCGCCCGGAGGAGCGCGCGGCGCGCTATCGCCATCACGGCGCGGTGCTGTGGTTCACCGGCCTGCCGGGCGCCGGCAAATCGACGCTGGCGCGCGCGCTCGAGCGCAGGCTGTTCGAGAACGGCGGCTCCCCGGTGCTGCTCGACGGCGACACGCTGCGCGCCGGACTGAACGGCGACCTCGGCTTCTCCGCCAGGGACCGCGCCGAGAACATCCGCCGCCTTGCCGAGGTGGCGACGCATCTGGCGCGCAACGGCCACATCGCCATCGTCGCCGCGGTCTCGCCGGCGCTGGAGGATCGCGCCGCGGCGCGCCGCATCGCAGGGACCGCGTTCCGCGAGATTTATGTCTCGACGCCCGCGGAGGTGTGCGAAGAGCGCGACCCGAAGGGCCACTATGCCAAGGCGCGCGCCGGCCAGCTCAAAGGCTTCACCGGCATCGGCAACGACTACGAGGCTCCGCCGGCGAGCGAACTGACCATCGATACCTCGGCATCCGACATCGGCGAGGCGGTCGATACGATCCAGGAGATGCTCCTCGGCAGCGCCATCCTGTTCTCGGACCTGGCCGACCTCGCCGCCAATATCTAGTGGAGTGGATTTGACATTCGCTACCCACTTGGGTGCTTGCCCGGCAAGCGAATGTCAAATCCCAAACTCCACTAGAATCCTATAATTGCTAGTGGTCCTTTGATTCCAACATTTGCGAAGAT
>JAGRLZ010000026.1 GCA_020441545.1 Xanthobacteraceae bacterium | reverse complement strand
TCATGCGCCGGCCCCAGGTGTCGAAGAAGTGTCCCTCGTTGACCACGAGGCGGTTCTCGTTGACGCGATCCTCAAGAATGCGCAGTTCCTCCCTTGCGCGTTCGTCGGCGACCGGGCCGCCGCCGGCGTCGCTCACCGGCACGATCAGCGCGCCGTCCCAGGCCACGCCCGCGCCACGCATCAGCATACTGAACTGATGCCAGTCGAGTTCGTCGCCGATCACATGGGTGAAGGTCGAGCGCAGCGGCAGCACGCCGAGATTGGCCGTCGAGACCAGCACGATCAGCGCGGTGAACCCCTTGCTGCGGCGATATTCCTTGACGATCCAGTCGTCGAACAGGACATCGTCCAGCTTGTTCTGTCGGTTAGCAGGTTTCGACAAGCGGCAGCTCCACGATCTCCCGCTCCAGCACGCTGAGGAACGGCCCGTTGCGGACCTCGCCGAACCAGCGCTCGAAATCGCGCAGGTTGTCTCCGATCGCCTGCCGGTCCGCCTCGGTCTCCGCCTGCCGCGCCTGCCAGCAGGCGCGAATGACCGGCTGGAATTTCTCCAGCGCCTCCTGCTGGGATTCGGTCTCGCTCGACCAGCCGGCCTCGCGCAGGAAGGCCGCCGAGCCGTGCAGCACCGCGTCATCCTCGGTTTCGCTCGCCTCGATCGCGGACACCACCGTGCGCATCAGGTTGAGACGGCGGAAGCCGAAGGCGCGGGCCTCCTCCAGCGCCTGGATGCGCATCGCCACGTCGCGGCGATAGGTCTCCTCCTCGACGCTCGCGGCATGGGCCGCCTGCTCCAGTTGATCGAGAAAAGCGGTCAGTGTCTCGGTCGTCATCGCACACCCAGTTTCGGCGGGAGGGGATTTGGCGGAAGAGAATGGGAGTCGAACCCACCAAGGACCGTCTCGCAGCCCTTCCCGGATTTGAAGTCCGGACGCCCCACCGGGAACGATGCTCTTCCGTTGGTTTCGATCTTCGCGACTTTGTCCGACGCCGGCAAGTCGTCGGGCACCTTGCCGAACAAATCAAGCCGGTGCCGGTTGACGCGGCGCAGGTCGCCATGGCGAATCGTGACACCGTGCCGGTCGAAGAATTCGAGGATCTGGATCGCGACCTTGCGGCCGTTGTCGAGCTGGTCGCGCAACTGCGCGGCGGTGAACCGGCCGCCATCCACGCCGGCGGCGATGGATGCCATGATCTGCACGATCTCCGCGACCGTGCCGCGCAGGAAGAAATGATCGTGGGCGACCTCGTCCACCTTGCCCATGCGTCCCATCAGCTTGAAGACGCGGCGCACCTCCGGCTCGGCGATGCCGGTATAGCCGGCGATATCGCGCACCCGCGGCGGACGGAAGCGTCCTTCGCCGCCGATGTAATGGCCGACCTTGCCCCATAGCGCCTCGTCGGCCGGCGACAGCCGCACCTCGTGTCCCGGCAGCCTGATCCAGGCGCCGTCGAGCGAGATTTCCTTGTGGCGGGCCAGCCCCTGCAACAGCGCAGCAAACACCGGCGCCGGCAGCCGCGGCTGAAGCTGCAGGCGCAGCCGTTCAAGCCCCATGCCCGGCAGGTTCGGATAGTCGGCATGGAACGTCGTCAGCGTTGCGTGAATCGCGGTCTTCAATCGCAACCACGCCGCCGGCGCGACGACGAATTCACCCTTCGCGGTGGGCAGCCGCAACAGGCTGAGATGCTGGATCAAGGTCTCGCGTTCGGCGTCCGACAGCGCGCGATCGCGCACGAAGGCGCCGAAGTCGAGATAGCCGGAAGCCTCGAGCAGCGCCGAAAGGCTCTTTTCCGGATCCGGCAGCGCGCCCGCCGCGAGCTGCGCGAGGCGTTCCGGCGTGCGGCGCTTGCGCGCCGGCGCGCGCAGGTCGACGAAGCTGCCGCCGCCGATGGTGCGCTGCGCGGTGGTGTCGCGCAGCACGAAGCGATCGCCCACCGCCGCGGCGACCGGCTTGTCGAGCACCAGTTGAACAAAGGCTTCGCCGCCGGGCGGCACCGGATCGTCGCCCAGCAGCACCACCCGCGCGCCGACCTCGAGCGCCGCATGATGCAGCCGCACCGGCATCCACTGGCCGACGGGCCGCGTTTCCGAGGCCAGCACCTGCAATGTCGCATCGATGCGGCTGGCCGGCGCCTGCAACGCCGGATCGATCACCACGTCGCCGCGCGCGATCGCGTCCTTGGTAATCCGCTCGCCGGCGAGATTGAGCGCGCAGCGGTCTCCGGCCTGCCC
Source organism: Xanthobacteraceae bacterium (assembly GCA_020441545.1). Taxonomy (GTDB): domain Bacteria; phylum Pseudomonadota; class Alphaproteobacteria; order Rhizobiales; family Xanthobacteraceae; genus 62-47. The sequence continues at coordinate 9,011 of JAGRLZ010000026.1, read as the reverse complement.
GCGCTCGGCGGCGCGGTTCTGCGCGTGGATGGCGCGAACGCGGGCGGCAAGCCCGCCCGGCCCGACAACGACGTGATCGCCGACCGCGACACTGCCCGACAGCACGGTGCCGGTGACGACCGTGCCGGCGCCCGGCAGCGTGAACGAGCGATCGACGGCGAGGCGGAAGCGGCCGCGCGCCGAGCGGCCGGCCCATGCGGCCGCGGCCTCGAACAGCTGCGCGCGCAGCCCGGCGACGCCCGCGCCGGTCGCGCTCGACACCGCGACCATCGGCGCGCCGCTCAGCGCCGTCGGCGCCAGCAGGTTGGCAACCTGGTGGCGCACCTCGGCGAGACGATCGGCATCCACCAGGTCCGCCTTGGTGATGGCCACCGCGCCGTGGCGGATGCCGAGCAGGTTGACGATCGCCAGATGCTCGATGGTCTGCGGCATCACCCCGTCATCGGCGGCGACCACCAGCAGCACGAAATCGATTCCGGTGGCGCCCGCCAGCATGTTGTGGACGAAGCGCTCGTGCCCCGGCACATCGACGAAGCCGAGGATGCCGCCGTCCGGCACCGGCAGGTAGGCAAAGCCGAGATCGACCGAAATGCCGCGCGCCTTCTCCTCCTTGAGGCGATCGGTATCGACGCCGGTAAGCGCCCGCACCAGCGAGGTCTTGCCGTGATCGATATGGCCCGCGGTCCCGACGATCATGCGACCTGCTCCGGCAATGGCAGGTCCGCGAGCGCCTTGGCGCGCTCGATCTCCGCCGCCGACAGCGATGCGAAGGTCGGCTGGATGAAGGAATCGGCCAGCGGACTGGCGCCGGCCCGCGCGCGCAGCAGCCACATCAGGGCCGCGACGCCGTCGCGCGGCACGCCGGCGCCGAGCTGATAGGCCGCGCCCAGCATCGCCTGCGCATCGGGATCGCCCAGCGCGGCGGCCTTGTCCCACCAGCGCGCCGCCTGAACCGCGTCGCGATCGACGCCGAGCGCATTGTGATAGATCAGGCCGAGCCGCGTCATCGCCGGCACGATGCCCTGCGCCGCGGCGGCTTCCGCCCAGCGCCTGGCATCCGACAGGTCGCCGGGGATCATCTGGCCCTCAACCAGCATCCACGACAGCATGTCCTGCGCCGGTCCATCGCCGGCTTCCGCCGCCGCGCGATAAAGCTCGGCGGCGCGCACCGCATTCTGCTCGACGCCTTCGCCCTTGAAATAGACCTCGGCGAGATTGCGCTGGCCGATCGGATCGCCGGCGTCGGCGGCAAGCGTCAGCCATTGCAGCGCCAGCGCGCTGTCGCGCGCCACGCCGAGTCCCTCGCCAAAACACTTGCCGATATTGTTCTGCGCCCGCGCCATGCCCTGATGCGCCAGCGGCCCCCAGATCGCCAGCGCGGCCTCGTAGTCGCCGGCCCCGGCGGCCTCATAAGCCTGCGCCATCAGGTCGGCGACGGAAGGCGAAGCCGCAGGCGACGCGGGTGCGCGCCGCAATCCGTGCAATCCGTGAAGGGCGTCGCGCCAGCCCATCAGCCCCGCTCCCCGATCCGCAACGGCGAGAGGTTGCGCAGGAACCCAGCCTCGTCCTCGAGGCAACGCAGGTCGAGCATGAAGGCGTCGTTCTCGACCCGGCCGATCACCGGCCGCTCCAGTTCGCGGAACGCCGTCACCAGCGCGGCAAGCGCGCGGCCACTGCTTTTCGCGCCGGCGACGCGCAACGCTATGCCGGCGCTGGCGATGGTTTCGGTCGGCAGCGCACCGGAACCGATCTGGCTGTCGCAGGCAACGATGCCGGCCTCGAAGCGCGGGCCGACGGCGGCCGCGATCTTCGGCAGCAGGCGCTCGGCAGCCGCCGCGATGTCGGCGCACGGACGCGCCATCATGCGCAGCGTCGGCAGCCGCTCGGCCAGCCGATCCGGATCGCGATAAAGCCGCAGCGTCGCCTCGATCGCCGCAAGGCGGATCTTGTCGATCCGCAGCGCGCGCTTCATCGGATTGCGGTTCAGCCGCGCGATCAGGTCGCGCCGGCCGACGATGAAGCCGGCCTGCGGCCCGCCCAGCAGCTTGTCGCCGGAGAAGGTGACCAGGTCGGCGCCTTCCGCCACCGCCTCGCGCACGGTCTGCTCGTGGGCGAGGCCATGGCGCGCCAGGTCGACCAGCGTGCCGGAGCCGAGGTCGTTGAGCAGCGGCACGTGGCTGGCGCGCGCCAGCGCCGCGATCGCCTTCGCCGGCACCGACCTGGTGAAGCCCTCGATGCGATAATTCGAGGTATGCACTTTCAGGATCAGCCCGGTCTTCGGCCCGATCGCCGCGGCGTAATCCTTCTCATGAGTGCGATTGGTGGTGCCGACCTCGACCAGCCTCGCGCCGGCGCGCGCCATGATCTCGGGCATCCGGAACGCACCGCCGATCTCGATCAGCTCGCCGCGCGAGACGATGGCGTCCCTGCCCTTGGCAAGCGTGTTGAGCGTCAGCAGCACGGCGGCGGCATTGTTGTTCACCACCGTGGCATCCTCGGCGCCGGTGAGATCGCACAACAGGCCGCGCACCAGCGCATCGCGTTCACCTCGCTTGCCCTGCACCAGATCGAACTCCAGCGCGATGGCTTCACGCATCGCCACCGTCGCGGCCTCCACCGCGGCTTCGGCCAGCACCGCGCGGCCGAGATTGGTGTGCAGCACCGTGCCGGTGAGATTAAATACCGGACGGGCGTTGGGACGGGCGTCCGCCTCGAGCCAGGCCAGCGCCGCCGCGGCAATGGCATCCGGGCCCGGCACCGGCGCGTCCCCGGTATCGGATGCCTGGCGGGCCGCATCGGTGCCGCGGCGAATGGCCGCCACCACCCGCGGCCGGCCGAAACGCGCGACCGCGACACGAGCCGCATCCGTCTTCAGGATCTCGTCGACGGACGGAATACGGCTGAGGATCGAGGTGCGTACACCCATCGCAACGCCTCAATAGCCGATCAGGAACGGATTGACGCCGCCACGGCGAAAACCCAGTTCACGCACCAGCAGATCGAGCCCGAGCGTTGCGACGTCGTCGGCCACCGGATCGAGCCGATCGTCCTTCTGATGATTGAGCACCTTCATATAGCCATGGCAATCGTCGCAGGTCTCCGCCTTGATGTGGTCGGCGCCTTCGATCTCCTGGAACACGATTCCGCGGGTCGAGCCACACAGCGTGCATTTGGAACGCACATAGTTCCACATCGTTCCGCACAGCGAGCAGGCGCAATAGCGCGCGCCCGGGGTCCGGTGCGAATTGATGAGCACGCTCGCGGTCGGCGCGCCGCCGCAGGCCGGACAGACGCCATCCCCGACCGATTGCAGACTTTTCGGATCGAGGCGCGCGGCGAGGCAGGCGAAATGGACCTGCAGAGCGGCCGCGACAAAGACGTGCTCGGCCAGCGCCTCGACGGGAATCGCCTCGGCGAGCACGTTGCGGATCATCGTGGCCCGGCCGTCCGCATCCGCCTCGGTCACGCGGTCGAGCGCCGCGCGGGCCGGCGCCGGCATGTCCAGCGCGGCGGCGGCACCCAGCAGCCGGTCCAGCGTCGCCGCGAAGACCGCATCGACAGTGAAGCCACCGCGATCCAGCGGCGGCATCTTGTGCTCATGCGCGCGCGCGAGCTGCTCCGGCACGATCGCCGCGGGCGCGGGCAGGCCATCCTGGATCGCCGCCTGAATGCCGCACACTCCCGCGAGGAACCGCAGATACGGCGCAAGCTGGTGATCCTCGGCCAGCTCGGCGAAGCGCGCCGCGCGGGCTGCGAACGACGCGCCCGGATCGGGCAATCGCACGAAGGGTGGGGTCGGAATATTGCTGATAACGGACGGATCGGGCTCCGTCGCATCGACTCGGGACATCATCAATCCTCACGAACCTCACGGGCCACGTGGATCACACCGAGGCCGCGGGCGCAATGACATCGCCCGCCGAGCGCAAGTGCTTCAGCTTCGACACAATCTCAAACTCAACACCGTCCAGTCGCCGCGCCGGCGCATGTCACGCCGGCGCAGACGCTCAATGCTTGCCGGTGGTCACCAGATCCCGCAGCCACTTGCGATGGTGCCGCCAGGCCCAGCCGCCGGTCACCTGGCCGCGCGTCATGGCTCCGATGGTGCCGCGCACCCAGATCGCCGCATAGACATGCACGATCCAGACGCAGATCGCGACGATCGCGGTCACGGAATGGATCAGCACCGCGATCCGCTTCTGCTCGATGGTGAAGTAGGGACCGAAATACTGGTCCCAGATCACGATGCCGCTGGTGATCAGAACCAGGATCAGCAGCGACATCGACCAGAACACCATCTTCTGGCCGGCATTGTACTTGCCGACTTCGGGCAGCTTGTTCTCGTCGCCGGCCAGCACGGCGCGCAGCCGGGCCATCCACACGCTGTCGGTCCGCTCCCAGAGGTTCAGCCGGAAGAACCGGAAGAACAGCCCCATGAAGGACAGGAACAGCACGACGCCGATCCACGGATGGATGATGCGCGTCAACTGGCCGCCGCCGAACAGGCCGGTGAGGAAGTAGAGCGCCGGCGAGAACAGTGCGAGGCCCGACAGCGCCAGCAGCACCAGGCTGATGGCCGTGACCCAGTGATTGATCCGCGCTGCGACGGTATAGCGGTCGACGATCACCGGATTGCCGGGATGGACGCTGTCGCCGGCCTCGATCTCAGGCTTGCTCATGGTGACTTGCCCTCCGTGAGCCGTTCGGCGTTCTCCTCATCCTCCCGCGACACCCTGTTGGGACCGACCACGATCTGATGCAGGAAGCCGATGGCGGCAAAGGCGCCGATGGCGGCGAGGCCGGCATATTTGGTCGCGCCCTTCCACAATTCGACGATCGGACTGATCGACGGATTGTTCGGCAGACTAGCGTAAATCTGCGGCTTGTCCGCGTGTTGCAGCACATACATGACATGCGTGCCGCCCACGCCCGGCGGATCGTAGAGGCCGGCATTCTTGAAGCCGCGCGACTTGAGATCCTTGATGCGATGGTCGGCCCACTGCTTCATCTCGTCCTTGGTGCCGAACACGATGGCCTGGGTCGGGCACGCCTTCTGGCAGGCCGGTCCCTGCCCGACCGCGACGCGGTCGACGCACAGCGTACACTTGTAGGCTTTCGAATCCGCCTTCGAAATGCGCGGGATGTTGAACGGACATCCCTTGATGCAGTAGCCGCAGCCGATGCATTTGTCGTGGACGAAGTCCACGATGCCGTTGGAATACTGCACGATGGCGCCGGGCGCCGGGCAGGCTTTCAGGCAGCCCGGATCCTCGCAATGCATGCAGCCGTCCTTGCGGATCAGCCATTCGAGATTGCCGCTCTCGGCATTCTCGTATTCGGTGTAGCGCATCAAGGTCCAGGTGTTTTCCGTCAGGTCGTGCGGGTTGTCATAGACACCCGTGTTGACGCCGACGTCCTCGGTGAGGTTGTTCCACTCGAGGCACGCCACCTGGCACGCCTTGCAGCCGATGCACTTCGACACGTCGATCAGCTTGGCCACCTCCGTCTGCCGTTTGGCAGGCGGCGTGATGGAGGATGCCGAGCGGCGGATCAGGTCTTGCTCGCCGAACTTCGCGGGGACCGGCTTGGTGGTCGGGTTCGGAACAGGTGTGAACATATCTTGGCCCTCCCCTTAAGCTGCCGGACCCGCGATGGGTTCGATGTTGACGAGGAACGCCTTGAATTCCGGCGTCTGCGAATTGGAGTCGCCGATCGCGGAGGTCAGTCCGTTGATCGGTGACGCCTTCTTGGTCTCGCCGATGAAGCCGAAGTTGAGCGGCAGGCCCACCTCATGCACCGTCTTGCCGTCCACCATGAACGGCTTCAGGCGCTTGGTGACCACCGCCTTGCCCTTGACCTCGCCGCGCTTCGACCAGATGCGGACCATCTGGCCGTGCCTGATGCCTTTCTCCTTGGCGAGTTGCTCCGACATTTCCACGAAGAACTCGGGCTGCATCACCGCGTTGGCATGCACGCTCTTGGTCCAGTAGTGGAAATGCTCGGTGAGACGATAGGTCGTCCCGACGATCGGGAAGTCCTTGGACGTGCCAAGCGCCTCGAGATCGTACTTGAACGCCCGCGCCACCGGATTGCCCTTGAGCTTCGGGAACACCAGGTTCGGCACCGGCGACTCGAACGGCTCCATATGCACCGGGAACGGACCGTCGGCCATCAGCCCGCGAACCCAGAGGCGCGAGACGCCCTCCGCGTTCATGATGAAGGGCCCGACCGCACGTTCCGGCGGAATGGTCGGTATGTAGTCCGGCACATCCGGCCCGGTCCAGCGCTCGCCGTTCCAGTACATGTACTTCTTGGCTTCGCTCCACGGCTTGCCGCTCGGGTCGGCCGAAGCGCGATTGTACTGGATGCGGCGATTGGCCGGCCACGAGAAGCCCCAGCCCGGGAACACCCCGAGGCCGGACGGATCGGCATTGTCGCGGCGCTGCGCGAAATTGCCGTTGGGACCGTAGACCCCGGTGTATATCCACATCGAGCCGTTGGTCGAGCCGTCGTCCCGCATCTCGGCGAAGCTGGCGAGCCGCTGTCCCGCGGCGCGCACCACCTTGCCGTCGGCGTTCTTGAGGTCGGACAGCGCCGAGCCGTTGAGTTCGGTCAGCAGTTCCTCGACGCTCGGGTGAAGCGGATCCTTGTAGCTCCAGTTCACCGCGAGAATCGCGTCCTTCCCCTTGCCGCCGTCCTTCTCGTACATCTTGCGCATGCGCACGAAGAGGTCCGAGAGGATTTCGATGTCGGTTCGCGACTCGAAATACGGATCGGCCGCCTTCCACTTCCACTGGATGCAGCGGCTGGAATTGGTGACGCTGCCCTCCTCCTCCGCAAACGACGTGACCGGGAGCATGAACACCTCGGTCTGGATCTTGGCGGGATCGACATTGTTGAACTCGCCGAAGTTCTCCCAGAACCGCACCGTGTCGGTCTCGATCGGGTCCATGCTGACCAGGAACTTCAGCTTCGACAGCGCTTCCCGGCTCTTGTTCGAGTTGGGAATCGCCATCAGGGGATTGAAGCCCTGGCACAGCAGGCCGTTGGTCTTGCCCTGATGCATCAGGTCGAACATCTTGATGCAGTCGTAGATGCCGTCGAGCTTCGGCAGGTAGTTGTAGCCGAACTCGTTGTCCGGTGTCGCATTGGCGCCGAACTGCGTCTTCAGGAAGCTGACATAGAACTTGCGATAGTTCTGCCAGTAGCTGGTCTGGTTCGGCGTCAGCGGCTTGAAGGTCCGCTTGGCCAGATGCGACTCCAGCGTCGGCTCCCGCTCGGTCGGCAACGCCAGGTAACCCGGGATCGCCGCCGTCAGCGTGCCGACATCGGTGATGCCCTGCACGTTGGAGTGACCGCGAAGCGCGTTCACGCCGCCGCCGGGAATGCCGATATTGCCGCACAACAGCTGGATCATCGCCGCGGTACGGATGTTCTGCGCACCGTGGGTATGCTGGGTCCAGCCGAGCGCATACATGATGGTCATCGCCCGCTCGCCGTTGGCGGTCGAAGCGACCCATTCGGCCACCTTCAGGAACTTGTCCTTCGGCGTGCCGCAGATGCGCTCCACCAGCTCCGGCGTATACTGCGCGAAATGCTTCTTCATCAGCTGGAACACGCAGCGCGGATCTTCCAGCGTCATGTCGCGGATCGCGAAGCCGTCGGGTCCGAACTTGTATTCCCACGAGCTGCGGTCATACGAACGCTTGCTCTCGTCGTAGCCGGTGAACAGGCCCTCGTCGAAGCCGAACTCGTCCTTCACGATGAAGGCCGCGTTGGTGTAGTGCCGCACATACTCCTTGTGAATCTTGTCGTTGGAGACAAGGTAATTCACGATCGCCGACAGGAACGCGATGTCCGACCCCGACCGGATCGGCGCATAGTGATCCGCCATGGCCGCCGACCGGTTGAACCGGGGGTCGACCACCATCAGCTTGGCGCCACGCTCGGCTTTCGCCTCGGTGACCCACTTGAAACCACAGGGGTGGGCTTCGGCTGCGTTACCACCCATGATCCAGACGACATCGGCATTCTTGATGTCGGTCCAGGAATTCGTCATTGCACCGCGACCAAATGTGGGGCCCAAACTGGCCACCGTCGGTCCGTGTCAAATTCTCGCCTGGTTTTCGATCTGCAGCAGGCCAAGGCCACGCGAGACCTTGAAGGTTGCCCATCCGCCCTCGTTGGCGACCGAGCTGCCAGCGAGGAACGCGGTCGTCAGCCACCGATTGACGGTGACGCCGTCGCGATTCTTCTCGACCCAGTTGGCGTCGCGGTCTTCCTTCATCAGCTTCGCGATGCGCTCCATCGCGAAATCCCAGCTCACCCGCTCGAAGCTCTTCGCGCCGGGCTTGCGGTACATCGGGTATTTCACCCGGGTCTTGGCCCGGATGTAGTCCAGCGCGCCGGCGCCCTTCGGGCAGAGCGTGCCGCGGTTGACCGGGTGGTCGACGTCACCCTCGATATGGGTGACCTCCATCTTGCCCTTCTCCGCCTTGCTCTCGGCGGAGAAGATCAGCATGCCGCAACAAACCGCGCAGTAGGGACACTGGCTTCGAACTTCCTTGGTCTGCGCGAGCTTGAAAGGCCGGATCGTCAAGGCATGGGCGGCTTCGATTTCACCAAATCCAAGCGCACCAAGACTCGTCCCCGCCAGACCCGCGCCGGCCCCGAGCATAAACGAGCGCCGCGAGAGTTCCATGTTCATGGAACATTTCCTCCGAATACGGCCCCCACCGGGGGACGACCAAACTTTAGAGTTTGTCGAAAGAAACCGTACGGCGACTTCAAGTCACTGTCAAAGCTCACCTTTTGTCGCAATGCGATCGAACGTTGCAACTCCGGAACGCGGCTTTTCGTTGCGGCAACGCATCATCCCGTTGCGCCGTCTCAATTATTCATCACGGATGCATATTTTCACCGGAACGCCGCCATGGATCGGCGACCGATGTAGTCATTTCGCCGCATCGGTATTTCTTGACAACGCCCCGGCGCATCACAGAATTGGCGCG
>JAGRLZ010000182.1 GCA_020441545.1 Xanthobacteraceae bacterium | reverse complement strand
CGAGGATGTTGTTGTTGCCGCCGAAGGCGCCACCGACGTGACCGCCGATGTAGAAGCCGGTCCAGTTGTAGACCGGGGCCGGGACGTAGGCCGGGGCCTTGGTGTAGGGGCGGGCAGCCATATCGGCAGCAAGTGCAGGTGCGGTCGCGCCGAGAGCGATCAGCGCCACAGTTCCAAGCAGAAACTTCTTCATTTTTATCTCCAAGAGCAAACTGGCGGGCGGGGTAAGTGCCGCCGTCGAGGAACCTCTTAGACAGGTTCTGCCTAAAATGCTGTCACCCATCGGCCACAGCTCGATCGTTCCTAAGCGTATGTGGAACCACACCTTTTTGTTACCTAATGAATCCTTAATGTTGCGCCTTTCGCGCCATAGTTGTGCGACACGGCTGCCGCATTTCCGCCACGATGTCGTGAAGTTTCGGTGTTTTGATACCTTGTTTAGGGCGCGGCGGTCGTTGCGGGACAGGCCGTCCCAAAACCCGGTCAAAAGGTCGCGGGCGGAAATTCCGCAGGGAGAATCAGGCGGGGGCGGTTTCGGTCGCGATCCGGTCGTGATGGGTGAATATCTCGAAGCCGTCGGCCCGGGCGATCGCGACCAGGGTCAGGCCTGCGGCTTCCGCCATCCTGACCGCCAGCGCGGTCGGCGCCGAAACCGAAGCGACCGTCGGCACGCCGATCATGGCGGATTTCTGCACCATTTCGACCGATACCCGGCTGGTGAGGAGAATTATCCCCTCGCTGGTGGCCACCGAGGCGCGGGCCAGCGCCCCGGCAAGCTTGTCGAGCGCGTTATGGCGCCCGACATCCTCGCGCAGGGCGACGATTCCATCGGCCGGGGTCCAGAAAGCGGCGGCATGGACGGCCCGGGTGGCGGCATTGATCGCCTGCAGCGGCGCAAGGCTCCGCACCGCCGCCATGATCTGGCCGGGGCGGAAGCGGCGGCCCGGCGGCACCGTCGCGGCCGGCCGCATCGCCTCGGAGATGGAATCGATACCGCAAAGCCCGCACCCGGTCGGTCCGGCGATATGCCGCCGGCGATCCTGCAGGCGGCCGGCTTCCGCCTGCGCCAGCCACATCCGCAGTTCGATGCCGTCGTCGAGCGGAATGACCTCGAGCGAATCGATCGCGGCCGGGTCGTCGATGATGCCTTCGTTGTGGCTGAAGCCGATGGCGAAGTCTTCCAGATCCCGCGGCGTCGCCATCATCACGGCATAGCTGCCGCCGTTATAGGTCAGCGAAATCGCGGTCTCCTCCGGGATCGGGCGGTCGCCCTCCTGGAGGCCGGTTTCGCGCCAGATCTGGCGATGAACGACATGAACGGGATCCTGCACGGACTCAATCCCAACGCTGCGGCGGCCCTGACTGGCCGAGGCCAATCTACCGCCGGCGCGGCGCAATGTCAGTGATCGATCGCCAATGGAGCCGATGGATCGTGCAACGATCGGATTGGCTTGAAATTTGAGGAATTAGCTTGGAATTCGCGAAAACTAAGGAGCGCGAGGAAAAAGTGGTGCTGCCAGACAGGATTGAACTGTCGACCTCTTCATTACCAATGAAGTGCTCTACCACTGAGCTACGGCAGCATCGCCTCGATTACGGAATCACCCGGTGACCGGGCGCCGCAATCGGCCTGTCCTTGCCACAAGGCTCTCCCATGCGCAAGCATGGATGGGCGGATGGTGCCTCGCCGCGCCTTGGATCGGGCCTGGACCCGGTCTTGGAATCAGGTCTTGGAACCAGGTCTTGGAATCAGGCATTGGAACCCGGCCGGGGCAGTCGTATTTGCCGTTGCCGGAGCAAAGCGCGACAATGCCGGCCTGCGCCGGGCCTGCGGACCGCTCCGGCAAGGGGATGGCGGCGACCATGACAGACAAGCAGGTGCCCGGGGGACAAGGCCCCCCGTCCGGCGTGGATCGGCGGCAGGACCGCCTGCGCCGGGCGCTGCGGGAGAACCTCAAGCGGCGCAAGGCGCAGGCGCGTGGCCGCAACGAGGAAACGGCGCGGCCCGGCGAATGTCCCGGCGCTATCCGGAAAGATTCGACGCATGAGTGACCGCAAGCTGAAAATCATCCTGTTCGGCGCGACCGGAATGGTCGGGCAGGGCGTGCTGCGCGAATGCCTGCTCGATCCCGGCGTGGAGCGCGTTCTCGCCGTCGGCCGCGGCGCGACCGGCCAACGCAACCCCAGGCTTGAGGAATTGCGTCACGATGATTTTCTGGATTTTTCCGCCATCGAATCCCGATTGTCCGGCTACGACGCCTGCTTCTTTTGCCTTGGCGTCACCTCGGTCGGATTGACCGAGGAACGCTATCGTCATCTCACCTACGGCATCACCATGGCGGCCGCGACGACGCTGGCGAAGCTCAATCCGCAAATGGTGTTCGTCTATGTCACCGGCCGCGGCACCGACAGCACGGAGCGCGGACGGGTGATGTGGGCGCGCGTCAAGGGCAAGACCGAGAACGATCTGCTCAAGCTGCCCTTCAAGGCGGCCTATATGTTCCGTCCGGCCGGCATCCAGCCGCTGCACGGCATCAGGTCGAAGACGGCGTGGTATCAGGCCGCCTATGTGGTGGCGGCGCCGCTCCTGACGTTTCTGAACAAGGTCGCGCCTCAGTATATGACGACCACCGAGCAGGTCGGCCGGGCGATGCTGGCGGTGGCGCGCCACGGCTATCCGAAGCCGGTGCTGGAAAGCGGGGATATCAACCGGCTTTGAGGGGGGCCGACGCGCTGCTGCTCCAATTCGCCGGCAACCCATCGAATCGCCGCAAAGATTGGAGCTTTTGCGGAAGATTTTGCAATGGGGCGCGGCTTCGCCTAAACATTTGTGCGGGGCAGCAAGAGAAATCGGCAAAAGAGAATGGATCGCATTCGCATCGTCGGCGGCAACAAGCTCAACGGAACCATCCCGATCTCGGGCGCGAAGAACGCGGCGCTGCCGCTGATGATCGCGAGCCTGCTCACCGACGAGACGCTGATTCTCGAGAACGTGCCACGTCTTGCCGACGTCGCGCAGTTGCAGCGGATTCTCGGCAATCACGGCGTCGACATCATGGCGGCGGGCAAGCGGCCGGGCGACCATGAATATCAGGGCCAGACGCTGCATATCTCGGCCGCCAACATCATCGATACCACCGCGCCCTATGAACTGGTGTCGCGGATGCGGGCCTCGTTCTGGGTGATCGCGCCGCTGCTGGCGCGGATGCACGAGGCGAAAGTGTCGCTGCCGGGCGGCTGCGCCATCGGCACGCGTCCGGTCGACCTGCTTATCGAGGCGCTGGAAAAGCTCGGCGCGGACATCACGATCGATGGCGGTTACGTGATCGCCAGGGCGCCGGGCGGCCTCAAGGGGGCGGAGATCGATTTCCCGAAAGTCACCGTCAGCGGCACCCATGTGGCGCTGATGGCGGCGACGCTGGCGAAGGGCACCACCGTCATCACCAACGCCGCCTGCGAGCCGGAAGTTCTCGACGTCGCCGATTGCCTCAACAAGATGGGCGCGCGGGTGTCGGGGGCGGGCACGCCGCGCATCGTCGTCGAAGGCGTGACGAAGCTCCATGGCGCGCGGCACACCGTGCTGCCGGACCGGATCGAGACCGGCACCTATGCGATGGCGGTGGCGATGACCGGCGGCGACGTGCAGCTCAATGGCGCGCGCCCCGAACTGTTGCAGGCGGCGCTCGACGTGCTGACCGAGGCGGGCGCCGAGATCAGCGTCAACAACGAGGGCATTCGCGTCACCCGCAACGGCGCCGGCATCCGGCCGGTGAACGTCTCGACCTCGCCGTTCCCCGGCTTCCCGACCGACCTGCAGGCGCAATTCATGGCGCTGATGACGCGGGCCGGGGGCGCCTCGCACATCACGGAGACGATCTTCGAAAACCGCTTCATGCATGTGCAGGAGCTGGCGCGGTTCGGCGCGCGGATTCATCTCGACGGCGAAACCGCGATCGTCGAGGGCATCGAGACCTTGCGCGGCGCGCCGGTGATGGCGACCGACCTGCGGGCCTCGGTGTCGCTGGTGATCGCGGCGCTGGCGGCGGAAGGCGAGACCATGGTCAACCGGGTCTATCACCTCGACCGCGGCTTCGAGCGGCTGGAGGACAAGCTCTCGGCCTGTGGCGCGACCATCGAACGGCTCAGCGGATAGTCCTCGATGCCGGTGAAGCTGGTCGCGCTGGACGAGGACGATCTCGCCGTGATCTCCGCGCATGCCCAGGATGCGGTCGTCAGGGCGGCGGACATCGTCTGGCAGCCGGGCGACAAGCGCCTGGTGATCGGCATGAGCCGGCCCGACTGGGAGCAGGCGCTCGGCGGCGCGGCCTCGCCGCGGCGCCTGATCTCCGTGCTGCGGTTCGACCGCGTGCTGGCGTGCCGGTCGCGCCGCATCGAACGCGATGGACCGCGGGCGCGGCTCAACATCGTTGGCGTTGCCTTTCATCCCGCCACGCCGCCGGGCGGCCATGTGGTGCTGATGTTCGGCGATGGCGCGGCGTTGCGGCTCGATGTCGAATGCCTGGAATGCGGGTTGGTGGATCTCGGACGCGATGGGTCCGGCGAGGCCGTATCCGGCGACGCCTCCCTGTCATCCCCCGCGCGGCCCTGAGCGCCCGCCGACTTGATCTTTCGGACCAAAGGGTTGACGGCGATTTGCGGCTCCGTCATTGAGCAGGAGGCGCAGCCCGCATTGAGCAGGAGGCGCACCTCGCGCGCCCGTCTGGAAGTACCGACATGCCGATCCGCCTCGACAGCCGCAAGCCCGGCTTTGCCGCGCAATTCTCAGCCTTCCTCACCACCAAGCGCGAGGTCTCCGCCGATATCGAGGCGGCGACGCGCGCGATCGTCGACGACGTGGCGGCGCGAGGCGACGCGGCGCTTTTGGAAGCGACGCGCAAGTTCGACCGGCTGGAGATTGACGCAGGGGGCTTGCGGATCACCGGCGACGAGATCGCGGCGGCGGTGAAAGCCTGCGATCCGGCAACCATTGACGCGCTCAAGCTCGCCCGTGACCGGATCGAAGCCTATCACCGCCGGCAGATGCCGAAGGACGACCGCTTCACCGACGCGCTCGGGGTCGAGCTCGGCGCGCGCTGGACCGCGATCGAGGCGGTCGGGCTCTATGTGCCCGGCGGCTCGGCGGCCTATCCGTCCTCGGTGCTGATGAACGCGGTTCCGGCCAGGGTGGCCGGCGTCTTGCGGGTGGTGATGGTGGTGCCGTCGCCGGACGGCAGGCTCAATCCGCTGGTACTGGCGGCCGCGCATCTCGGCGGCGTATCGGAAATCTACCGGGTCGGCGGCGCGCAGGCGGTGGCGGCGCTGGCTTATGGGACCGCGACCATCGCGCCCGTGGCCAAGATCGTCGGGCCGGGCAACGCCTATGTCGCCGCCGCCAAGCGGCTGGTGTTCGGCAGGGTGGGGATCGATATGATCGCCGGCCCCTCCGAGGTGCTGGTGATCGCCGACGAAACCGGCAATGCCGACTGGATCGCCGCCGACCTGCTGGCGCAGGCCGAGCACGACGCCAATGCCCAGTCGATCCTCATCACCGACGACGACGATCTGGCGCGCGATGTCGCGCGCGCGGTCGAGGCGCAGCTCGCGACGCTGCCGCGCGAGGCCATCGCCCGCGCCTCGTGGACCGATTTCGGCGCCATCATCCGTGTCGGTTCGCTCGGCGAGGCGGTCGGGCTGGCCGACGCCATTGCTGCTGAGCACCTCGAGATCGTCACCGCCGATCCGGACGCGCTCGCCGGCCAGATCCGCAATGCCGGCGCGCTGTTCTTAGGGCCGCACACCCCGGAGGCGATCGGCGACTATGTCGGTGGCTCCAACCATGTCCTGCCGACGGCGCGCTCGGCCCGCTTCTCGTCCGGGCTCGGCGTGCTTGACTTCATGAAGCGAACGTCGATCCTGCGTTGTGGGCCCGATCAGTTGCGCGCGCTGGGGCCGGCGGCCATGACCCTCGGCCGGGCCGAGGGACTGGAAGCTCATTCGCGCTCGATCGGACGCCGTCTCAATTTGCAATGAACCCGCTTGGCAATGAGCAAGCCGCCCCCAGAGGATGATTCCCGCAATCGCATCGTTGCGGTGACGCTGGACGAGGAGTCGATCGGCCGCTCGGGGCCGGATATCGAGCATGAGCGCGCCATCGCGATCTACGACCTGATCGAGCAGAACCTGTTCGCGCCGGAGGGCGCCGCCGGCGCGGGCCCGTTCGCGCTGCACCTCGCCATCACCGGCAACCGGCTGATGTTCGATATCCGCCGCGAGGACGGCACCCCGGTGGTGGCGCACCTGCTGTCGCTGACGCCGTTCCGCCGCATCGTCAAAGACTACTTCATGATCTGCGACAGCTACTATCATGCCATCCGTACCGCGACACCGGACAAGATCGAGGCCATCGACATGGGCCGCCGCGGCATCCATGATGAAGGCTCGCGCGCGCTGATGGAGCGGCTCGATGGCAAGGTGCGGATCGACTTCGACACCGCGCGCCGGCTGTTCACCCTGATCTGCGTGCTGCACTGGAAGGGCGAGAAATGATCCGCCGGGCCGCACGGCAGCCCCTGCACGGGCGATGGTGATCGATGGCGGCGCCGGGGAGCGTCCGCAATCCGCAGGCGGTGCTGTTCGCATGCGCGATGAATGCCGTTCGCTCGCCGATGGCCGAAAGCCTGTTGCAGCAGATGTTTCCGAAGACGCTCTATGTCCGCTCCGCCGGCGTCAAGAAGGGTGAGCTCGATCCCTTCGCGGTCGCGGTGATGGCGGAGCTCGGCCAGGACATCTCGCGCCACCGGCCCAAGACCTTCGAGGAACTGGAGGATTGGGAAGGGCTCAACTTCGATCTCATCATCACGCTGTCGCCGGAGGCGCATCACAAGGCGCTCGACCTGACCCGCACCCACGCGGTCGAGGTCGAATACTGGCCGACGCAGGATCCGACGCTGGTGGAGGGCAGCCGCGAGCAGCGCCTCGACGCCTATCGCGAGGTCTGCGATGGGCTGTCGCTGCGTATCCGCAAGCGGTTCGCCCGCGGCGCGGGGCTGTAACGCGATGTAATCGCAGGCCGCGCCGGCGATATCGACGACAGCCTCCGGGACGGGATGCCGTGGCCGCCCTGTTCCCGCCGATCCTGTTTTATTGCTGCGTTCGTCGCCCGCGGCCGGCGCAAACAGGCGTGAGACTTTGCCGGAACCGCTTTCTGGAGCCATTTCCGTCCGGGTAGAATAGGAGCGGGGCGCTATATTCTTGTTTTAGGGCGGTTTCTTTGCGCGAACCGGCCCCCGCTTCGCTCGAAAGCGCTCTGGCGGTTGTCGAAGCGAGGCGCTTCCGATACGGTCCCCGCCCGTTCCGCCACCGCCAGAAGATCGATTCCCACGCCCATGTCAGGCCGTCCCAAACTCGTCCTCGCCTCGGCTTCGCCGCGGCGGCTCGCGCTGCTCAACCAGGCCGGCATCGAACCCGACGCGCTGCAGCCGGCAGATGTCGACGAAACCCCGTCGCGCGGGGAACTGCCGCGCGCCTGCGCCACCCGGCTCGCCCGTGCCAAGGCGGAAGCCGCGCTTGCGGCGGTGAAGGTCAACGACAACCTGCGTGGCGCCTTCGTCGTCGCCGCCGATACCGTGGTGGCGGTCGGCCGGCGCATCCTGCCCAAGGCGGAACTGGCCGACGAGGCGTCGCAGTGCCTGCGGCTGCTGTCGGGCCGCAATCACCGCGTCTATACCGCGGTCTGCATGGTGACCCCGAACGAGGCGTTCCGGCAGCGGCTGGTGGAGACGCGGGTACGCTTCAAACGGCTCACCGAGGACGACATCCGCGGCTATCTCGAATCCGGCGAATGGCGCGGCAAGGCCGGTGGCTACGCGGTGCAGGGCATCGCCGGCTCGTTCGTGGTCAAGCTGGTCGGCTCCTACACCAACGTGGTGGGGCTGCCGCTCTACGAGACCGTTTCGCTGCTCGGCGGCGAGAAGTTTCCGGTCCGCGCCGGCTGGCTCAATGCCGGCTGACGGCAAAGGCGGCGGCAGATCGGCGGACAAGGCGGCCGGCAAGGCAACCGGCGGCGCGGCGCCGGACCCGGCCGGCAGGGCGCGGCGTGGGCGGCTGTGTCCGATCTGCGGCAAGCCGGCGCGCGAAGCCTCGCGGCCATTCTGCTCGGAACGTTGCCGCGACGTCGATCTCAACCGCTGGCTGTCGGGCTCCTACGCCATTCCCGGCCGTCCGGACGATACCGACGCCGACGACTGAAGGCTTTCCAATTTTGGCGGGATCATCCATCGTCATGCGCGGGCCTGATCCGCGTATCCATCATTTTGGAAAGAAGATGGATGACCGGGTCAACAGGCGAGCGGACGCGGCGCCGTTCGCCACACCCGGCGGGGTGTTTCAATCCGAAGGGGTGACATCGCGATTAACCACACCCGGCGCAAGAACCGACGCCTGCCGGGTGGACAGGGCCGTTTCCCCTGACTATAACCCGCCCGCGCCCGGCCGTTCGGCAACGGGCCGCGCCCAGGTAGCTCAGTTGGTAGAGCATGCGACTGAAAATCGCAGTGTCGGTGGTTCGATTCCGCCCCTGGGCACCAT
>JAGRLZ010000181.1 GCA_020441545.1 Xanthobacteraceae bacterium | reverse complement strand
TTTGAGCTGGCTGTGGACTCGCATCTGGACGTGCGTCAGGTTCGTGCGGTTTATTACAATTCCAAGCGTTTTGAGGGGAAGCCGAACGGCAGGGATGAAACCCGGCTGACTAACTTCGGTGGTGGTGCCTCTGCACTTCTGGACACTGAGAGCACTGGCGCACTGACAATCTTCGCATTCCCGCTGGACGAAAACGGAGCGGCGATTCGCTGCCATGTCTGGGTATGCCGCAACGGTGTCGAGGAGGATATTGCCGAGGAGCGTTTCGGGCCGGTTGAACCTGGGCGCTTCATCATGTGGTCTCCCGAGCAACCCGGATTGTTTCCGCCGTCCTCGGCCGGTCCTGCCCGGTGCTGGCTCGAACCGAGCGAGATTCCGGCCGAATGGCTGATGCAGTTCCCGACCGGCGCTGACATTGTTCGCAAGACGGTGGAGCTTCGGCCTGAACATGGCACGCCACCGGACAAGCGACTCCTGCGGCGGCGCGAATGCGAGTTTGAAATCTTCCGTAGCGTTGAGGAAGCGGTGGAGCTTCCTGCAATCCGCGCCGGATTTACGACCTTGGACGATTTTATTTCCCGCGCTCAAACCGTTCTGCAACGGCGCAAGGCACGTTCGGGTCGGTCATTGGAACTCCATACCCGCGAAATCCTGATAGAGGAACGCTTCCGCGAGGGAACTGATTTTCAGCATGGTCCACAATCAGAGCCGGGCAAGCGGCCGGATTTCCTGTTTCCTTCGCAGACTGCTTATAGAGACTCGACTTTTCCGGCGGCCCGGCTTCGGATGCTTGCCACCAAGACCACATGTCGCGACCGATGGCGGCAAGTGCTCAACGAGGCTGACCGGATTCCGGTAAAGCACCTGTTGACCTTGCAAGAAGGTGTTTCAGAGGCGCAATTCCGGGAGATGACACAAGCCAATGTTCAACTCGTGGTGCCAGAACCTCTGATTACAAAGTTTCCCGCAAGCATCCGAACGGACATAGTGACGCTGGAGAGCTTCTTGGGTGACTTAAGACTTTTAGAACTTGGTACTTGATAGAAGTCGGGAGATCAGTCTGCTTACTTCGCTATTTCGTGTCGCCGTGCCTTCGCAAACTCCCGATCCGTGGCGATGAATCTTTCGAGCATCGGCACAATGAGCTTCATGGGATCGGCGAGCGGCCGGCCCATCTGGCGGGCGAGGATTTCGGCATAGGCGACGAGATCGCGATGGAGCGGCGCGGGCAACTCCATCGTCACCTTGACGGGCTTGTCGTCGGGGATCGCGCCAAGTTTCAGCCTGGTCACGGTCAACTCCTGTAGGGTTCGAGCACAAGGTCGCGCGTGACCACGATCCTGACGGGGAAGCCCGGCCGGATGGTCAGCGTCGGGGCGACGTTGAGCTGGCGGCGGATGATCTGCTGCCCGGCGTCGTTGATGGTGTTCTGGCCGCCGTCGCGGATGGCGCTCAACAGCCGGTCCTCGTCATTGACGGCAAGCTCGGCTCCAACGGAGAGCAGCGTCGAGAGGCCGGCGGCCTTCGCCAAATCCCACCAGTGGTAATCAACACCGTCTTCAAGCCCGGCATAGCCATGGCTGTCCGCGCCGGGCTGGCGCTCCAGAACAATGGACCGGCCGTTCGGCATGATGAGACGATTCCAGACAAGCAACACGCGGCGCTGGCCGAACTGCACTTTGTTGTCATACTGGCCGATGATCCGCGTCCCCTGTGGGACAAGCAGGATGCGGCCGGTCGGGCTGTCATAGACCGGCTCCGTCACCTGGGCGGTGATCTGGCCGGGCAAGTCGGAGCGGATGCCGGTGATGAGCGCGGCGGGGATCACGGCTC
Organism: Xanthobacteraceae bacterium; assembly: GCA_020441545.1. GTDB lineage: Bacteria > Pseudomonadota > Alphaproteobacteria > Rhizobiales > Xanthobacteraceae > 62-47. Next base: position 3,503 of record JAGRLZ010000181.1, on the reverse strand, counting down.
CCGCCTGGAGCACGAAGGGCGATGCCGGAGCCATGATGCGATCCGCCGATGTGGTGCGGCGATCGACGGGTGCATTCAAAAAAGCAAGCTGCCGGTCCTGCGTCGTCTGCTGGCCGGGCTGTCCGGTCAGGCCGGCGAAGTCGAGGCCGGTAAGCCCCGCCGTGGTAGCGCCGCCCGGCATCGCGGCCGGGCTTCCGGTGCGGGCCTCGGTCTGGAAGAACACGCGGCTCAAGCGCGCGGCTTCTTCCTCGGCGAGCCGGCGTTCCTCGGCGCGGTCCACGGCCGGCGCGGTGATCGTCGGCGGCACGACGGGCTGGCCCCGGTTCTGCGCGTCGAGGATCGGGCGGCCAAGGTCGCCCGGCAGCGGCGGCCCCAGGACCGGGCCGGTATAATCCTTCGGCAACCCGGCAAGTCCATCGGCCGGCTGGCGGTTGGAAGTCGAATACAGCTCCTTGCCGCCGTCGCCGGGCGCGCGGGTCTGGAGCGCATAGATCAGCGTTCCACCGATCCCGACGAGCGCGACGGCCGCCGCGCTGGCGAGCACCTTGCGCGACAGGCGGGTGACGCGCGGCGGTTCGGCACGAAGCCGCATAGGTGCGGCGGTGTTCGTTTCATTCTCGCTCATGATGGCCTCCCGTCCGTGCGGACAATCCTGACGGTCTGCTGGGTCTTGCCGCCGCCAAGGCGCAGCTCGGCCGAGCCGAACAGGCGGTCCACGATCAGGATGTTTTGATAGATGCGGCTGTTGGCGATCTGCGCTTCGCCGTCCGGCCCGATGACGAAGATCGGCGGCATTTCGCCCTGCACGATGCCGCGCGGAAACTCGACATAGACGCGCCTGCCATCGTCATAGACGGCTACGGGCTTCCACGGCGGATTGTCGCCGGTCAGGCCATAGCGATAATTGCGCGCCGCGGCGGCCGGAATGACCGGCGTGGCCGGAACGCTCGCCCGCTGCCCTGCCGGAAGCGCGGGATAGGCCCAGGCTACGGCGGGCATATAGGGCTTCTGGTCCGAGCGCAGCTCGAGCATGTAAACGCGCCGGTCGGTGGTCACGACAAGGTTCGTCGTGAGGTCCGGCCGGGTCGGCTTCACAAGGATATGCACGCGGCGGGTGACGCCCGATCCGCTCTCGGTGTCGCCGATGATCCAGCGCGCCGTGTCGCCCGCCGCTATCGGTCCCGCGCCGGTCAGGCTCTCGCCCGGCTCCAGCGCAATGTCGCTGATCTGGCCGGGAGACGCATAGACCTGATAGAGCGCGCCTTCGCTCCACGGATAAATCTGGATAGCGTTGTAATAGCCGTCGCGTCGCGGCTGCACGCGGGCGGCGGCATTGGCATTCTCGACGCGCGCGGTCGGCGTGGCGGCGGCCGTGCCGCCGCGCGCCACCGTCCAGGGCGGCGGGATATGCAGCGGCTTCGGCGTCGTGTCGATGACGGCAGCGGGAACGGCCGGCAACGGCGGCACGTTGGCGTCGTAGCTGATCTGCGGCGGCTTGTAGGTGGCGCAGCCCGCAAGCATGGTCGCGGACAACAGCACGGCGGCAAAGGCGGGTCTGCGGAAAGCCTTGCTCATTGGCTCATCTCCTTCGCCTACGAAATCGCGTTGACGTAGATTCCGAGCGGATTGGCTTTGAGCCGGTCGGCGTCGCGCGGCGGCTGGATCACGATGGTCAGGATCGCGGTCCATCGCTCCGTGGTGGCGAGCTTGCCGTCTTCATAGTGCTGCTCGGTCTAGGCGACGCGGAAGGAATCCGGCGATGCGCGGATGACGCTCGACACATCGACCGACACCTGTTGCTTGCCGACTTTCGCGAACGGGTCGTTGGCGCGGGCATAGTCGTTGAGCGCCGCCGCGCCCTGGTCGGTCGTCCATTCGTAGGCGCGAAGCCAGTTCTGGCGAACAATGACGGGATCGGCGGGAACGGAACGAACCTGCTCGATGAAGCGCGCAAGATGCCACGCCACTTGCGGGTCGGTCGGCCGATAGTCGGCCGTGGCCGGCGCGACGGTCTGCGCCTGGCCGAGCCGGTCAACCTGCACCACCCAGGGAACCACGGTCCCGCGCGCGGTCTGCCAGACAAGGGCGGAAGCGAAGCCCGCCGACAGGATCAGGCTGCCGAACGCCATAGTGCGCCAGTTGCGCGCTTGAACGCGGGCCGAGCCGATGCGCTCATCCCAAACCTGCGCGGCGCGCTGATATGGCGTTTCGGGTTGCGGGGTCTTGCCGTAATGCACGGCGGGTCTTTTGAAGATGCTCATGTGCGGTCGCTTTCAGAGAGGTTGACGGAAGAACTGGAGGCGTGGCCGTCGCCGGAGCGGACGGCGTGCGCGGCTGTCTGGACGGCATGGGCCGTATGCCCGCCCTGCCGCATTCGCTGCGCCCAGCCGGGCCGTTCGCCGGAAGCCGATGAAGATGCAGATGCGCTTTCGGCCGTGCCGCCAACCGTGCCGGCGGTCGATGTGCCGCCGGTCGCGCCGAACCCGGCCTTCACGCCATCGGCGAAGCTGGATTTGACGCTCGCTGCGGCACGGCGCAGCGGCGACGTGGCCGCGCTGCCTGCGGCGCGCGCCACGCCGCGCAGGCCGGAAGCGACGCCTGCCGCGCCGGATTGACCGAAGGAGCCAAGGCTATAGGCGGCGGACGTTGCGCCGGCTGCGGTCGCGCCGCCGCGCACGGCGGCTGCACCTCCCTTTGCGGCAAGGCCGACTGCACCGCCTGCGGCAAGCGCAGCGCCGCCAACGGCAAGGCCGGTGCCGACCGCCGCGCCCGCGCCGAGCTGCGGCCCGCCGCTGACAAGGCCGGACGCGATGCCGGGACCGAATATGCCAAGGCCGACGAGCGACAGCGCCGCGAGCACGATGGCCATTGCGTCGTCGATGCTCGGCGTCTGGCCGCCGAAGCCTTGCGTGAACTGCGAGAACAGCGTCGAGCCGATGCCGACGATCACGGCGAGCACCAGAACCTTGATGCCGGAGGAAATTACGTTGCCAAGCACGCGCTCGGCCATGAAGGCGGTCTTGCCGAACAAGCCGAACGGGATCAACACGAAGCCCGCCAGCGTGCTCAATTTGAACTCGATCAGCGTGACGAAAAGCTGGATCGCCAAAATGAAGAACGCGAGGATGACGAGCGCCCAGGCGAATAGCAGGCACGCGATCTGAATGAAGTTCTCGAAGAACGCGACCCAACCCATCAAATCGGAAATGGAGTCGAGAAGCGGCCGGGCGGCGTCGAGGCCGGTTTGCGCCACCTTGCCGGGCCGCATCAGGTCGGCGGCCGAAAATCCCGTCCCGCTCGCTTTCAGGCCCAGGCCCGCGAAGGAATCGAAAACGATTGTTATTTGGCCTGCAATATTGACCCCCTGAGCCGGGGGATTGGAGTGGGCCCCTGGAGCCGGACATGATCAAAGTGCTGATTTGACCATGGGCCGGGTGTGTTGCTCCTCGAACTGCACGGGGCTGATGTAGCCGAGCGCAGAATGCAGACGGCGTTGATTGTAA
>JAGRLZ010000180.1 GCA_020441545.1 Xanthobacteraceae bacterium | reverse complement strand
GGCATCTGCACGAGGCGCCGAAGCTGCCGATACAGCCGGGCGTCTACGACGAATTCTGCGTGCGCTTCCCCTATGAGGAAACCGAGGACCAGCTCACCGCCATCAACGCGGCGCTGCACGATCTCGAAAGCGGCAAGCCGATGGATCGCCTGATCTGCGGCGATGTCGGTTTCGGCAAGACCGAGGTGGCGCTGCGCGCCGCCTTTGCGGTCGCGATGCAGGGCAAGCAGGTCGCGGTGGTGGTACCGACCACGCTGCTGGCGCGCCAGCATGCGAAAAATTTCACCGAGCGCTTCCGCGGCTTTCCGGTGAATGTCGCACAGGCGTCGCGGCTGGTGTCGTCGAAGGAGTTGAACCAGACCAGGAAAGGTCTGGCGGATGGTTCCGTCGATATCGTCGTCGGCACCCACGCACTGCTCGGCAAGTCGATCAAGTTCAAGGATCTCGGTCTGCTGATCGTGGACGAGGAGCAGCATTTCGGCGTTTCTCACAAGGAGCGGCTGAAGCAGCTCCGCGCCGAGGTCCATGTGCTGACCCTGAGCGCGACGCCGATCCCGCGCACGCTGCAACTGGCGCTGACGGGCGTGCGCGACCTGTCGATCATCGCATCGCCCCCGGTCGATCGCCTCGCGGTACGCACCTTTGTGGCGCCACACGATGCGCTGATGATCCGCGAGGCGCTGCTGCGCGAGCGCTATCGCGGCGGCCAGGCGTTCTATGTCTGCCCGCGCATCGACGATCTCGCCGAGGTGAAGGATTTCCTCGACAAGAACGTGCCCGAGATGAAGGTCGCGGTGGCGCACGGCCAGATGCCGCCGACCGTGATCGAGGACATCATGTCGGCGTTCTACGACGGCAAGTACGATATCCTGCTGTCGACCACGATCGTGGAGTCGGGTCTCGACATCCCGTCCGCCAACACGCTGATCGTGCATCGCGCCGACATGCTCGGGCTGGCGCAGCTCTATCAGTTGCGCGGCCGGGTCGGTCGCTCGAAGCTGCGCGCCTATGCGCTGTTCACGCTGCCGGCGCAGCACAAGATCACGGCGCAGGCGGAGCGGCGGCTCAACGTGCTGCAGTCGCTGGAGACGCTGGGTGCGGGCTTCCAACTCGCCTCGCACGACCTCGACATTCGCGGCGCCGGCAACCTTCTCGGCGAGGAGCAGTCGGGCCACATCAAGGAAGTCGGGTTCGAGCTTTACCAGTCGATGCTGGAGGAGGCGATCCTCAGCCTCAAGGCCGGCATTTCCGAGCCGGTGGCGGATCGCTGGTCGCCGCAGATCACGCTCGGCATGCCGGTTCTGATTCCGGAGGATTATGTTTCCGACCTGCCGGTGCGGCTGTCGCTGTATCGCCGGCTTGCCGATCTCGAAACCGAGGAGGAGATCGACAGCTTCGCCGCCGAGTTGCGCGACCGTTTCGGTCCGCTGCCGGACGAGGCGCGCTATCTGTTCAAGGTCGCGACCATCAAGAGCTATTGCCGCCGCGCCAACGTCGAGAAGATCGATGCCGGGCCGAAGGGCGCGGTGATCTCGTTCCGCGACAACGCTTTCGCGCAGCCGGAGAAGCTGGTGGCGTTCATCCGCACGCATGGCCAGGCGGCCAAGGTGCGGCCCGACATGAAGGTGGTGTTCCTTCAGACCTGGGCGACGCCGGACGAGCGGCTCGCCGGGGCAACCGACATCCTGCGCCAGCTTGCCGAACTTGCCGAGGGACGCAAGGCGGCGTGAACCGCATCAGCCGGCGGCCCTGCGCGCAACGAGCCTGGGCGCAACGAGCCTGATGCCTGGTCCGGACGATCGGCCGGGCTCGCTTATTCGGATGGCGTGGAATCGCGGAATGCTTCGACCATCAATGGATTGAGGCCGAGATCCGCCAATGCCGCGCGGGCACGGGCGTTGTCGCCGGCACG
>JAGRLZ010000025.1 GCA_020441545.1 Xanthobacteraceae bacterium | reverse complement strand
CCATCGGCGAGCTCAACATCGTCAACCCGTCGCGCAACGTTATCCCCGGCGAGATCGCCTTCACGCTCGACGTCCGCAGCCCCGACAGCAGCGTCATGGATGCGCTCGACCGCGACATCCGCGCGGCGGCGACCGAGATCGCGCAGCGGCGGCGCGTTGCGATCGACCTCGACCAGATCTGGCGCAAGCCGCCGACGGTCTTCGACGACAGGCTCGTCAACGCGGTGCAGACGGCCGCGACCGCGCTCGGCTACAGCTATCGCCGCATCACCTCGGGCGCCGGGCACGATGCCTGCAACGTCGCCGGCGTGATCCCGTCGGCAATGATCTTCGTGCCGTGCAAGGACGGCGTCAGCCACAACGAACTCGAGGACGCGACCCAGGCCGATTGCAGCGCCGGCACCAACGTGCTGCTGCACGCGGTGCTGGCGGTGGCCGGCGTCGCCTCGAAATAGTCCGGAGCGGAAGGCAGTCCCGATGGCGGCAGTTTTCATCGACGCCAACGACTCGCTGGGCGACATCTTCACGCGCCTGGCGCAGCCGGACGACCCGCCGCTGCGCGTCAACCGCGACCCGGATATCGCGCCGGAGCAGATTCCCGATGCGCTCGGCGGCGCCGATGTCGTCGTCATCGACCATACCGAGCTGCCGACGGACGTCGCCCGCCGCTGCCCGAACCTCAGGCACGTCGTCTTTCTCGGCACCGGCGCGCGCAGCTACATGAACCCGGAAGAGCTGGCGGAGATCGGCATCGCCGTGCGCACCATCAAGGGCTATGGCGACACCGCCGTCGCCGAATGCGCCATCGCGCTGATGTGGGAGGCGGCGCGCGGGCTCGCCCGCATGGATCGCAGCATCCGCGCCGGCGGCTGGCCGCGCGACGACGGCATGGAACTGACCGGCAAGACCCTCGGCCTGGTCGGCTTCGGCGGCATCGCGGCGGAGGTCGCGCGCATCGCGAGCGGCGGCGGAATGCGCGTGCTGGCCTGGAACCGGACGCCGAGGGCGCATCCGGACGTCGCCTTCGTCGGCATCGAGGATCTGCTGGCGCAAAGCGATGTCGTATCGCTGCACCTGCTGCTGACCGGCGAGACCCGCGGGTTTCTCTCACCCGTACGGATCGCCGCCATGAAGCGCGGCGCGATCCTCGTCAACACCGCGCGTGGCGCGCTGGTGGACGAAGACGCGATGATCGCGGCGCTGGCGTCGGGACACCTGCGCCACGCCGGGCTCGATGTCTATGCCGTCGAGCCGCTGCCGAAGGACCATCCGCTGACATCGCTGCCGAATGTCACGCTGTCGTCGCACGCCGCGTTCCGCACGCCCGAGGCGACCGAGAACCTGATCGCGGCCGCGATCGCGCATTGCCGGGAGATCGCGGCGACGCATTGACGATTTCCTCCTTCGTCGCTGCCGCGCCTCGCAACGACGATCGAGCGCGCTACTCCACCATCTCCGCGACCGCCTTGCCGCAGGTCGTGGTGTCGGCATTGCCGCCGAGATCGCGGGTGCGCAGCGTGCGCTCGCCGAGCGTCCGCTCGATGGCATCGACGATCGCCCTGGCGGCCTCGCCCTCGCCGAGATGCTCCAGCATCATCGCGCCGGACCAGATCATGCCGATCGGGTTGGCGATGCCCTGCCCGGCGATGTCCGGCGCCGAGCCGTGGACCGGCTCGAACACCGACGGAAAATCCCCGGTCGGGTTGATGTTGCCGGACGGCGCGATGCCGATGGTGCCGGTGCAGGCCGGGCCGAGATCGGACAGGATGTCGCCGAACAGGTTGGAGCCGACCACGACGTCGAACCAGTCCGGATGCAGCACGAAATGCGCGGTGAGGATGTCGATGTGATATTTGTCCCACTTCACCCTGGGATAGTTCCTCGCCATCGCCTCCACGCGCTCGTCCCAATACGGCATGGTGATCGAGATGCCGTTCGACTTGGTGGCCGAGGTGAGATGCTTCTTCGGCCGCGACTGCGCCAGCTCGAACGCGAACTTCAGCACGCGGTCGACGCCGGTGCGCGTCATCACCGTCTGCTGGGTGACGAACTCCCGTTCGGTGTCCATGAACATCCGTCCACCGACCGACGAATATTCGCCCTCGGTGTTCTCCCGCACCACCCAGAAATCGATATCGCCCGGCTTTCGGCCGGCAAGCGGCGACGGCACGCCCGGCATCAGCCGCACCGGCCGCAGGTTGATATACTGGTCGAACTCGCGGCGGAACTTGAGCAGCGAGCCCCACAGCGAAACGTGGTCCGGAATCTTCTCCGGCCAGCCGACCGCGCCGAAGAAGATCGCGTCGTGTGACCCGATCCTGGCCTTCCAGTCGTCCGGCATCATCTGGTTGTGCTTGGCGTAGTAGTCCCACGAGGCGAAATCGAAATGATCGAAGTGCAGCGTCACGCCGTGCTTTCCGGCTGCGGCCTCGAGCACGCGGAGCCCTTCCGGCATCACTTCCTTGCCGATCCCGTCGCCCGGAATCACCGCAATTCGATAGCTGCTCCTGCTGTCGCTCACGTCCGCAATCCTCCGCTGCCTGAAACCCGGTCCAACGATCGCCGCCGGTACCCCGAACCCGAAGTTTGCCTTACCATGGAGGCCCACGGCGAGAAACCCGCTGCCCGGCCGCGCCGGCGGAGCGGATTTTGGAGCGGACTTTAACGGTGTGAGCTTTCGGCGGCGCGAGGTACCGGGCCGCGCCGCCTCACGCCTCGCGACGGCAACCTCGAACAGCGGAAGAATACCATGGACCTTCACCTGCGCGGCAAGCGCGTCCTCATCACCGGCGCCTCGAAGGGCATCGGCGCGGCGGCGGCGGAAGCATTCGCCGAGGAAGGCTGCCATCTGCGCCTGGCCGCCCGCAGCCGCGACCGGCTGGCCGAACTGGCCGACCGCCTGCGCACATCCCACCGGATCGATGCCGCGATCCACGTCACCGACATCCGCGATGCCGGCGATGTCGCCCGGCTGGCGGCCGATGCCGGCGATATCGACATCCTGGTCAACAACGCCGGCGACATTCCCGGCGGCACGCTGGAGGCGATCGACGAGGCGGCGTGGCGCCATGCCTGGGAACTGAAGGTATTCGGCTTCATCAACCTCACCCGGCTGGTCTATGCACGCATGAAGGCGCAAGGCCACGGCGTCATCATCAACGACATCGGCGCGGCCGGCGAGAAGTTCGATGCCGGATACATCTGCGGCAGCGCCGGAAACGCGGCGCTGATGGCCTTCACCCGCGCCCTCGGCGGCAAGAGCCTGGCCGACAATATCCGCGTCGTCGGCATCAATCCCGGCCCGGTGGGCACCGGCCGCTACATCGCCCGGATGACGGCGCGGGCGCGCGCGCTGCTGGGTGACGAAAGCCGCTACAAGGAGCTCGAGAAGGACATGCCGCTCGGCCGCCCGGCGCATCCGCGCGAAATCGCCGACCTGATGGCGTTTCTCGCCTCCGATCGTTCGGCCTATACCACCGGCGTTATCTTTACCGTCGACGGCGGCATGACATCGGGCGCCTGACGCCTTGCTTTTCGCCCGCGATCCGCAACAATGCGCGAGCCAGAGCGTTTTCCAGCGAAGCGGATGCCGGTTCGCGCGAAGAAGGCGCGTCAATCAAAAGATACCGGGCCGGGCCCTGCTCACGTCAGGCGCAAGGCTCAAAGGGAGAGCCGCGTGCCCACCGACCAGAGCCTGATCCGCGAAACCGCCAGCTCCGTCATTGCCAAGCTCAACAAGGGCGAGGTCACCCCGCTCGATCTTCTCGACGTGCTGGAGGCGCGGATCGCCGCGGTCGACGGTCAGGTCAATGCGCTGCCGACGCTGTGCTTCGACCGCGCCCGTGACCATGCCCGCGCGTTGATGAAGAAGCCGGTCGGCGAACGCGGCCTGCTCGCGGGCCTGCCGGTGCCGATCAAGGATCTGACCGAGGTCGCGGGCGTGCGCACGACCTACGGCTCGCCGATCTACGACACTTACGTCCCCGAAAAATCCGACATCATGGTCGAGACGCTCGAGGCGCGTGGCGGCGTCGTCTACGCCAAGTCCAACACGCCGGAATTCGGCGCCGGCGGCAACACCTTCAACGAGGTGTTCGGCGCAACGCGCAATCCGTGGGATCTGTCGCGCTCGGCGGCGGGCTCGTCGGGCGGCGCGGCGGCGGCGCTCGCCAGCGGCACGGCGTGGCTGGCGCAGGGCTCCGACATGGGCGGCTCGCTACGCAACCCGGCGAGCTTCTGCGGCATCGTCGGCCTGCGCCCGAGTCCGGGGCGGGTCGCGCATACGCCGGCCTTCAAGGTCGACCCGAACCTGCCGATGGAAGGGCCGATGGCGCGCAATGTCGAGGACGTCGCGCTGTTGCTCGACGCCATGAGCGGCCATCATCCGACCGACGCCTTCTCGCTGCCCGCGCCCGCGGCATCGTTCCTGTCGGCGGCACGCTCAGGCCGCAAGCCGAAGCGGGTCGCCTATTCGCCCGATCTCGGCTTCATGCCGGTCGATCCCGAAGTCGCCGCCGTCACCCGCAAGGCGGCCGAACGCTTCGCCGAGCTGGGCGTTACGGTGGAGGAAGCGCATCCGGACCTGCGCGAGGCGCACGAATGTTTCCGCATCCTGCGCGCCTATCATTTCGCGATCACCAAGGCGGACCTGCTGCGCGAGAAGCGCGACCTGCTGAAGCCCGAGGTGATCTGGAACATCGAATATGGCCTCGCCCTCTCGGTGAGCGACCTCCAGCGCGCCGAGGCGCAGCGCGTCGAGCTGACGCGGCGCGCGACCGACTTCTTCGCGCAATACGACCTGCTGCTCGCGCCCGCCACCATCGTGCCGCCGTTCCCGGTCGAGGAGCGCTACGTCGCCGAATGCGCGGGGACGGTCTTCGACAACTACGTCGAATGGCTCGGCATCGCGTATGCGATCACGCTGGTGGCGTGCCCGGCGCTGTCGCTGCCGTGCGGCTTCACCCAATCCGGCCTGCCGGTCGGATTGCAGGTCGTCGCTGCTCCGCAGCAGGAGGCCGACCTGCTCGCAGGTGCGAAGGCGCTGGAGGACGTCCTCGGCGTCCGCGACAGCACGCCGATCGATCCGCGCGGATAGACCGCGCCCGCCGGCGGCACCCGGCGTTTTCCGGAAATCGCGTTTCGGCCACTGGCGCGGCGAATACCGCCGCGCTAATGTTTGAAATAATTCAAAAGTCCGGCTTCAACCGGCCAATCAAAAAGACCAAAGCGAAACCCAACAGGAAACGCCTTATGCCCGGCAAGCTGAAAATCCATGTCGACCAGGACAAATGCCAGGGGCACAGCCGCTGCAAATCGCTGGCGCCCGAATTGTTCGAACTCGATGAATTCGGCAACGCGCACGAGATCGGCGACGGAACGGTGCCCGAGGGCCTGGAGGACAAGGCTTATCTGGCGAAGTCCAACTGTCCCGAGCTTGCCATCGAGATTGTCGAGGAATGATGCACGAAAGGCGCGCGCCGGTCCTGCCGGCCGTCCGGCTGGCGCCGCCGCCACAGACCGCCGCCACAGACTGACGTGATTGAGCAACAGGACCCGCTGACCGATGAACAAGCCCGTTCCCGTCACCGACTGGGTGCACGATTTCGATCATACCGACCCGCGCTGGACCGAGAATCCGTTCCCGATCTGGGACGAATTGCGCAACGCCTGCCCGGTGGTCCACACCAACCGCTTTCTCGGGGTCTACCTGCCCACCACCTATGAGGCGGTGAAGCAGGTCGCCTACGACACCGAGCACTTCTCCTCGCGCCGCATCATCGTGCGCAACGTGCGGCCCGAGGAAACCCAATCGGCGCCGCCGATCACCTCCGACCCGCCCGCGCACAAGCCGGCCAAGCAGCTGCTGCTGCCGCCGTTCACGCCGGATGCGATGAAGAAGCTCGAGCCGCGGGTGCGCGAAATCTGCAACGAGCTGATCGACGCCTTCATCGACGAGCCGCGCGTCGATGCGGCGGCGCGCTACACCAGGCACATTCCGGTGCGCGCCATCGCGCACATGCTGGGCATTCCGGAGAAGGACAGCGACCTCTTCATCAAGTGGATCCACGAAATCCTCGAAGTCGGCATCACCGACGATTCCGTCCTGATGCGCGCCATTCATGAAATGGCCGCCTACTTCAGCGGGCACATCGAGGCGCGCAGGAAGAATCCGACCGACGACCTCATCACCACGCTGATGAATGCGAAGGACAAGGAGGGCAAGCCGCTCTCCGACATTCATGTGCTGGGCACGCTGCGGCTGCTGCTGATCGCGGGCATCGACACCACCTGGAGCGCGATCGGCGCCTCGCTCTGGCACCTCGCCAAAACGCCGGCGGACCGCGAGCGGCTGGTGGCCGAACCCGGACTGATCCCGACCGCGGTCGAGGAATTCCTGCGGGCCTATTCGCCGGTGACCATGGCGCGCGAGGTGATGAAGGAGACCACGGTGGCCGGCTGCCCGGTGAAGCCCGGCAACATGGTGCTGCTGTCGTTCCCGGCCGCCAACCGCGATCCCGCGATGTTTCCGGACGCCGACAAGGTCATCATCGACCGCAAGGAAAACCGGCACGCCGCGTTCGGCCTTGGCATCCACCGCTGCGTCGGCTCCAACCTGGCGCGGATGGAGATGACGGTGGCGATCCAGGAATGGCTGAAGCGGATTCCCGACTTCCAACTCGATCCCGCGGGCGTGGTCAAATGGTCCGAGGGCACCGTGCGCGGCCCGCGCCAATTGCCTGTCCTGCTCGGCAAGGGCGCATAGGCGTTTCCGACGGGCGCCGGATTCGCGTGGACCGCCGTCACGAATAGCGCTTGCTCCCTGGCCCGGCCGCAAGCGCAAAAGGGGGGAACATCCGTGCGAACCGAACGCTTCCAGTTCACCGGCGGCGATGGCCACAAGCTCGCAGCGACGCTCGACAGGCCCGACGGCGATCCGGTCGCCTTCGCCCTGTTCGCGCACTGCTTCACCTGCGGCATGAACGTGCTGGCGGCCAGGCGCATCGCCGCGGCGCTGGCGGAGAAAGGCATCGCGCTGTTGCGCTTCGACTTCACCGGACTCGGCGCCAGCGAGGGCGAATTCGCCAACAGCACCTTCTCCTCGAACGTCGACGACCTGGTGCGTGCCGCCGACCATCTGCGGGACACCTATCAGGCGCCGGCGCTGCTGATCGGCCACAGCCTCGGCGGCGCCGCGATGCTGGCCGCCGCCGACCGCATTCCTGAAGCCAAGGCCGTCGTCACCATCGGCGCGCCCGCCGACCCCGCCCATGTCACCGGCCTGTTCAGGGAGCGGATCGCGGATATCCGCAAGCACGGCGAGATCGAGGTCCAGCTTGCCGGCCGCCCGTTCCGCATCAAGCGCGAATTCCTCGACGATATCGCCGAGCACAATCTCGCGCAAAAAATCGCGCACCTGCGCAAGGCGCTTCTGGTGATGCATGCGCCGACCGACAACACCGTCGGCATCGACAACGCGACGCGGATCTTCGTGGCGGCGAAGCATCCGAAAAGCTTCGTGTCGCTGGCGGATGCCGACCACCTGCTGAGCGACACGCGCGACGCCGCCTATGTCGCGCATGTGATCGCGGCATGGATGGAGCGCTATATCGACGTGGCACCGGCGACGGCGGCGGAGGCCGGTGCGCAGCCGCGGCAGGTCGTGGTGCAGGAAACGCGACAGGGCAAATTCCAGCAGCAGGTGTCGGTGGGCCCGCATCGCCTGATCGCCGACGAGCCCGCCTCGGTCGGCGGCCAGGACACCGGACCCAATCCCTACGACCTGGTGCTGAGCGGGCTCGGCGCCTGCACCGCGATGACGATGCGGATGTATGCCGACCGCAAGTCGCTGCCGCTCGACCGGGTCACGGTCACGCTGCGCCACAGCAAGATTCACGCGGAGGATTGCGAAGCCTGCGAGACCGCCACCGGCCTGCTCGACCGGATCGAGCGGATCATCGCCATCGAGGGCGAGCTCGATCCGGAGCAGCGCGCCAGGCTGATGGAGATCGCCGACAAGTGCCCGGTACACAAGACGCTGACGTCGGAGATCCATATCGTGACGCGCGCCGCCGATTGAGCCGCGCGCGCCGAGCGCGATTTCGCTCAGGCCGAGGCGAGCGCGCGAACCTGCAACGGACCGCGCAGGCCCACCGCATTGCCGACCACGATGCCGGTGGCGGCGAGGAACGAGGCCAGCGCCAGCGTGGAGACGCCGGTCAGGCCCTGCCCCACCGAGCAGCCCAGCGCCATCGCACCGCCGGCACCCATCAGCGCCGCGCCGCCGATCGAGCGCACCATGTGCTGCGGCGAGGTGTAGCCGTCGAGACGGAACCTGCCGCTCACGATCGCCGTCAGGAAGCTGCCGAGGATCACGCCGCCCACCAGCGCGATGCCGAAACTCACGGTCAGGCCGGTGGACAGCATGACATATTGCACGCTCTCCGCGATCGGCGCGACGAAGGTCAGCGAGGTGACCGGCACGGGGTTGAAGTCGTCGGCGCCGATATAGCCGGTGGCGAACCAGGCCCCGGCCACAAGGAGGCCGATGGTGACGCCGGCCGCGATCTGGCCCCACGACTTGCGGAACGCCTCGTGCGCGAAAGCGAACACCGCGAGGCCGCCGCCGACGATCGCCATCGCCGCGATCCGCGCGGCCGACGCATCGAGCCCGGCGGTCTGGAACAGCGCCGGCACCGAGATCACCTGCGGCGCGCCTTGCGTCGCCTGCAGCACCGCGAGCCGCGCCGGCGCGATCAGGCCCTTCAGCGTCATCTGTGCGACGATGCCGAGCGTCACGAGCACCACGAACGAGCGCAGGTTGCCGCGCCCCAGCAGCACCAGCGCCCGCGACGCGCAGCCGTTCGCCAGCACCATGCCGTAGCCGAACAGCAGACCGCCGAAGAACATCAGCGGCGCCGAGAACGACGGCTGAAGGTAGATCGACTTGCCGAGATCGACGTAATCATAAAGTGCGAGCACCTGGGTCGCGACGATCGCCACCGCGATCGCCAGCGCATAGGTCCGCACCAGCCGGCCGTCGCCGCTGCCCCACCAGCCGCGCAGGCTGCTCAACAGGCAGAAGCCGCTCAGCAAGCCGACCGCGCCGAAGACAAGCCCGATCGCCAGACCCAGATAGTTCACGATATTCGGATCGAAGGACACGTGCGTTCACCTGATGGAGGAAAATTATTCTTCTCTCGCGCGGACCGGGCGTGACATCTGCCGTTCTCTATATAACCAAGGCCGAAAAGCCGTCCATGTCGCGGGGAAATTAAGAAGGAAGCCGCTGCCGGAAGGAATCGAGGGAGAAAGAATCCCTCCTGCCAGCCGTCATCGGGCAATTTCCTGCCTCGCGCCTCGCGGGCAATATCCGCCTACGGAAGCCGCTGCGATCGGCCGGCAAACGCAGCGCGGAATCCGATGCTGCGATCCGGCTTGCGTTGCGTCGGATGACGCTGCGTCGGATGGTGAGGAGAACACGGGAAGTCGAACTGAAAATCGCGAAACGCCCGTCGCCCGACGAACCGGCGCGCGCGCCATTCCGCGTGGTCCGGACGAGCCGCGGCGCATCCGCCCCGGACAGTGAAATCGAACTCTTTGCCCCCCTGACAGAGCCCCTGCGGCAGCAAAGAATTCTTCGGAAGCTGGCCCGCTGGAGAACAAGATTGCAACATCCGTAAGCGACGCCTATATAACGTAAGCCTGCACGCTTACGATGCAGGCTTCATCTGCTGGTTGGGGAGGACGCCATGTCTCGCGACGCCCTCTTCCAATTGGGGATGGGCGCAGTTTCGCTGAATGCCTCCCAAACGGAAGAACACATCAAGGCCCGCGCGCAGGACGCGGTTCGGGCACAGGCCGATCATTTCACCGAAAAAGACGGGATCATTTGCGCCGGTTCGCATCTGATTATCGATCTTTACGAGGCCGAGCGGCTCGACGATCTCGATTACATCGCCGACACGCTGAAAGCCTGCGTGGATGCCGCCGGCGCGACGCTGCTGCACATGCACCTGCACCCGTTCGAGCCGAACGGCGGCGTCAGCGGCGTGGCGGTGCTGGCCGAGAGCCACATCTCGATCCATTCCTGGCCGGAGCGGCGCTATGCGGCGCTCGACGTGTTCATGTGCGGCGACGCGCAGCCGGAGCGCTGCATCGAGGTGCTGCGGGATGCATTCAAGCCGGCGCGCATTGCGGTGAAGGAGTTGCTGCGCGGGAAAGGCGCATGACCGGGCGCCGCTGGCTGACCGAGACGGCCTTCGCGCATATGCGGATGTCGTTCGAGGTCGCCCGCGTCCTCCACGCCGAGCACGGCGACCGGCACCGCCTCGACCTGATCGAGAATCCGCTGTTCGGCAAGGTGCTGATGCTCGACGGCGCCACCCAGGTGACTACCGCGGACGAATTCATCTATCACGAGATGATGGCGCATGTGCCGCTGGTCGCCCACGGCGCGGCGCACGAGGTGCTGATCGTCGGCGGCGGCGACTGCGGCCTCGCCGAGGAGGTGCTGAAGCATCCAGCGGTCGCGCGCCTCGTGCAGGTCGAGATCGACGCCCGCGTCATCGACTTCGCGCGCACGCATTTCGCCGAGATCAACGCGGCCGCTTTCGCCGACCCGCGCTTTCAGATCGAGATCGCGGACGGCGCCGATTTCGTCCGGCGAACCGACCGGCGATTCGACATCATCCTCGTCGACTCCACCGATGCGACCGGCCCCGGCGCGGTGCTGTTCACCGAATCCTTCCATGCCGACCTGCGGCGCTGCCTGCGGCCGGGCGGCATCGTGGTGACCCAGAGCGGCGTGCCGTTCGTGCAGCCGGACGACTTCACAACCGCGATGCGCAACCTGTCGAAGGCGTTCGCGACCACGACCTGCTACGTGATCGCGGTGCCGACCTATGCCGGCGGCCACATGGCGCTGGGCTGGGCCAGCATGGACCGCGATCCCGACGCGCCCGACCTGGCAACCCTCGCGAACCGCGCGGCCTCGCTGGCGACGCGCTACTACACGCCGGACGTACACAAGGCCGCGTTCGCGCTGCCGCGCTATATCCGCGACGCCAGGGACGCGGCGGTCGCCTCAAGAAGCTAAAGCGTTTTCGAGCGAAGTGGGTGTCGGTTCGCGTAAAGAAAACGCGTTGAAACAGGAATACAGAGCCCCGTTCCGATTTGATCGGAACGGAAATGGCTCCAACTCACAAAAAAAGCGATGCCCGGATTTCTCCGGGCATCGCTTCAATCCGTTTCGGTAAAATGTCGGCCGGTGTCAGCGGTGCGGATCCGGAAACACCAGGTTGCAATGGCCGCTCCGCTCGAACGGCTTCCAGTCGCCTTCCGGCTGCGCCAGGCGGTCGGCGATCGCGTAGATCGCGGCCGGATGATGGCCCATGCCGCAATGGCTGCTGTCGACCTCGATGCTTTCGGACAGCGCCGAGGTCTTCTCCATGCAGCCTTGCCACGCGCACACGCCGTCGGTGCGGCTGAAGATCGCCGTGGTCGGAACGGGCGGCGCCACGGACAGCGCGCCGCCGAAATGCTCGTCGGCCTCCTCCGCGCGCTTGCCGCTGGTGAACTCGTAGACGCGCCATGCATTGGTCGAATGCGGCCCGGCCGCGAACGGGCTGCCGAGCGTGACCACCGAACGCACGCGCTCCGGCATCATCTTGGCAAGCTGCCGTGCATAGAGGCCGCCCAGGCTCCAGCCGACGAGGCTGACCTTGCGGCCGTGCGTCTCATGCATGTCCGTGAGCAGGTCGATGACGCTCTCCTGCACGCCGTCGCGCAATCCGTAGTTGCGCCCGAGTCCCCAGCCCTTCACGGCATAGCCGCGGGCCTTGAGCACGGCACGCAACGCGCGCGTCGACGAATCGCTGGCCATCAGACCCGGCAGCACGAGCACAGGGTGGCCATCGCCGCGCGGCAGAAGGCCGAGCAACGGAAGCGAGCCAAGGAACGCACCGAATTCCGAGAGTGCCCGTCCCTCGAGGAACATCAGGGTCTTCGACGGCGGAGACAACGTCTGAGCAGTAGCGGTCATCCAAATTTCCTTTCGCAACCGGCTCAGCCTCCCCGAGGCTGGCAGCCTGCTGAACGATTCCTGCCGGACAATTCCAGCTGGATAATTCCAGTGAAGTTCCGGATTGGACATTTGCTTTCCCGGCCAACCGCCAAGGCGGGCAACCGCGAGAATGGGTAGCGAATGTCGAATCCACCCCACTGGAGGTCGATACGTTTCGACGACGCAGCGCCGTCATCTGCATAAGCTAGGCAGCGTTTTTTATGAATTCAAGCGGCTTGACCGACGTTTCGCGGCTTGTGTTGCAAAGCCGCATCGCCCCCCAAACCGGCATGATTCGACGCGCAATCGCTACAGCAGGACCTCGATCGCATGCAGCGCGAGCCCGACGAGACCGCCGATCAGCATGCCGTTGAAACGAATGTATTGCAGATCCTTGCCGACGTTCATTTCGATGACGGAGATGAGTTGCTTCATGTCCCAGGTCTTCATCTGATCGGCGATGAACGTGGAAACGCCACTCTTCTGTTCGGCGATGAACTTGCACAGCACCATGACCACGCCGTTGTTGATCTCCGCCCGGATCTCGTCATCACTCGCCAGCACCCTGCCCGCTTCGATGAAGACGTTGGTGAGATGATGCTGCAACACGCTCGAGTCGCCCGACGCGCTTCTCTCGATGAACGCCTTCGCGCTCGACCAGATGCCGCGCGCCAGGCTGGCCAGCTCGGGCCGCGCAAGCAGGTCGCTCTTCAGGTCGTCGAGGCGTTGTACATACGCCGGATCGTTGCCGATCCTGTCGACGAAGGACAGCACCATGCGATCGAATTCGTCGCGGAACGGATGGTTCGGATCGGCGCGCACCTCGTCGAAGAAGGCGGTCGCCGACGCCATGATCCGCTTCACCAGAAATGCGTCGGCCCGATACCATTTCAGCAGCGTCGGCAGTTCGTCGCGCACCTTGGCGCGGAACGCCGTCATGGTTTCCTGTTGCGTCAGCGCGCCGTGAATGGCGGCAAGCAGATCGTCGAGCAGTTCGCGATGCCGCCCTTCCCTGACGAAGGCGCGCAGCGTTTCGGTCGCGACCGGCGCCAGGTTGACGGACTGCAACTGCGCCATCACGCGGCGCGTCGCATATTTCACCAGTCCCGACGTTTCCGTGGCGCTCACCGCTTCCGGCAGCAGCCGCAGCACGAAGCGCGCGAGATCGGCGCCGCGCTTGCGGTCGTTCATCCACGCCGCCATGAAGGAGGCGAAATCGATCTGGCGCAGCTTGGCCTCGATCGGCGCGGCATCGAGAAAGTGTTCCTCGATGAACTGCCCGAGCTTGTCGGCCATCCTGTCCTGGTTGTTCTGGATGATGGCGGTGTGGGGAATCGGAAGTCCCAGGGGATGCCGGAACAGCGCGACCACCGCATACCAGTCGGCAAGGCCGCCGACGGTTGCGGCCTCCGCGAACGCGCCGACGAAGCCGACCACCGGATGCACATGCGCGAACAGCTTGGCGACGATGAAGATCGCAAGGCAGGCGACCAGCGACAACATCGCCAGCAGCTTCACCCGCCACAAGTCCCGCGCCGCCGCGGCGTCGGCTTCGGGATGCGATGCACGCGACTTTTCGAACGTCATGACCCGTCACCAGCAAACGGCGGACACGCCATGTCGTGATAGCAAAAGCGTGCTGTTGCGTATCCAAAAAAAAGGCCCGCAAGACTGCGGGCCCTGGATCGTCGGTGGTGGTCTCGAAGAAATCAGGCGGCCTTGTTGTAGCTGGCGGCAACCTTGGAGAAATTCTCCTGGACGTCCTTCGCGCCGTTGGTGACGAGCTTGGCAACATACGTGCCGATCGTCTTCGCGCGGTTCACGAACACCTCGCCGCGGGCACGGACCAGATCGGACTGGATCTGGAAGGCTTCCTCGAAGGACTTCGCACCGGCAAGCTTCTCGATGCCGTTGAAGAAGGCTTCGGTATCCTGATGGATCGCCTGCTGGACAGCGCGGCTGATCTTGGCGTTCTCGCTGACCGAGTTGGTCACGGCGGCCTCGATCGCGCTGGTGATCTTCTCCGAACCCTCGTGGATGTCGGCGGCGCGATCCTTGGCGTTGTTGGCGGCGCGCTTCACGAAGTCCCGCGCGGCCTCGGGAACGTCCAGCTTCTGGATGTTCTTGAGCGCGTCGGTGACGGGGGTGAAAGCTTCCTTCACGCCGTTGATCACTGCATTGGTTTCGTTGGTCATGGTCTGTCTCCATCCTCAGGTTTGAGCTATGGGCTCGGCCCGTCCGGTCTGGCCCGGGGGTGAGAGGTATATGGCACAAACTATTTTGCGATGCAATATCTCTATTGCATCGCAAAATCACAAACTTGTGAACTACTGAAAACTATGTCAGTACAATGGCTTATGCCCCGACCGCGCCGGGCACACCGTACGCTTCGAGCTTTGCCCGGACCTGCGCGACGTTATGGCCGAGCACCACGATGTCGTGGAGGCCGCCATCGCGATCGCGCACATGGTCGCGCAGCAGGGCCTCGGCCTTGAAGCCCAGCCCCTCGAAGATGGCGATGGCGCCGGTCTGGTCCACCGTCATCTGCGCGACCAGCTTCTCGAGGCCCATCGACAGCGCCAGCGCGAAGGTTTCCTGGGTCAGCGCCCTTCCCACCCCGAGCCCGCGCACGTCGGTGGAAACCACCATGCGGATGCCGCCGACGTGAGGCGACCACGAATGCACGTCACAGACGATGGTGCCGCAGCCCACCACCTTGTCGCCCTTCCAGGCCAGCAGGCTGGTGATGGTGCCGCGCTCGATCTCCCGGACCCAGGCGGTCAGCACCTTGGGCTCGGAAATGTTGCGCGGCAGGAACAGCAGGTCATGCACCGGAAGCTCGCGCGCGAAGGCGAGCACCGCCGCCTCGTCGGCCGCCCCCATCAGGCGGAACTCGATCGGCCCGGCCTCGGTGGTCACCTTCTGCGGATAAGAACGTCGTTCGGAATTGCTCATACTGATCTCTCACCTAACCATGAATCGAGTTTCGGCCACATCCGTTTGACCGCGTTGGCGCCAGCGGCAATGCTGACATGTCCACCCTTGAGCATGACCTCCTCTTTGTCGGTCGATCCGACCTTCGCGATCAGATGCCGCGACGCCTCGTAGGGCACGATATGATCGTGCTGGGCGACGACGTGGAGGATCGGCACCTTGATGTTCGAAAGAACAGCCTCGCGGCCGCCGATGGTCATCGTGTCGTTGAAGATCTTGTTCTCCCACATCAGGTCCTTGGTCATCTGGCGGAAATATTCGCCCGCCAGCGGCAGGGTATCGTTCCCCCATTTGTCCATCATCCGGTAGGACTTGACGTACTGGTCGTTCCAGATGTTTTCCCACAACTGGACCTGCCCGACCGCACGGGCCGCCGGCCGCAGCATGTCGAACGACGCCACGATCATTTCGGCCGGCACGTTGCCGACGCTGTCCACCAGCCGGTCGACGTCGAAGTAACGGCGGTCGGAGAAATTCTGGAACAGCTTCATCTGGGTGAAGTCGATCGGCGTCGTGAAGCAGACCAGGTTCTTCAGCGGTCCTTCGGTATGCAGCGACGCATACAGCGTCGACAGCATTCCGCCGGCGCAATAGCCGATGAGGTTGATGTCGGTTTCGCCCGATTCCTCCTGCACCATGCGGATGCATTCGGGGATGAAGCCGAGGACGTAGTCGTCGAGCTTGAGGTGCTTCTCCTCCGGTTTCGGCGCCGTCCAGTCGAGCATGTAGACGTCGTATCCGCGCTTGAGAAGAAACTCGACGAGGCTCTGCCCCGGCGCCAGGTCGAGGATATAGCCGCGGTTGGTGGTGGCCATCACGATCAGCACCGGGATGCGGTAGATTTCGTCGGCCATCGGGCGGTAGTGATAGAGCTGCATCGTGCCGCGCGAGAGGATGGTGTCCTTCGGCGTCACACCCGGCGTCGGCCCCGACGAGGCGATGTATTCGACGCCCTTGATGCTGCGCTGGATGGCGCGCTGGACCTCGGCCTGGATGCGCTCCGGCACCGCGGTGAAATTCAGCGGGGAACCTGCCGGAGGGGAACCGGCCGGATTCTTGGAACTTGCTGGATTTGAGGCGACATTCATTTCGATTCTCCCGCGGCAGAGGGGGGCCGTCGTGTCCGTGGCGGCTTCGGTACGCCGGCACCGCCGACCCCGCCGGATTTACCCTGCGCCCGATACAGCATGGCCTTGATCTCGCTGAGCTGCCCCTCGATGGCCTGGAGCCGCTCGGCCATGTCCACCAGTTGTGCCCGGCTCGGCAGGTTCATGCCGAGAAGGTATTTCTCCATCAATTCGCCGAACTGCTTCTGCGCGCCGGCCGCGATCCCTCCGGCCTGGTTCATCACGCGGCTGAACTCCGGCGTGGACATCGCCTGAGTCGCGAACGTGTTGAATCCCTTCTCCATCTCGCCGAGCATGTTGCGCCACACCTCGGCTGGATCGCCACCTTTTTCCGCCACGGGAACTCCCTCCAAATTGCGGTCAGCGCCGCTTGCAATCCTGTCGTAACCCCACCCGATGCCATATCGGCCCGACCGGGAAACACCCCCGGCCCGACCGTCAGCCTCGCTTTTCTTTTGATGACATTCCATACTGTTGCATCAACATGGTCAATAACATCATGCCCCTCTCTTGATACCTTCGGCGTGGTGGTTCAGTAGTTCGCTTCGTCGGCGTCGGGCGCCGCCAGGCAAGCATCCGGACTGGAGCCATGCTTGAAATCATGGAGTTTCTCATGTCCTTATCGAACCCGGGGGGTGCGACTGACGATGCTGCGTC
The DNA here is from genome assembly GCA_020441545.1 of Xanthobacteraceae bacterium. Lineage (GTDB taxonomy): Bacteria > Pseudomonadota > Alphaproteobacteria > Rhizobiales > Xanthobacteraceae > 62-47. The sequence goes on along the minus strand of JAGRLZ010000025.1, from coordinate 20,599 downwards.
ATGAGGCAGGTTCCGGATTCGGGGCGCCCTCGACCCGCGATCGTCCCGGCTTCGATATCCCGACGTTCCTTCCGACTTTCGACTTGCCTTCCGACTTTCGACTTGTCTATTGATCCAAGGAGTTCCCCACGTGACTGAAGTCCCGCATCAGCCGCCCCAGACGGCCCGCGCCAATGGGATCGAGATCTGCTACGAGATTTTCGGCTCACCCGATGCCGAACCGCTGGTTCTCATCATGGGACTGGGCGCCCAGATGATCCATTGGGACGACGAATTCTGCCGCCAGCTCGCCGCGCGCGGCTTTCGCGTGATTCGGTTCGACAACCGCGACATCGGCAAATCGACGCGAATGAAGGGCGGCAAGCGGCTCGGCGCACTGGAACTGCTCAAGCTGCGCGCCCTGCGCATTCCCGTCGCCGCACCCTACAAGCTGCGGGACATGGCCAATGACGTGATCGGCCTGCTCGGCGCGCTGCAGATCAGGTCGGCCCATATCGTCGGCGCGTCGATGGGTGGCATGATCGCACAGGAACTGGCGATCGTGTTTCCGGAACGGGTCCGTTCCCTGACCTCGATCATGTCGAGCACCGGCAACCCGAAGCTGCCGGGGCCGACCCGGGAGGCCGCCGCGCTGCTGATGGCGCCGCCGGTGTTGGAGCGCGAGGCGTATATTCAGCGATACGCCAAGACCTGGAAGCTGCTGCGGGCCGGCAGCTTCCCGCAGGACGAGGTGCTCGACCGCGAACGCGCGATCCGCACCTTCGAGCGCGGCCTCAATCCCGCCGGCGTGGTGCGGCAGTTGCGCGCGATCCTCGCCTCCGGCAGCCGCAAGGAACGGCTCGCCACCGTGCAGGCGCCGACGCTGGTGATCCACGGCACCGTCGATCCGCTGGTGCGGCCCGAGGGCGGCAAGGACACCGCCGCCTCGATTCCCGGCGCCAGGCTGCTGATGATCGACGGCATGGGCCATGCCCTGCCGATCCCGATGTGGCCGCAGATCATCGACGCGATCGACGAGCACGCCAATACGGCGACCGCGAAGCTGAAGGCGGGGTGAGAGCACGCCCGGCTTTGTCATCGGCAGCCGCGGCAGCGATTCGGAACGCCAGACGCGGATGGCCGGGACAAGCCCGAGCCTGACGGATGGCCGACATATGTCGGTCTCCGTCAAAACCTGCCCAGAGCCATTTCCGTTCCGATCACATTGGAACGGGGGCTCTATCCCCCCGCCCAGACGTCGAGCACATAGCGGTTGCCTGTGCCGAGATCATCGATCCAGCGAGCGGCCGCGGCGTCATCGGCCCCGGCCTTCTCGCGGTAGATCGCCATCAGCGCCGCCTTGACGTCCGGCTCCATCTTGCCGCCGTCGCCGCAGACGTAGACGATCGCGCCGTCCTCGATCAGCTTCCAGACCCGGTCCTTCTCACGCGCGATCATGTGCTGCACATAGGTCTTGTCGGCGCCGGCGCGCGAGAAGGCGACGTGCAGCTCGGTGATGCCCTCGTCGGCGAAGCCTTTCAGCTCGTCCGCGTAGAGGAAGTCCTGCTCCGGGTTGCGGCAGCCGAAGAACAGCATCGACGGCCCCAGCACCGTGCCCGCCGCCATCATCGCCGCGCGTTCCTGCAGGAAGCCGCGGAACGGCGCGAGCCCGGTGCCGGGGCCGACCATGATGACCGGCGTCGCGGGATTTTCGGGCAGCCGGAAGCCGGCCTTGGTTTCGCGCACCGAGGCGAAGATGGTGTCGCCGGGGCGGCGGCCCGCCATGTAGTTCGAGCAGATGCCCCTGTAGGTGCCGCGCCCCGACGCGGCCGGTCCCTCGACCACGCCGACGGTGACGCTGCAACGCGACGGCTCCACCAGCGGCGACGACGAGATCGAGTAATAGCGCGGCGCCAGCAGCGACAGCATTTCGAGATAGGCGTGGAACGGCAGGTCGCAGGCCGGGAATTCCTCCAGCAGGTCGAACACCGACTTGCGCTTCGCCATCACCTCGCTGCGATAGCGCTCCTGCGATTCCGCGTCCTCGCCGACCAGTCCGAGCAGCGTCGGCTTGGTCATGGGGCAGCGCGTGTTCTCCGCCATGATCTGGATCTGCTTGCGCGTCGCCACCTGTTGCAATTCGACGAACTCGGAGAGCAGCCGCCCGACCGACACCGCCTGCCCCACCGGCAGTTGGGCGCGGCGGCCTTGCGGCACCTGCAACCGGACCTGGTCGGTCGGCTGGAAACCGAAGCGGCGCGCCACGGCATCGACCAGCGTCGGGGCATTGCGCGGGATGACGCTGAGGTGATCGCCAGCGCGATAGCTCACCCCGGCCGGCAATTCCACCTCGACGTGCCGCGTCGAGCGGTCGGACGCGTTGGGGCCCGTGCGATTCTGCAATTCGGCGCTGGACAGCACCTTCATCGGCACCGCGCCGCCGAGACTGGCGACGGTGTTCGCCACCGTCGGCGCCACCGGCTCGACCTGGTACAGCGGCGCATCGTCGGCGCTGCGGCTGAACCTGGCGTCGATGCCGAGGGCCTTCACCGCGGCCGGGCCGAGCTTGGCGTACCAGGACTCGAACTGGCCATCGAGATCCTCGCGCGCATTGCCCTCGCCGCGCTCGAACACGTTGGCCGCGCCATGGGCCGCGAGTTGCTCGTCGATCAGGCGCGGCACCGACTGGTAGGTCGCCGCCCAGTCGCTGTTGCCGCAGCCGAAGATCGCGTATTTGACGCCGGCGAAGGCGTCCTTCGGCAGGTCGCCTTGCAGCCACTTCACGAACTGCGTCGCGTTGTCGGGCGGCGCGCCGTTGTAAGAAGCGCAGAAGATCAGCACGCCGCCCTCCTTCGGCAATTCGCCGACCGTCTCGTCGAGCGGCGCGAGCCGGGTGGCGAAACCGTTGACCTCAGCCTGGTCGGCGATGCGGGTGGCAAGCTCCTCCGCGGTGCCGAGGTTGGAGCCGTACAGCACCAGTAGCGGCGTGTTGTGGCCGGGCCGCGCGCGCGCCTGCGCCGCGGGCGCCGCGGACTTCGCCGTCGCGGCGGCCGCCGCCGGCCCCTTGCTGGTGCGCCCGCTGTCAAGACGCGGACGCACCTTGATCTTGAAGCCTTCCGGCTTGATCGTCAGCGTTTCCTTCAGGTGCAGCTGATAGCGATTGTGATCGATCAGCTTGAAGCGCTGGAGGATCATGCCGAGCGCAAGCGCCGCCTCGTGCATCGCGAAGCCCCGGCCGATGCAGGCGCGCTGGCCGTTGCCGAACGGCTTCCAGGCATTGACCGGACGCTTGGCTTCCGCCTCGCGGCTGAAATTCTCCGGATCGAACGCGTCCGGGTTCGGCCCCCACACCGACGGATCGCGATGCAGCGCCGCCGCCAGCAGCAGGACGAACGATCCCTTGCGGAGCTTGTACTTGCCGCCGATCACCTCGTCCTGATACGGCGAGACGGCGAAGGCCGGCGCCGGCGGCCACAGCCGCAGCGACTCTTTCAGGATCTGCGTGATGTAGGTGAGTTGCGACACCTGCTGATAGGTCGGCCGCACGTCGAGGTCGCCGCCGAACACGCGGTCGACTTCCTCATAGGCTTTCTTCATTACGTCGGGATGCTTGAGCATCGCGTAGATCGCGTAGGACAACAGGCCGCTGGTGGTCTCGTGGCCGGCGATCAGGAACGTGTTGATCTGGAAGCGGATGTTGACGTCGTCGAGCTGCTCGCCGGTCACCTTGTCGACGCCGGTGAGCATGGCGTTGAGCATGTCCTTGTTGGCCTCGGAATCGCCGCCGCCGCGCCGCGCCGCGATCACGTCGTCCACCATCTTGTTCATGAAGGCGGCATCGGCGACCAGATCGCGGTTGCGCTTCTGCATCCACAGTTTTTCGAGCGGCAGGCCGCGCGTCATCATGATGGTTTCGAGCGAGCGCACCAATGCCTCGACGAACGGATGATAGTCGCGGCGATAGAACGAGTTGAAGCGATAGTCGAAGCCGCACAGCCCGATGGTGTCGAGCGTCAGCGCGGTCATGTCGTGGACGACGTCGACTTCCTCGTCGGCGTTGAGCCGCTCCCACTTCTTCACGAGCTGCTCGGCGATATCGACCATGCTCGGATGATAGGACTGCATCGCGCGGTTGCCGAACGGCTGCAGCAGGATGTTGTGCGCCTTGCCCCAGTTCGGGGCCTTGGTGTCGGCGGTGAACAGGCCGTCGCCGGCGATCGTCCGCACCCGGCGCAGCGAGCCGCGCACCGACTTGTCGAACCGCTTCTCGTCGCACAGTTCATCGACCAGGTCGTGCCCGGAGACGACGATCATCTGCGCGCCCATCATGTCGAGCCAGTAGATCGGCCCGAGCTCCCTGGCGAGCTGCACCAGGTTCTGGATCGGCGCGGTCGAATCGATCGACAGCATGTTACCGACCACCGGCTTTTTCGGCGGATGCGGAATCGGGTCCAACGGATTCGTCGATGTCATGATGGAATATCCCTCGTTAGCTCTATTCGTCGTTGCGGGGAGCACGAGCCCCGAAGCAGTCCAGTCTTTCGTTCAATTGCCGGATCGCTTCGCGGAGCCTGTCATCGGGCCGCGCTTGCGCGGACCCGTTGGCTCGCAATGACGAAGATTCCGGCCGTCCACATCCTTGATGGGCTGGCCTCCTTTTCCGGCCGCAGTCCCACGATGCCGTTCACCCGAATCTCCGCCGCCGCCACTCGATCAGCTTGTCGCTCACTTCATCGGGCTGCTCCTGCTGGGTCCAGTGGCCGCTGTCGCGCACCAGGTATTTCTCGAGATCGGGAATGATCTTCTCCATGCCGTCGGCGGACGATGGCGGCAGCACCGCATCGTTCTCGGCCATGATCATCAGCGACGGCACCCGCACGGTATGATCGAGCGTCGCGGCGCGCTCCCAGTTGCGGCTCATGTTGCGATACCAGTTGATGCCGCCGGTGAACCCGGTGCGGCCGAACGTATCGACGAACACCTTCATTTCCTCCGGCGACAGGATCGTCGGGCGCGGATCGACTTTGGGGTCGTATCCGGCGACCATCTGCGGAAACGCCATGTTGAGCGCCGGCGATGCGCCGACGCCGGCGGTGGGCGGATCGGCGGCGCCGTCGTCCTTGCGGGGCTCCCTATTCTTGCGCGGAAGCGGCTTGCGCATGAAGAAGTCGAACGTCTCGGCGACCTTGCCGCCGAAGATGCGGTCGGGATGCCGCGCCGGATCCTGGAACTGCACGATATACATGCTGTCGCCGAACCGCTTGCGGAACAGCGCGATCGGATCCATCGGCGCGCGATCGGCATGCGGCGTGTTGACGCCGATCACGCCGGCAACGCGCGACGGATGCCGCAGCGCCATCTGCCAGACGACGAATCCGCCCCAGTCGTGGCCGACGAAAATCGCCTTGTCGATATTCAGGTGATCGAGCAGGCCGACCAGGTCGCCGGTAAGCTGTTCGAGGTCGTAAGCCTCCACCGCCTCGGGCCGGTCGGTGGCGCCGTAGCCACGCTGGTCCGGCGCGATGACCCGGATGCCGGCCTCGCTCAGCGCCTTGATCTGGTGCCGCCACGAGAATGCGAGTTCGGGCCAGCCGTGGCACAGCACCATCGGCGGCGCGTCCGATTGCGGACCCGCCTCGTAGTAGCCCATGCGGATTCCGTTGGTCTGCGCGAATTGCAGCGGGGGCATTTCGATCATTCAGCACTCCTCGCCGGCCCCGGCGAGGCCGCCGCACGGCCGCACAAGGGCACGCGCGAACGGACCGCGCGCAAGGCATGCGGCTACATCGGGAAACGGAATGGATGTCAGACACGACATGAATGTCAGACACGACGTTGTCCGGTGAGGACAACCGTTGCACGCTCGCACGCGCCCCTCCCCAAACAAGATCGATCGACGTCTTGGCGACGTTCTGGACCGCATCGCTGACGCGGCATACAGCTTACGATTGTGCCTGCTTTTACCGGCCGTTGGCAACGACAATCGTTCAGGCACAACCTTCGCGGAGCCCGCGCATCCGCGACACGATCGCGCACCCTATAATACCGCCCTGCGAGACCGCCACAGCGGCGCCGGGCGTCCCGCGCAGCGCCTGATCCAGACTATAACCCAGGCCGCACCATGACCCGGGACCGGGAGACAGGACCGGGAGACAGGATCGGGAAACGGGACGATGTCCGGGACAGGCCGGGCCGGCTATTTCTTGTCGCTGTTCCGGCCGGAGCCGAGCCCCGTCATGCTGGCGAAGATGCTCTGGAAGCGTTCGGCGATCTTCGGATCGAAGGTGAACCAGCTCTGGATGATCGCATCCGGCGAGAACTTGTCGATGTTCTCCATCATGCGCTGCTGGAATTTGTCCATCATCGCGGCCTGCATCGGCTGGACGTCAGGAAGGCCCATGAATTCGCGGGCTTCGAGCGGGGTGCAATCGACTTCGATGGTAATCTTCATATCGCGGCTCCAGAATAGCTTCGAACGCCCCTTCCGAGCATCGCGAAACATGCCAACACTATCGCCTCGCCAGCGGGACGCAAGCCTCATGCCGGCACCATCGCCGCCCCGCAAGACCGACTTTGGACTCGCGGTTAACCGAAGCGCGTCACGCTGAAGGGCGCCGGGTCCGCGAACGGGGTTTCCCCGGTCATCATCTCGGCCAGCAGCCGCCCGGTGGCGGGGCCGAGCGTCAGCCCATGATGCTGGTGGCCGAAATCGAACCAGATTCCGGCGTGGCGCGGCGCCGGCCCGATCACCGGCAGCATGTCCGGCAGGCAGGGCCGCCGGCCCATCCACGGCGCGTCGTCGACGGCTTCGCCGAGCGGAAACAGCCGCCGCGCCTCGGGCAGCGCGCGGGCCAGTTGCACCGGCGTCGGCGGCGCATCGCGGCGGGCGAATTCGGCGCCGGTGGTGAGGCGGATGCCGCGATTCATCGGCGCCAGCAGATAACCGCGGTCGGCATCGAGCAGCGGGTGATTCAGCACCGCATTGCCCTTCGGCGCGAAGTGCATGTGATAGCCGCGCTTGATGCCGAGCGGAATCCGGTAGCCCAGCGCGTCGTAGACGATGTCGGACCACGGCCCCAGCGCCACGACGATGTCGGGCGCAGTCACCGCATCGCCATTGGCGGCGCGGACGCGCCAGCCGGTGCCGTCCTTGTCGAGCGTGCGCGCATCGCCCGCCAGGAAGCGTCCGCCGCGATCGCGAAACAGCCGCGCATAGGCTTTGGCCAGCGCGCCGGGATCGGGAACGAAGGCCGGCGCGCGCCAGTGGATCGCCCCGGTGAAGACCTCCGCCAGGTGCGGCTCGCGCGCGGACACGCCCGGCCGGTCGAGCACATCGGCCTCGACGCCGGCGAAGGCTTGCGCGCGCTGCAACTCGGCGACGCCGGCCGCCAGGCTGGCCTCGGTGCGGAACAGCTTGATCCAGCCGGTGCGGCGCAGCAGGTCCGGCACGCCGGCGGCCGCGACCAGCGCCTCGTGCTCGGCCAGGCTGCGCTCGATCAGCGGCAGCGCGGCGCGCGCCGTGCGCATCGCGCCCGCCGGCGACGAGGCGCGGAAGTAGCGCCACAGCCACGGCAGCACCGCCGGCAGCGCGTCGAGGTGGTAATGCGCTTCGGTCGAGCGGTTGAAGGCGTAGCGCAGGATGTGCGGCAGGTCGCGCGGAAACATGTAGGGAAAGACGGAGGCGCGCTCGATCAGTCCGGCATTGCCGTAGCTGGTCTCCTCGCCGGCCTCGCCGTGCTTGTCGAACAGCACGGCATCGCGCCCGCGCGCCTGCAGGTGCAGCGCCGCGCTGACGCCCACCATGCCGGCGCCGAGAACCACGACATCCGCATGCAACTCCGCCATTCATGGCTCCGCATATCGATGCTGGCGCGAACCGCGCCAAAAGAAACCGAACAAGGTGCTGCGACTGATGTAGGGATGCCGCCGCGCCACTGCAAATGCCGGCCCGCGCCGCGGTCAGATCACAAGCTCGGTCATCACCCTGCGGCAATCCATCTCGTATTCGAGATCGATCACCGGCGGCCGCGCATAGTGCCAGGTCATGCCGAAGCGCCCCGCGCCCTGCCGCACCAGTTCGTCGGCGGCGAATGCATGGAAATCGTGTATCGTGTAGATCTGCACGCCGGTGCTGCCCGCCCAGTCGGCCTCGAACAGCGCCATGCGGCGCGCCATCTCGCCGACGACGAAGCCGATCTTCTCCCGCAACGCGCCGGCGCTGGCGTCGCGATAGCGCACGATGCGCTCGGCGTAAGGGCCGTCGCCGCCGCGCGCCTCGGCACCGCCGGCAATCACGAATGTCGGCGCGCCGTCCGCCTTCGGGCGGGTGAAGGAGAAGGCGTGGAACGACGGCTCGCGCGGCGGGTCGATCTCCGGGCACACATTGCTGCGCGCCACCGGATTGACCGCGCCGTCGAAGATGCCCCATTCGGCCAGGGTCTTGACGTAATGCGCGTTGAAGGCGCGAAAGCCCGCTTCGCTGAACGCCGCCGGCGAGCGCAACTCGCAGGCGCAGAACGCGGTCAGCGGCCGCCCCTCCGCGCGGATCAGTTCGGCGGCGCGCGCGAATCCGTCCGCCAGCGGCAGCGGCTCGGAAAACCGGACCCGCACGATCTCGTGGCCGGGCAGCGCCGCGACGCCGCTGGAGAACTGAAACACCGCCGGAATGAATCGATAATCGCCGGCAACAAAGTCACGCGTCATTGGTCGGCTCCTTCATGGGCCCCGACCATAGGACATGATGCCGGCGATTGCGAACCGGCCGGTCAGCCGCGGGCGTCGCAGGCCCAGGCGCGGATCACGCATTCCTTGCCGCCGAACTCGTAGCACTTGCGCGTGGCGGTGTTGAGCGCGGTGGAGATGCGCGGCGTCACCGCATAGCCGTGCGCGCCGCACGGGTTGGTCATGTCGATCGACAGCGCCGCGCAGGCGCGCGACATCGTCACCGTCTCGCATTTGCCGGTGCATTTCCGGCGCGCGGCCGCGATCGCGGCCTTCGATGTCGCATAGTCGAACGCCTGGCCGTAAGCGCCGCAGCGGCCGACCGCGAACGCGCCGGCCGCATCGGCAGGCGTCGCCAACGCTAGAACCGTCGTCGCCAACGCTAGAACCGTCGTCGCCAACGCTAGAACCGTCGTCGCCAACGCGAAAGCCGCCGAAGCAAACGTCATAATCGCGCAACACCGCGCGGCAACTCCCCACAGCCGCATTCCCTGCCCCCGCAAGATTCAATCCAAGTTTCAATCAAAGGCTCAATCTAGCGGGCGGGTGTTTCCAGTTGGTGAACGGATTTCTCCTGTCATTGCGAGGAGCGAAAGAGACGAGGCAATCCAGAGATGGTCAAAAACTGGATTGCTTCGCTTCGCTCGCAACGACGGCTCAACTTATGCCCATTCCGCCCTAACCGCCCGCGCCCGAATTGGGCGCGACCGGCCGGCCGGCGGCGGCGCGCTGCACCACTTCCAGCGCCTGCGGCGTGTCGATATCGAGGAAGGCGCCGTTGCCCTCGGCCGGCACCTCGACCACCGCCTCGCCGTGCTGGTCGATGATGTGGCGCCCGCCGACATCGCCGTCGAGCTTCATCAATTCGCCGAAGAAACGCCGCGACCACAGCACCGGATTGCCGCGCCGGCCGCCGCTGACCGGCACCACGACCAGGCCGCCCTGCTCCGGCGCCAGCGCCGCGATCATCCTGTCGATCAGTTGCGCGTCGATCATCGGCATGTCGCCGAGCGCGATCAGCGCGCCGCTCGCCGCCTCCGGCATCGCCGCGATACCGGCCTTCACCGAGCCGGCGAGCCCGCTGGCGAAATCCGGATTATGCGCGAAGGTGACGTCGAGGCCGTCAAGCGCCTTCTCGACGTCCGTCGCCTGATGGCCGGTGACCACGATCACCGGCGCGGCGTTCGAGGCCAGCACCTGCTCGGCGACAATGCGCACCAGCGGCCGGCCGCCGACCTCCGCCAGCATCTTGTTGGGGCCGCCCATCCGCGTCGAGCGGCCCGCCGCCAGCACCACGGCGGCGACCTTGCCGTCGCACGCGGGCGCGGCGTCCGGCACGCGCGGCTGTGGCCGCGTCACGATCTCCATCAAGAGTCCCCCGACGCCGAAGCCGACGATGTCGGACCGCGCGACCTCGAGTCCGGCCAGCATCCGCATCAGCACCCAGTCGAATCCGTTCTCCACCGGCGAGCGCGCGCAGCCCGGCGCGCCGAGCACCGGACGACCGCCGGCGCGGCCCATCAGCAGCAGGTTGCCGGGATCGACCGGCATGCCGAAATAATCGACCACGCCGCCGTTGCCGACGATCGCCGCCGGGATCACGTCGCGCCGGTCGGCGATGGCGGAGGCGCCGAACACGATCACCATCTCGACGTTGTCGCGCGCGAGGATCTCGGCGATCGCGGCGGCCAGCGCGGTCTCGTCATGCGGCACGCGCTTTTCGACCACGATCCTGGCGCCGGCCGGCGCCAGCCGCTCGGCGGTGACGCGCAGCGTCTTGTCGATCACCTTCGGCGCCAGCCCGGGCAGGATGGTGGAGACCACGCCGACCCGCTTGATGACATAGGGCGCGACGTGCAGGGCATCGCGCCCGGCAGCCACAACGGCGGCATCGCGCAGGCGGCCCTCGACGCCGAACGGGATCAGCTTCACGGTGGCGATCATCTCGCCTTCCACCACCGGCTTGAAGGCCGGCAGCGTCGCGAAGGTGATCGCCTCGTCGACGGTGTTGATGCGATCCACCGCCGCGCGATCGATCACCAGGATGCCGGCGCGTCCGGCGAACAGGTTGGCGCGGCCGGTGAAGGCGCGCTCGACCGTCACGCCATCGCCGGCGATGGCGCGCGCGATGTCGGCGGCGGCGACGTCCTCGGAGACGTCGCCGTCCTCGAGCCGGATCACCACCACCTGCGCGACGCCGGCGGCCTTCAGCGCCTCGGCTTCCGCCGGGCCGACGGTGGTGCCTTTCTTCAGCACGAACGACCCCTGCCGCAGCGTATGCACCGTCACGCCGCCGATCGCCTCGTCGGGTGTCGCGGGTCCGAATTTCACGGCGCACCCGCTTTCGGCAGCCGCAGCGCGGCGGTGATTTCCGCCATGATCGACACCGCGACCTCGCCTGGCGACACCGCGCCGATGGCAAGGCCGATCGGCGCATGGATGCTGGCGATCTCGGCGTCGCTCGCGCCTTGCGCCTTCAGCCGCTCGACGCGTCTGGCATGGGTCTTCCGCGAGCCCAGCGCGCCGATATAGAAGCAGCCGGATTTGAAGGCGTGCAGCAGCGCCGGATCGTCGATCTTCGGATCGTGCGTCACCGCGACGAAGGCGGTGAAGCGGTCGACATTGAGCCTGGGCAGCGCCTCGTCGGGCCATTCGGCGATCAGCGGCACGTCCGGAAAGCGCTCGGGACTGGCAAACGCGGTGCGCGGATCGACCACGGTGACGTCATAGCCCAGCGCGCGCGCCATCGGCACCAGCGCCTGGCTGATATGCACCGCGCCGATGACGACCAGTTGCGCGGTCGGCGCATGGACGTTGACGAACAGCTTCCGGCCGTCCGCCTCGATCATCGCGCTCCTGCCCATGCGGAGCTGCTTCGCCAGTTCCTCGCGCAACGGATCGGCGGCGAGATCGGCGGCCTTCACCAGGCGCTGCTCTCCGCTCGCGACATCGGTGACGACGAAGACCGGCCGCCGCGCGGCACGCTCGATATTGATCTGCTCCAGCGTTTCGAGTTTCACGATGCCCTACCCGACCTTCTCGACGAAGACGCGGATGGTGCCGCCGCAGGACAACCCGACATTCCACGCGGTCTCGTCGGCGACGCCGAATTCCAGCATCTTCGGCTCGCCGGAGGCGATCACGTCAAGCGCCTCGGTGACCACCGCGCCTTCGACGCAGCCGCCCGAAACCGAGCCGAGGAACGTGCCCTCATCGTTGATGACGAGATTGGAGCCGGCCGGACGCGGCGCCGAGCCCCAGGTTTCCATCACGGTGGCCAGCGCCACGCCGCGGCCTTCCTTCTTCCAGTCCTCGGCGGCTTGCAGAATGTCCTCGTTGCGATCGAGCATGGCGAACCTCTTTTCGTTCAGGCCGCAGGGCGGACGGCATCGCGCCGCGGCGATGGCGGCGCCGACAGCGCGGCGATGAGATCTTCCATCGAGTCCAGGTTATGAACCGGCCGGAATTCGTCAACATAGGGCAGCATCATTCGGATTCCCTGCGCCTTGGCTTCGAACCCGCTGTAGCGAAGCAGCGGGTTGAGCCAGATCAGGCGGCGGCAGGAGCGATGCAGCCGGTCCATCTCGAAGGCGAGCCGCGAATCCGCCTCGCGCTCGAGCCCGTCGGAGATCAGAAGCACGATGGCGCCCTGCCCGAGCACGCGGCGGCCCCACAGCTTGTTGAAGGTCTCCAGCGAGGTGGCGATCCGGGTGCCGCCGGCCCAGTCCTGCACCGTCGACGAACAGCTCGCCAGCGCCTCGTCGGGATCGCGCATCCGCAAGGCGCGCGTCACGTTGGTGAGCCGGGTGCCGAACAGGAACACCGAGACCCGCTTGCGGGCATCGGTGACGGCATGGAGGAAATGCAGGAACAGCCGGGTGTATTCGCTCATCGAGCCGGAGATATCGAGCAGCGCCACGATCGGCGACGGCCGGTCGATGCGGCCCAGATGGCGCAGGTCGACGATCTCGCCGCCGGAACGCAGGCTGGCGCGAAGGGTGCGGCGCAGGTCGAGCTTGCGGCCGCGCGCATCGGGGGCGAAACGGCGGGTGCGCATTTCGGCCTGCGGCAGCTTCATGTCGGCGATCGCGCGGGTCGCCCGCGCGATCTCCGCCGCGCTCATCTGCGCGAAATCCTTCTTCTGCAGGATCTCGCGATCGGAGACCGACAACCGGATCTCCTGCTCCTCGGGCTGCTGCACGGTTTCGCCGGGCGATTGCGGCGCCAGCGCCTCCTGCACGCGGCGCGATGCCGGCGGCGGGGTCGGCCTGGCGTGATCCGGCAGCGGCACCGAGTCCAGCATGTTCTTCCACTCGTCGGCGGGGCGGAAGAACAGGTCGAAGGCTTGCGCGAAGATCAGCCGGTGCTCGCGGCGGGTGACGAAAATCGCCTCCAGCGTCGCGAACACGTCGGCGCGGTTGCCGATGTCGACCAGCCGCAGCGCCTTCAGCGCGTCGATCACCGCCCCCGGCCCGACCGGAACGCCCGCCGCGCGCAACGCGCGCGCAAAACCGACCACGTTGTCGGCGATCAATCCGGTGACGGGCTCAGGCGTGGGCATGAGGGGCCTTGTTCCGCGAGCATTCCAGCATTGCTTCTTTTCGTCATGGCCGGGCATAGCCGTTCGAAGAACGGCACCGCTTTGCTCCGCCTCTGTCCCGGCGATGACGGCGCTAGGACAACCGCGGCCAATTATCGATCCCGATCCGCGTTCCGGAGACGTCGGCCAAGCGTTGTTCCAGCGTTATATATCGTCGACGGCTTCCTTCAAAACCTTCTGCAGGGTGCCGCCCTGCATCCTGGCAATGTCGTCCTGATATTTCAGCAGGGCGCCGAGCGTATCGCCGACCACGTCCGCCGTCAGCGAGCGGGCGTCGAGCTGGGTCAGCGCGGTGGCCCAGTCGATGGTCTCGGCGACGCCCGGATTCTTGTAGAAATCCTGGTCGCGCAGCGCCTGCACGAAGCGCACCACCTGCTGCGAGAGCTTGGCGGAAATGCCCGGCACGCGCGATTTCACGATCGCCAGTTCGCGCGTCGCGGACGGATAATCGACCCAGTGATAGAGGCAGCGGCGCTTGAGCGCGTCGTGGATCTCGCGGGTGCGGTTCGAGGTGACGATCACGATCGGCGGATGCGGCGCCTTGATGGTGCCGAGTTCGGGGATCGTGACCTGGAAGTCGCTGAGGATTTCCAGAAGATACGCCTCGAACGCCTCGTCGGCGCGGTCGAGTTCGTCGATCAGCAGCACCGGCGCCCCGGCGACATCCGGCTCCAGCGCGCGCAGCAGCGGCCGCTTGATGAGATAGCGTTCGTCGAAGATGTCGTGGGACAACTGCTCGCGGTCGGATTCGCCGGTCGCCTCCGCAAGGCGGATCGCGATCATCTGCGCCGCGCTGTTCCACTCGTAGACGGCGGAGGCGACGTCGAGCCCCTCGTAGCATTGCAGGCGGATCAGGTTGCGGCCGAGGGCTGCGGCCAGCACCTTGGCGATCTCGGTCTTGCCGACGCCGGCCTCGCCTTCCAGGAACAGCGGGCGGCCGAGCCGCAGCGACAGGAACACCACCGTCGCCAGCGAGCGCTCGGCGAAATAGTCGTGCGACTTCAGAAGATCGAGCGTGGCATCGACCGAGTCGGGGACACTTTGAGGTTTGCTCATCGAATGATGCCCGTCTGCACGCACGCGGAACAAGTTGTGTGGACGCCGGACCGGATGCCCGGATCACGTCCGGGCACGATGAACGGCGTCTCCATCGCGAATAAAAAACTACGCCCGGTTGTTGGCGGCGTCGACCGCGCGGCGCGCCAGCACGCCGACCAGGTGCGCGCGATACTCGGCGCTGCCGTGCAGGTCGCTGTTGAGGTCGTCAGGCGAAACGATCAGGCCATCGAGCGCCTTGGGCGAGAACCGCTTCTTCAGCGCCTCCTCGAACGACGGCACCCGGAAAACGCCGTCGGAGCCGGCGCCGGTGACGGCGACACGGACCTCGGACGGCCGCCGCGCCACGAACACGCCGACCAGCGCATAGCGCGACGCCTGGTTGCGGAATTTCTGGTAGGCCGCCTTCTTCGGCAGCGGAAACATCACACGGGTGACGATCTCGTCCGGCTCCAGCACGGTTGTGAACAGGCCCTGGAAGAAATCGTCGGCCTTGATGCGCCGCTTGTTGGTGACGATGGTGGCATCCAGCGCCAGGCACGCCGCGGGATAATCCGCGGTCGGATCGTTGTTGGCGATCGAACCGCCGATGGTGCCGCGATGGCGCACCGCCGGGTCGCCGATCATCGCGGCCAGTTCGGCCAGCGCCGGAATCGCCTCGCCCACGGTCGCCGACTCCGCGACCTCGGCATGTTTCGCGGTGGCGCCGATCACCAGCGCGCGGCCTTTCAGTTCGATGCCATTGAGCCCGTCGATGCGCGACAGGTCGACGATATGCGGCGGCGCCGCGAGCCGCTGCTTCATCACCGGCACCAGCGTATGGCCCCCCGCGATCAGCTTGGCATCCTCGTTTTTGGCGAGGAGGTTCGCGGCCTGCCGCACGGTCGCCGGGCGATGATACTTGAATTCGTACATGGGCCGTCCTTCGGAAGGAAGTCAGGAATCAGGCGGGGTCGGACTGGGCCATCGCCCGGGCGCCGGCGGCGATCGAGGCCACGATGTTCTGATAGCCGGTGCAGCGGCACAGGTTGCCTTCCAGCTCCTCCCGGATGGTGTGGTCGTCGAGATCGTGGCCCTTGCGGCGCACCATATCGACCGCCGTCATAATCATGCCGGGGGTGCAGAAACCGCATTGCAGGCCGTGATGTTCGCGGAACGCCTCCTGCATCGGATGCAGCGGCGCACCGTCCGCCGCCAGCCCTTCGATGGTGGTGACCTCGGCGCCGTCCGCCATCACCGCCAGCGTGGTGCAGGACTTCACCGCCTTGCCGTCGAGATGCACGACGCAGGCGCCGCATTGCGAGGTATCGCAGCCGACATGAGTGCCGGTGAGATGCAGGTTCTCGCGCAAAAACTGCACCAGCAGCGTGCGCGGATCGACGTTGGCGGTCACCGGATCGCCGTTCACGATGAGAGAAATCCTGGCCATAAGCCCTCTCTGCCATCCGCGCCGCATGACGCGCCGCGCGGGTTTCTTATTATCGATTTGCGCCGGCATCATATGATGACGCACGGGGATTGGGCAACCGGCGGCGTTCGCAACCGCAACAAAGCCCGCGCCGCGCAAGGGTCGATCGCATCGCCGTCGCCGCCGCGCCGGACACGGCAAGTTGATTCGCGCGGGACCGCGGCGGAATGCGCCCGCGCTAACAGGCTGCCGAAAAATGCTCCGTCGTCATTCCGGACGCCGCTTACGCGGCGATCCGGAATCCGAAAAAACGCGACGAAAATCCGTGTTGCGAGATTCCGGGTTCGCACCGCCGGTGCGCCCCGGAATGACGGCCGGAGACATTTTCAGCAGTCCGCGCCCGGCTCAGCCCTGCACGACGCCGGTAAACTTGGAGAAAAACTCGTCGGCGAGTTTCTTGGCCGAGCCGTTGATGAGGCGCTGGCCGAGCTGCGCCAGCTTGCCGCCGATCTGCGCCTCGACGTTGTAGCTGAGCAGCGTGCCGCCATCCTTGTCGGCGAGGCCGACGGCGGCACTGCCCTTGGCGAAGCCGGCGACGCCACCCTCGCCCTCGCCGCTGATCCGGTAGCCGTTCGGCGGATCGAGGTCGCTGAGCGTGACCCGTCCCTTGAAGCGGGCCGAAACCGGGCCGATCTTGATCTTGGCGACGGCGCGGAAGCCTTCGTCCTCGGTCTTCTCCAGCTCCTCGCAGCCGGGAATGCAGGCTTTCAACACCTCCGGATCGTTGAGCTTATCCCAGACCACCTCGCGCGGAGCAGCAAGCTGGACTTCACCGTTCATCGTCATGGCCATGAATTCTGCCTCCCGCCGGTCTGCATTCGCCAATTCGCTGCGCTTTCAAGTAGCGCCGCCCGGCCGCAAATAAAAGAGGACCATCGGCGGATAGACAAACCCCGACGCGCGGCGGGGATTGGCATCGCCGCCCCTGGCGGATTAGGGTCGCAACCGCATGACCACGTCGCTTTCCCCCCTGCTTGCCCCGATGCTGTCGAGCGCCGCCATGCGCGCGGTGTGCGACGACGCGGCCTTCCTCCAGCACATGCTGGATGTCGAGGCGGCGCTGGCGCGCGCGGAGGCTGCCGCCGGCGTGATCCCGAACGCCGCCACGGGGCCGATCCGGGACGCCTGCCGCGCCGGGCGCTACGACATCGCGGCGCTGGCGCAGGCCGCGACCCGCGCCGGCAACCTGGCGATCCCGCTGGTGAAGGCGCTGACCGCGGAGGTCGCCAAGGCCGACGCGGAGGCGGCGCGCTATGTCCATTGGGGCGCGACCAGCCAGGACATCATCGACACCGCCACCATGCTGACCCTGCGCGCGGGGATCGACGCGCTGCTGCCGGCGCTGGACCGCGCGATCGCCGGCTTCGCCGCGCAGGCGGACCGCCATCGCGCCACGCTCACGGTGGCGCGCACCTGGCTCCAGCACGCGCTGCCGATGCCGTTCGGCCTCAAGCTGGCCGAATACGCCGCCGCCCTGCACCGCGCGCGCAACCGCCTGAAGGCCGCGCGCACAAGCGCGCTGGCGCTGCAATTCGGCGGCGCCGCCGGCACCCTCGCCGCGCTCGGCGGCGACGGCCTCAAAGTCGCCGAAGGGCTGGCGCGCGAACTCGACCTGCCGCTGCCGGACGCGCCGTGGCACAGCCATCGCGACCGCATCGCGGACGTTGCGGCGGTGCTGGCGATCCTGACCGGCACCTGCGGCAAGATCGCGCGCGACGTGTCGCTGCTGATGCAGACCGATGTCGGCGAAGCCTTCGAGCCGGCGGGCCCGGGACGCGGCGGCTCCTCCACCATGCCGCACAAGCGCAACCCGGTGGCCTCGGCCGCCGCGCTCGCGGCCGCGACCATGGCGCCGAACCTGGCCGCGACGATCTTCGCCGCGCAGGTGCAGGAGCACGAGCGCAGCGCCGGGCCGTGGCACGCGGAATGGCCGACGCTGCCGACCCTGATGCTGGTCGCCTCGGGCGCGCTCGCCGCCGTCGCCGATCTCGCCGAGGGGCTCGAGGTCGATGCGACACGGATGCGCACGAATCTCGACGCAACCGGCGGCCTCGTCATGGCCGAGGCCGTGACCATGGCGCTGGCCGACCGGATCGGCAAAAGCGACGCGCATCGCCTGGTCGAGGACGCGGCGCGGCGCGCCGTAGCGGACGGCCGCCATTTGCGCGATGTGCTGGCGGCGGACCCGCGCGTCACCGGACATCTCGACACCGACCGGCTGGCGGCGCTGTTCGACCCCGCGGGCTACCAGGGCGTCGCGCAGGCGCTGATCGACCGGCTGCTGGCGGCGATCGATGACGGTCGTTAGCAACCGTCGAGAATCATTTTGTGCCCCGAACGCGGTGCGGCATGAAATGCCGCTCCGCAGAGCCGGGGTCGTTTCAACCGCGGTGTTTGAGACGGTCCCGGTTCTGCGATGCAGCGTTGCACGCTGCGTCGCGCCCGGGACACGACAACACGTTATGACTGCAAGGAACTGGGAGAAACCATAATGCCCATGATCGATGCCGACGGCTGCCTGTTGAACGTGGCCATCGAAGGCCGCGACAACGGCCCCACTTTGATGCTGTCGAATTCGCTCGGCTGCACCATGGCGATGTGGGAGCCGCAGATGCCGCAACTGACAAAGCTGTTCCGCGTCATCCGCTACGACCGCCGCGGCCACGGCAAGTCCGGCGTGCCGCCGGGGCCGTATACGATGGAGCGGTTCGGCCGCGACGTGCTGGCGATCCTCGACGACCTCAACATCGAGAAGGCGCACTGGTGCGGCCTGTCGATGGGCGGCATGGTCGGGCAATGGCTCGGCGCCAACGCCGCCGACCGCTTCGACAGGCTGATCCTGTGCAACACCAGTTGCCACTATCCGGACCCGACCAACTGGGACAACCGCATCAAGGCGGTCAGGGAAGGCGGCATCGCGGCGGTCGCCGACGCCGTCATGCCCGGCTGGCTGACCGAGGATTTCCGCGCCCGCGAGCCGGACGCCACCGCGCGCATGAAGGCGATGCTGGTGGCCTCGCCGGTCGAAGGCTACCTCGCCTGCTGCGAGGCGCTGCGCACGCTGGACCAGCGCGACCTGCTGCCGAGGATTTCGCGCCCCACGCTGGTGATCGCGGGCCGGCACGATCCGGCGACGCCGGTGGCGGCCGGCGAATACATCCGCAGCCACATCCCCGGCGCCAGCATGACGATCCTCGACGCCGCGCACATCTCCAATGTCGAGCAGCCGCACGCCTTCACCGACGCGGTGATCGGCTTCCTGACGCAACAATGACCCATGTCCCGGGCGCGATGCGGCGCCCTTGCGCCGCCTCGCAGAACCGGGACCGCGACAAAGGCCCTGCTTCGATACGGCCCCGGCTCAGCAGCGCACCGCGCCGAAACCGGCGCGCTGCGCTGCATCCGGGGCACGCCCTTCGCTCATTTGATGTGAGATTCAACCATGGACGACCAGCAACGCCGCGACGACGGCATGGCGATGCGCCGCAAGGTGCTCGGCGATGCCTGGGTCGACAAGTCGATCGAAAACCGCAACGCCTTCAACGCCGATTTCATCGATCTCATCACCCGCCACGCCTGGGGCGAGATCTGGACCCGGCCGCATTTCGACGCGCGCACGCGCCGCGTGCTGGTGATCGGCACCATGGTCGCGCTCGGCCAGTGGGACGAATTCCGTCTCCATGTCCGCTCGGCGCTGAGCGAGGGTGGCTTCACGCCCGACGACATCAAGGAAATCCTGCTGCAGCAGGCGATCTATTGCGGCGTGCCGGCCGCCAACCACGCGGTGAAGGAAGCGTCAGCGGTGGTGCAGGAGCTGGGGCTGCTCGAATAGCGCGGGTGCCGCATCGTCGCCGCGCGCCGGCGCGTGCGGCGCCTGGACCAGCATCACGATGGCGGTGCCGATCAGCAGCAGGAGTTCGGTGGCGTGAAGCTGCAGGGCGGCGCGCTCGCCGACCTGGGCGGCGAACACCATGCTGCCGAAGCTGATGGTGCTGGCCATGCCGAGCGCGATCGCCAGCGCCTCGTCGCAACTGTCCGACTTGCGGGTCGCGGCGCGGAGCGCGAACACCGCGAAGGCGATGAAGAACGCCACCACCGTCAGCTTGCCGAGCGCCAGCAGCCAGGCCAGCCGCACCGTCGCCAGCGGCGAGGTATGCAGGACGTCGCTGATGAACATCGCCACCGCGACATTGGGCCGCTCGAACACACCGCGCACCGGCGACACCACGATGTGCAGCGCCGCAAGGGTCCAGGCCGGGATGAAATACAGCGCGATCAGCAGGCCGTTGAAGGTGCTCAGCCGCCAGTTCGATGTCCAGTTCGATGCCCGATTCGCTGTGATGGATCGCATGAGGGGCCTCCCGGCTCACGTCGCGCCCGCCGATTCAGGCGGACCTTGCCGCGAGGTAAGCCCGGCCCCCTCCGCCCGGCAACGTAAACCATTTGTTAACCCTAACGGGGCCGCCGTTCGGGCGGGAACTGTGGACAACCGCGCGCCGGCGAGCCGGTCGGTCCCGGAATGCCGTCCACAACCCCTCCCCGCTCCCGGGGCCCGCGCGGTTGCCGCCCCGGATTCCGACTGTTAAGAATCCGACGACGCATGCAGGTTTCGCCGGAATGAGGGGCGGCGGAACCGGGCATCGATGCGGGGCGATGACGATGCAGGGGTGACCGTCTCCGGGCGACCGTCTTCGGGCGACCGTCTTCGGAAGGGAACCGAAGCAGGCCCGCATGGCGTGACCGGCTTGCGTCCTCAGGCTTGCGTCCTCAGGCTT
>JAGRLZ010000179.1 GCA_020441545.1 Xanthobacteraceae bacterium | reverse complement strand
CAGTGTCATTAGAGTCGGCCGTGATTGAGCCGGCTGTGACTTTGCCGCAGTTCCCGCTATAAATGACGGCAGTCCGGCGCTATTTTCATGCGACGTCAGCCTTGCGGACCTTGCGGGCGGAAGCGCGGGTTTCAGTCACGGGAATGGACGTTGTCGTGTTGCCGCGGTCGCTGGTGGCGTCAGGTCGTGCTTGAGGGGAGAGACCGTGCAGACGACGCTGCTCGGATTGGCGATTGCTTTTATCGTTGCGCTGCTATCCGCGTTGATCGGGCCGTATTTCGTCGACTGGAGCCGGTTCCGGCCGCAGTTCGAGGCCGAGGCCAGCCGCGTTCTCGGGACCCAGGTTCGCGTATCGGGTCCGCTGGACGCGCGGCTGCTGCCGACGCCGTCGCTTCAATTGCAATCCGTCGTCGTCGGCGGGCCCAACGATCGCGGCAAGGTGCGGGCGGACAGGCTTGCCGTCGCGTTCAGCCTCGGCGCCCTGATGCGCGGCGAGTGGCGCGCCACCGAACTCACGGTCAACGGGCTGTCGCTCGACCTCGGACTCGGTCAGCGGGGACGCCTCGATTGGCCGGCCTCGTTCGGCGTGCCGGCCCTGCGGTCGCTTGCCATCGATCGTCTCAATGTCACCGGCCGCGTCGCGCTGCATGACGCGGCGAGCCGCACCACGCTGGAGCTGAGCGACATCGCCTTCTCCGGCGATGTCCGGGCGCTGGCCGGATCGGTCCGCGGCGATGGCAACTTCACCTGGGCGGGGGCGCGCTATCCGTTCAGGATATCCACCAGCCAGGGCGCCGATGCCGACGGCACGCGGCTGCATCTGGCGGTGGATCGGGGCGAGAAGGGGAGCGCGATCGATGTCGACGGCGTGCTCACGCTGCGGGACCGCATGCCGGGTTTCGATGGTACGCTTGCTCTCGGCAGCCACCTCGCCGCGACGGACGGGAAGGCCGATGCCGCGTTGCCCTGGCGCATCGTCTCGAAGCTGAAACTTTCCCCGACCGGCGCGCAGTTCGACCATCTGGAGGTGAGCTTCGGCGCCGATGCCGTTGCGCTGAGGCTGACCGGCAGCGCCTCGGCCCGATTCGGTGCCGCGCCGCGGTTGCGGGGGGCGCTGCTGGCGCGGCAGCTCGATGCCGACCGGATGCTGGCCAAACAGCCCGATGCCGCCGGATCGATGCAGTGGCCGACGCGGCTGGCCGGGCTGCTCGCCACGATTCCGAACCCGCCTCTGCCGACCGAGCTGGATATCACGGCCGAGCAGGTCATGCTCGGCGGGCGGCCCCTTCAGGACATCGACGGCGCGCTGCGCTTCGCCGACGGCACATGGGCCGTGGCGCGCGCGCGGTTTCGCGCGCCAGGATCGACAACGGTCAGCCTGCAGGGGGTGGCGAGGTCGGACTCGTCGTCGGGCGTTCGCACCAGCCTCGATCTCAGGTCGGCGGATCCCGATCTGCTGGCCGCGTGGATCGCCGGCGGCGCCGAGCGGGCCGACCGACTCCGCAAGCCGCTGCGGGTGCAGGGACGGTTCGACATCGCCGCGGACCGGATCATCGCCGAGGACATGAAGGCGGATATCGACGGCGGGTCGCTTCGCGGACGGGTCGCGTTGTTCGCGCGCGGACTGAGCGGGGACTCGGAATTCGACGGTGACCTGACCGCCGATCGCCTCGACCTCGATGCGGTCGCGTCGTTCCTGCGCGCCATCACGCCGGCACGGGCGGGGTGGCCCGATCGCGCGCACCTCGCGCTGACCGTTGCCGATGCGGTGTCGTCGGGACGGCATCTGCGTCCGCTGGTCGCCAAGCTCGGCTACGATCCGAAGCTCGTCACGCTGACGGAACTCAGAATCGGCTCTCCCGGCGGCACCACGGTCGAAGGCACGGGCGCGTTCGATCGCCTGACGACCACCGGCAAGCTGACGCTGACGGCCGCCGGTGCCGCCGGACAGTTGACGGATCTGTTGCGCCCCCTCGCGCCCGACCTGGTCGGGCGGATCACCTCGCCTGCCGGTTTCGAAAAGGACGCCGCCAGCTTGAAGCTCGCGCTCGATGTCGGTCCCGGCAAGGCGCCTCACCAGGCGCGGGTGCGCGGCGTGCTCGATCTCGCGATGCCGCAGATCAGCGGCACCATCACGGTGGCGGCGACGTCTCCCGCGCAGGCCGTGCGAGGCGCGGACCTGGCCGCGCTCACGCCAAGCGAGTTGAAGGCCCATGCCAGCCTGGCCTCGCCGCGTGGCGAGGCGCTGCTCGACGCGCTCGATATGCCGCGCATCGTCGCCGTGAGCGGGCCTGCCAAACTCGATGCGACGATTGAGGGGGCATGGGATGCGCCGATGCGGGTCCATGCCACGTTGTCCGGCGCGGATGTCGATGGCGAATTGAAGGGCAGCGTGACATTGGCGCAGGCCAAACGTGCGGCCGATGTCGATCTCAAGGTGAAGCGCGCCGACCTCGCGCCGCTGTTCAGGATCGCTTCACCCGGCGCCGCGGCGAAGGACGCGAGCCTGTCTTCGCATGTCGTGCTTGCCGGCGACACACTGCGGTTCAGCGATGTCGATGCCCGGTTGCTCGGCACGCGGCTTCGCGGCCGCCTTGTGCTGGGTCTGGGCGACGAGGTCGCCGTCGATGGCGAGTTCGGCATGGAATCGCTGGATCTGCCGCAAGCGCTCGGCATCGCCTTGGGCACGACCGGCGACGCCTCGGCGCCGCTGGGAAACGGATGGCTGAAAGGCTGGCATGGCCGGCTCGGCTTTCAGGCGCTGCGCGGCGTGCTTCCCGGCGGCCTCGAATTGCGCCCCTTGAGCGGCGTGATCCGCAACGACGGCCAGTCGCTTCGCTTCGCCGACATGAAGGGCCGTATCGGTAACGGCGAGGTGCGATGGGGGCTCGACGCGCGGCCCTCGGATTTGGGGCTGTCGCTGAACGCGCAGGTCCGACTCGATCATGTCGACGGGACGGCACTGCATTACAAGTCGCTCGCCTTGCCGGCACAGCGCGCCAGCATGCAGATGACCCTGAGCGGCCAGGGCCGCACCGCGACCGGGCTGATCGGAACCCTGGGAGGCAGCGGATCGCTGACGCTCGACCGGATGCGGATCGCCGGCCTCGATGCCGGCGTGGTCGATGCCGCCATCGCGGCCAGCGACAAGGGTGAAATCAGGAACGACGATCAACTCAGGGCACTTGTGGAATCGAAACTGTCGGCGAGTGATCTCACCGTCGATGCGGCGCAGATTCCGTTCAATCTCCGGGACGGGCGATTGAGCGTGAGCGCGACCACGCTGAACGCCGACGGGGCGAAGGTGGTGGTGTCCGGCGGCTACGACGTGTCGGCCGATCAGGTCGATATCCGCGCAAGCCTCACGCCGGTCACGGGCGACAAGGCCGCCGGAAATCCGTCGGTCGACATCTTCTCGGTCGGCACGCCGGCGCGGTTGCAGACGACGATCGATGTCGCGGCACTGTCGTCATGGCTCGCGATCCGGGCGATCGATCGGGAAACGCGGCGGCTGGAGGCGCTGGAACGCAACCGGGTGCCGCCGGTGCAAGCACCGCCGTCGCCGCCACAGACAGGGACGCAGACGGCGCCCGCGCGCTCCGGCTCGCCTGACGACAGCACCTCGAATATCGGGAAGCCTGCCGCTCAGTCCGGCGCCCAGCCGGCCGCGCCGCCGCCGACCCCCGACGGCGATCCGCGCCGTGCCGCCCCGCGCCGCCAGCCCCAACAGCTACGTGCGCCGCAGGCTTCCGGTATGCCGGCGGGCGGCCAGCATGTAACGCCGCTGCCGCCGCCGATCGAGATCAAGCCGGCACCGGGCGCGACGCCGAAGCCGCGCGCGCCGCTGGCGATCACGCCGCCGGCCGCATCCGCCCGGCGTCCCGGCCTATGATGGCGCTCCGATCTCCGTTCGCTCGCCCGGCGATGCCATCTGGCGCTCGCCGATGAACATCAGGCTGGTCGCGCGCGTCCGGAAGTAATCGAGCACGAAAAGCCGGATGGCCGACGACAGGTTGCTGGTCTTGCGGTGCCGGTCGATGGTGATGAGAAGCCCGGACAGCGACATGTTGTTGCGGACGGCGATCTCCTTCAGGCTGGTCCAGAAGGCGTCCTCGAGACTGACGCTGGTCTTGTGGCCTCCCACCATGACCGAGCGCTTGACCACGGCAAAGCCGCGCGGCTCCGACGACAATGGCAGGGCGTGCGTGTCGATATCCGGAATCTCCATGGGGGCTCCATTCGGGCATGTCTCGTCGCGCGCCTAAGACGCGCGCTTCACCTGAAAACGCATGCTGGAAAACGCTGGCATGGCGAGCACGGCTGCGTGCCGGGCCAATAGCTGCGATGCCGGCTTCAACCTGGCGCGCGCACCGTGCCATCCGGCTAATGTCATAGCTGAAACGGCTGCTGTCCGATATTCGGCAAACACCTATTCGGCGAATACCTGTTCGGTAAACGACCTATGCGGGCTTCGAACGGCGCACGCCGTTCTTCAACAGTCCGTCAAGCGGCGGCTTCGCTTCTCAGCTCGCGCACGCCGCGGCCGAGCTTGCGGCGAAGAAGATTGCGCAGCGTGACTCCATCCGCGTAGCCGACGGTGGCTGCGATCTTCTCCACATCGTCGTTCGACGTGCGCAGGAGATGAACCGCGCGCTCCACGCGCAGGTCTTGAAAATAGGACAGCGGCGTCTTGCCCAGAACCTCGGACATGCGGCGTGCAAGCGTGCGCTTGCTGGCGCCGGTCGCGCGGGCCGCTTCGTCCAGCGAGAAGCCGCGCGCAAGGCGGCCGCGTGCCCAGTTCTCGAAACGATGAACCAGGGGATCGGCATGTGCGAGATGATCGATGATGGCGTAGGCCGACTGCGCGGGCCGCGAGTCGACGATCAAGTAGCGCGCGGTGATCGCGGCGACCGAAGGGCTCGCCTGGCGGATGAGCCACAGGGCCAGATCCATGTGGCTGAGCGCGGCGCCAGAGGTGAGCACGCGGCCCGACTGCACCAGCATGCGTTCGTCCTCCAACCGCACGCGCGGATAGCGCTGGCGAAAGAACGGCGCGAGCCACCATGTGGTGGTCGCGGTTTCGCCGTCGAGCACGCCCGCTTCGGCGGCGACGAAGGTTCCGATGCAGGCCGCCGCGACATGCGCGCCGTCCTCGGCCCACGTCTTCAGCAGTTGCGCGGCGTCCCGCACTTCGGGTCTGCCCAGTGCGTCGCACAGCTTCTCGGGAGTTCTCTCGCCGATCGCGGGCACGATCACCCAATCGGGCGCTGCGCGATCGCGCGCCGGTGCGACCGGCACGTTGAGGCCCTGGCCCGTGTGAACCTGCCGACGCAGCCCGACGACCGAGACGTCGAAACGCACCGAGGCCAGGCCCTGCGCCTGTGCCAGTTCGTTGGCGGTGGCGAACGCATCGAGCACCGCCGACAGTCCGGTGTCGAAGAGACCGTTGAGTGCAAGAACGTCGATCTTCATGAGGCTGGCCTTCGCAATGGCGATGTTGGCAACATTGATATCAAAAATGTCGTTCTTGACAATGGGCGAAACGCCCTTCCGGACGTAGTCATGAGCCCGCCGCGATCGCTCAAACCCCACGCGGCCTGGAGCCATCTCCGTTCCGATTCTATCGGAACGGGGCTCCATATCCTTGTTCAACGTTTAATGCGTTTTCTTCACGCGAACCGGCCCCCGTTTCGCTCGAAAACGCTCCAGGAGGAAGTTCCGATGGTCAAACTCGCACTCTTCGCGCGCCTCGAAGCCAAGCCCGGCAAGGAGGCCGCGGTCGCCCAATTCCTGCGGGCCGGCCTTGAAATGGCCAACCAGGAGGCGACGACGCCGATCTGGTTCGCGCTCAAGCTTTCGCCGACGACGTTCGGCGTGTTCGACGCCTTTCATGACGAGGACGGCCGCGAGGCTCACCTGACGGGCCCGATTGCCGAGGCGCTGATGGCGCAGGCGCCGGATCTCTTCGCTTCGCCGCCTTCGATCGAGCGGATCGAAGTGCTGGGCCTCAAGAACGCGGCGTAAGGATCGCGCGGCGGGGCGGCATTGGCCGCCCCGGCCCCATCAGAGGAGCACGAACATGGATTGGAACAGTCGTACATACGGCCCCGCACCGTTCAAGGCGGGCGCGCATCTGTCGGGCCTCGAATTCATGCGCAAGATCGCGGCGCAGGAATATCCCGACCCGCCGATTTGCAAACAGCTCACCTTTCGCCTGGTCGAAGTCGGCGAAGGCTTCGCCGTGTTCGAAGGCGAGACGGGACTGCATCTGATGAATCCGATGGGCGGCGTGCATGGCGGGTGGGCGCTGACATTGATCGACAGCGCCACCGGCGTCGCGGCGCACTCCACCCTGCCGCCGGGGAAGATTCACGCGACCATCGAGACCAAAGGCAACTTCGCGCGCCCCATCCGCGCCGACGCCGGCAAGGTGCGCTGCGAGGCGCGCGTCGTCTCCGCCGGGCGCACCGTGATTTCGTGCGAGGCAAAGGTTCTGGATGGCGCGGGGAAAGTGCTTGCGCATGGCACGTCGACGATCATGGTCCTCGACGCGCCCCGGTGAGCGGGAGACGGCACCAGTGTTCGCCCCCGTGATCGACGAATGCGATTTGCGCGACGCGCGCATGGTCCGATCTGCGCGACGCGCATGGTCGATGTGCCGCACGCGCCGCCGCAGGACGGCCCGGTGCGAAGACACGGTGCGAAGACACGGTTCGAAGGCTCGGCTCGAAGGCTTGCTTCGTCGGTTTGCCTGAAGCGAAGGAAGCCCCTCTTGGGGGGCGTTCGGCTCCAGGCTTCCGTGCCCCGCGGCAGTCCGCGGGGCGCGCTGATCGCCGTTACGGCTGATCGCTGTTACGGATGGGCCGCGGCGTCCGCTTCGACGATCGCATGCTGCATTGGCGGCTGCATGGATTGTTGCGCGTGTGGCGCGGTGCGCGACCGGAAATGATCCAGCACGAACAGCCGAATGGCGGACGACAGGTTGCCTTGCCGGCGGTTGCTGTCGATTTCTCCGACCAGTTCGGAAAGCGTCATGTTTCGCAATCCGGATATTTCCTTCATGCCGTTCCAGAACGCCTCTTCGAGACTAACGCTGGTCTTGTGGCCGGCCACAACAATGGATCGTTTCACCACTGGTGATTTCATGAGGCGTCCCTGCCGTCGATACGATGCTGATCCAGGAGGTCGCTTGCTTGTCGCGCCCGGAGGCGCTCCGCTGCTCGCTCCGATTTGGTGCGGCCGAATTTCACGCGATTGACATCGGCCTGCTTGGCGGCCTGCTCACGCGCCTTGGTTTTTCTCGCCCGGTTGAGGTTGATGAGGTCTGCCATGGCGGTTCCTTCCGGATCAGACGAAGCCGCGTGCAGAGCTCTGTCGCCCTGTAGCCGGTCCAAACGGAAACGACAGAGTCGATCGCGACGATCGCTGCATCATGATGCGATCGAACCCAGCCTCGAACGTCACAAAACGATCAGGATGGCTCTCTATCGTTGCCTTGCGTCGGAGCAGTCGCATACCACTTAAGTAGCAGTCTTTGGATGTATGATTTATAATTATTCTGTCAGCTAACCGCTCGCGGAACACATTGTGGCGTGCCGATGTCAGCCAGGCCGCGTCATCTTTTCGGGCCGTACCAGCCGATCGAACTCCTTGTCCGAAACTAACCCCATGCGCACGGCTTCTTCCTTCAAGGTTGTGCCTCTGGCGTGGGCGTTCTTTGCAACCCTCGCTGCGTTGTCGTATCCGATTTTCGGCGCAATCGCCGTCACCAGCATCAACGAGCGCTCCATCAATTCCTTGATGCGCTGCGCGTTGGCCTCAATGCCGTTGACGCAATGTTCTGTAAATGATCGGCTCGCATCGGCAAGCAATTGAATGGAATTCATCATATTGTATGCCAGAACCGGCTTGTAGACGTTCAGTTCGAAGTGTCCCTGGCTGCCGGCGACGGTGATCGTGGTCTGGTTGCCGAACACCTGGCAGCACACCATGGTCATGGCCTCGCATTGGGTCGGGTTGACCTTGCCGGGCATGATCGAGGAGCCGGGCTCGTTCTCGGGCAGTGTCAACTCGCCGAGCCCGGAGCGCGGACCCGAGCCCAGCAGGCGGATGTCGTTGGCGATCTTGAACAGCGCGGTCGCTACCGACGCGATGGCGCCGTGAACGGAGACGTAGGCGTCATGCGCCGCCAGCGCCTCGAACTTGTTGGGGGCGGTGACGAAGGGCAGTCTGGTGATCGCCGCGACGTGCCTGGCGAAAAGCCTGGCGAAGCGCGGCTTGGTGTTGAGGCCGGTGCCGACCGCGGTGCCGCCCTGCGCCAGCGGATAGAGTTCGCGCAGTCCGGTGCGCAGCCGCGCGATGCCGCTCTCGACCTGCGCCGCGTAGCCGGAGAATTCCTGGCCCAGCGTCAGCGGCGTTGCATCCTGCGTGTGGGTGCGGCCGATCTTGACGATCTTCGCGAATGCCTTTTCCTTCTTTCGAAGCGCCTTGAGCAAGGTTTCAAGCGCCGGAATCAGGTCGGCGGAGATTCCCTGCGCCGCGGCGATGTGCATCGCGGTCGGAAACGAGTCGTTCGACGACTGGCTCATGTTGACGTGGTCGTTGGGATGCACCGGCTTTTTGCTGCCGAGTTCGCCGCCGAGCAGTTCGATCGCGCGATTGGCGATCACCTCGTTGAGGTTCATGTTGGTCTGGGTGCCGGATCCGGTCTGCCACACCACCAGCGGAAACTGATCGTCGAATTTGCCGTCGAGCACGTCGCGCGCGGCGCGCATGATGGCGCGGGCGCGGCGCTGGTCCAGCAGGCCGAGTTCGTGGTTGGTCTGCGCCGCTGCCAGCTTGACGATGCCGAGCGCGCGGATGATGGGCATCGGCATGCGGTCGTGGCCGATGCGGAAGTTCTGCCGCGAGCGTTCGGTCTGCGCGCCCCAGTAGCGGTCGGCGGCGACGGCGATCGGGCCGAAACTGTCGCTTTCGGTACGGGTCCTGGGCGTCGTTGGGGCTGGTTTGCGGGGGGGACGGGGCATGGCGGGATTCCGGCTCGGTTGAGACTATCCGAGGGATAACGGGTTTTCAGGGGCCGCGCCACGCGGCACGGCCGCCTCGCGGGCCGCGAAGCCGGTCTCGCGCGGCAAAACCCGCCGCGTAATGCGGTCAATCGACGTTACTGGAATCGTTCAATCGGATGCGACGTGCCGGCGGCTGCGGCGCGCGGGCGTTGCGCCGCCGCCGCTCACTTCTTGCGGAAGCGGTCGAGCCGGACCACCTCGGCGCCCTCGCTCGGCCGGGGCGGCGTGTCGTCCTCGACCGCGGCCGTTTCGGGCGTCGACGCGGGCGCGGCAAGCGACGTGGCGGATGACGCATCGGCGGTTTGCGCGTCGGCCTCGTTCTCGCCGGTCTCGAATTGCAGGCCGAACTGGACCGACGGATCGAGGAAGCTCTTGATCGCCTTGAACGGAACGACCAGCCGCTCCGGAACGCCGCCGAACGACAGGCCGACCTCGAAGCGGTCCTCGGTCACCTTCATGTCCCAGAACTGATGCTGCAGGACGACCGTCATCTCCTCCGGATACTGCGCCAGCAGCCGCGGAGAAATCGTCACGCCCTCGGCCCTGGAGTCGAAGGTGATGTAGAAATGATGATCGCCGGGCAGGCCATGCCGGGCGGCATCGGTCAGGACCCGCCGCAGGACATCGCGCATCGCATCGCGGGCAAGCACGTCGTAACGGATGTGATCGGTGGCCATTGGCGGGATCTCGAAATTCAGCTCGGGGTTGCGCGATGATTTGGCGGAGCGGCACCAACCGGCCGACTCACGTCCACCTCATGGTACCCCGCCCGCGTTCCGAGGTCAGCAGGAACAGGGTTGCCGGATGGCAGATATGAACGGATTGCCGCAAGCGAAAGCCCCGATCGGGCCGAAAGGCCGTCAGGCCATCCGCGTGCGGAGAATTCCAGCGCGGGTGGTCTCGCGCGGGGGGATGATTTTGGAAAGGATGGCTTCGGAAGGATGGCTTTGGAAAAGCGCCTCGAACGCGGCTGCCGACAGCCACGATCGAACAGGTGAAGATCGAACAGGTGAAGATCGAACAGGTGAAGTGGAGGCTTCTGTTGCCAGGTGCCTCCGAACCCCGCCTGACGGGGCTTAATCCATCAGGACTTGAAATCGGTCTTTCAAACTGCGTTACGCAGCCTGAGCAACCGGAGCATAGTTGTCGTTTGCAACTATTGAAAAGCCCGATAACGGCGGAACAATACCGGGAAAAAGCGAGCCCTTTACGCCCTCGTCGATCCTGTTTCGCCCCCGCCGAAACCCGCCATCACGGAAAATCGGGTTTTGGTGGAGGCGCCGGGTGCTGCCCCCGGGTCCGAATGGTTTATTGCGGCGGCCATTTATTTCCATAGCCGGCGAACCGGCAGGGCTAATATAGGGTGGAACCGGGAAGGAAAAAAGGCCCGCAAGCCGGCAATCCCTGACATCCCGGCGCGCGGCGCGGATTTCGGACATCGGGCAGGGGGGCAGCGGGCGACCGCTGCGGCCCGTGGCCCGTCGTAAAACGGCCGGGCTTGATCCGGCACCACATTTCCCCAGCTTAGTTGGAGGTTCCCGGGCATAATCATGGGGCGCGATTCGTCTCGTCCTGTCCGAGGCGCTAGATTGTGCGGAACATCCTTTGGGTCGCTCCCTGGACCACTTCCTGGACCACCATGCACCAGTATCACGACCTGCTCGAACGGATTTTGGCCGACGGCGCGGAGAAACACGACCGCACCGGCACCGGAACGCTGTCGGTGTTCGGACATCAGATGCGCTTCAACCTGGCGGCGGGCTTTCCGCTGCTCACCACCAAGAAGCTGGCGCTGAAGGCGATCATCCACGAACTGCTCTGGTTCCTGAAGGGCGACACCAATATCAAGTACCTGAAGGACCACGGCGTCTCGATCTGGGACGAGTGGGCCGACGAGAACGGCGATCTCGGCCCGGTCTACGGCGCGCAGTGGCGGTCCTGGCCGGCGCCGGATGGCGGCAGCATCGACCAGATCGCCAATGTCGTCGAGATGATCCGCCGCAACCCGGATTCGCGGCGGCTGATCGTCTCGGCCTGGAATCCGGCCGAAGTGGACAGGATGGCGCTGCCGCCGTGCCACTGCCTGTTCCAGTTCTATGTCGCCAACGGCAGGCTGTCGTGCCAGCTCTATCAGCGTTCGGCCGACGTGTTTCTCGGCGTGCCGTTCAACATCGCCTCGTACGCGCTGCTGACGATGATGGTCGCGCAGGTGACGGGGCTGAAGGCGGGCGAGTTCATCCACACGCTGGGCGATGCGCACCTTTATTCCAATCACCTGGAGCAGGCGCGGTTGCAGTTGGCGCGGGCGCCGCGCGCCCTGCCGACCATGACGCTCAACCCGGACGTGACCGATCTCCTCACGTTCCGCTTCGAGGATTTCGCGCTGTCGAATTACGATCCGCATCCGCACATCAAGGCCGAGGTCGCGGTGTGAGCGCCGGCCGCGTTGCTCGCCCGGAGATCGTCCTGATCGTTGCGATGGCCGAGAACGGGGTGATCGGCCGCGACAACGCCATTCCGTGGCGGTTGAAGACCGACCAGCAGCGATTCAAGCGGATCACGCTCGGCAAGCCGATCGTGATGGGCCGCAAGACGTTTCTCTCGCTGCGCCGCCCGCTGCCGGGCCGCACCAACATCGTCGTGACGCGCGACCGCGATTTCCGTGCCGACGGCGCGATCGTTGCCGCCTCGCTGCCGGATGCGATGGCGGTCGCTGTGGGCGACGCCCTGCGGCGATCGGCCGCCGAGATCGCCGTCATCGGCGGCGCCGACATCTATGCGCAATGCATGAACGAGGCGGACCGGCTGGATGTCACCGAGGTCCATGCACGGCCCGAAGGCGACACCTTGTTCGGGCCGATCGATCCGCGGGTCTGGCGGGAGACCGCGCGCGAGCGGCATGCGGCCTCGGCCGAGGACAGTACGGACTTTTCCTATGTGACCTATCGCCGTCGCACCGCCTGACGCCGCCGGCCGGGGCCCGCAGTGATCCCGCGCATTGACATGGCGGGTTTTGCGCTTAGCTGCGGTTGGTGGCGGGATGCGTCAAATTTGCGGCAACGCGCTAACAGGCCGCGTTGTATCGGCGAGGACCGTCCCCTATAAAGCCGGGCAGATGTGGCGGGCCCGATCTTGGGCCTGCGGAGGAGATTGTTGATGCCGTGGAAGAATCAGGGCGGAGGGCCCTGGGGTTCTGGCCCGAAAGGGCCGTGGGGATCCGGGCCGCAGCCGTCGGGGCCGAGGCCGCCCGATCTCGAGGATCTCCTTCGCCGCGGGCAGGATCGCCTCCAGTCGGTGCTGCCGGGCGGCCATATGAGCGCCTGGGGCATTCTGCTGATTATCGTCGCGGCGCTGGCGATCTGGGGCCTGTCGGGCTTCTTCCGGGTGCAGTCGGAAGAACTCGGCGTGGTGCTCCGTTTCGGCAAGCATGTGCGCACGGTGCAGCCCGGCCTGAACTATCACCTGCCGTATCCGATCGAGACGGTGCTGCTGCCGAAGGCGCTGCGTGTGTCGACGATCAGCATCGGCACGGCGACCGTGGTGGATTCCGCGCGCCGCGCCCGCTCGGCGCGCAGCGTGCCGGAGGAGAGCCTGATGCTGACCGGCGACGAGAACATCGTCGATGTCGATTTCGCCGTGCTGTGGCGCATCAAGCCCGATGGCGTCGGCGACTTCCTGTTCAACATCCAGAATCCGGAAGGCACCGTGAAGGCGGTGGCGGAGAGCGCGATGCGCGACGTCATCGGCCGCAGCGAGATCCAGCCGATCCTGACCGGCGCGCGCACCACCACCGAGAATGCCGTGCAGGAAATGATGCAGAAGATTCTCGACGGCTACCGGGCCGGCGTGCTGGTGCAGCAGGTGCAGTTGCAGAAGGTCGATCCGCCGCAGCAGGTGATCGATTCGTTCCGCGACGTGCAGGCGGCGCGCGCCGACTTCGAGCGCCTGCAGAACGAGGCGCAGACCTATGCGAACCGGGTGATCCCGGATGCGCGCGGCCGCGCGGCCCAGATCATCCAGAACGCCGAAGGCTACAAGGAGCAGGCGGTGGCGGAGGCCAAGGGCCAGAGCGCGCGCTTCCTCAAGGTCTATGAGGAATACAGGAAGGCGCCGGGCGTGACGCGCGAGCGCATCTATCTCGAGACCATGGAGAACGTTCTCGGCAATGCCGACAAGGTGGTGATGGACGCGGGCGCATCGAAGGGCATCGTGCCGTATCTGCCGCTCGGCGAATTGTCGCCGTCGCGTGCGCCGGCAACCGCCAGCAAGTCGCATAGCGGAGGCAACCGATGAGAACCGGAGTTACAGGTGTCGTCGCCCTGCTGTTGCTGCTGGCGGCGATCGTGATCGGCTACAGTTCGCTGTTCACGGTGCGCGAGACCGAGCAGGTGCTGCTGGTTCGCCTCGGCGAGCCGGTCCGCGTGGTGACCACGCCCGGCCTGCACTACAAGGCGCCGTTCATCGACACGGTGATCTCGCTGGACAAGCGGATTCTCGACCTCGAAAATCCGGCCCAGGAAGTGATCGCCTCGGACCAGAAGCGGCTCGTGGTCGACGCCTTCGCGCGCTACCGGATCAAGGATCCGCTGCGCTTCTACCAGAGCATCGGCACCATTCAGGCGGCCAATGTGCAGTTGGCGACGCTGTTGAACTCGGCCTTGCGCCGCGTGCTGGGCGAGGCGACCTTCATCCAGGTGGTGCGTGACGAGCGCGACACGCTGATGGGCAAGATCCGCGCCCAGCTCGATCGCGAAGCCCAGGGCTACGGGATATCGGTGGTCGACGTCCGCATCCGCCGCGCCGACCTGCCGGAGCAGAACAGCCAGGCGGTCTATCAGCGGATGCAGACCGAGCGTCAGCGCGAGGCCGCGGAATTCCGTGCGCAGGGCGGGCAGAAGGCGCAGGAAATCCGCTCCAAGGCCGATCGCGAGGCGACCGTCATCATCGCCGACGCCAATTCGCAGGCCGAGCAGATTCGCGGCGAAGGTGACGGCGAGCGCAACCGCCTGTTCGCGGAAGCCTACGGAAAGGACCCCGGGTTCTTCGCCTTCTATCGTTCGATGACGGCCTATCAGAACGGCCTGAAGAGCAAGGACACCCGCTTCCTGCTGAGCCCGGATTCCGATTTCTTCAAGTATTTCGGCAATCCGTCGGGAACCTCTCGGGCCGCGGCGCCGGCCCGTCCGGCACAGGGCGCGGCGTCCGCGAATTGACGGCGCCATGCGCGACCGGCTGCTCCTTGCGCATGTCTTCGACAGGCGCAGGGTGCTTGGCCCCGCTTGCGCGATGGGCTCTAATCGGTGACGCAGTCTTGAGTCTGTCGATGCTGCCGGCGTCGTTGTCATGCACGGAGCCGGTCCGGTTCGCCAACGGACGAATCCAGAGTGTTTTCGTGCGAAGCGGGTTCCGGTTCGCGTCAAGAAAGCGCGGTAGAATAAGGATATGGAGCCCCGTTCCGGTTCTATCGGAACGGAAATGGCTCTAAAGGACGACAAGCCGCGCGAACTGCGGCAGCGGGAGGTTGCTGTCCGATGGGGTCCATAGCGTTTGCCGACTTCCTCATCGGCATCGGCGTTCTGTTCGTGATCGAAGGTTTGTTGTTCGCGGCGGCTCCCGGGTGGATGCGCCGCGCGATCGAAAGCGTGATCGCGACCCCCGATAACGTTCTTCGCCTGACCGGGATCGGCTCCGCCGTCCTCGGCCTGATCGTGATCTGGCTGGTGCGGCGATAGCGATGGGACGGCCCCGGTCCTCGCAGGCCGAAGCCGGGGTTTTGCCGGGCCGGATCGCCCGTCATTTTGCCGCAATCCATGCCGTTGATATGGTTATGAAAACGCTCTCATATGAGGCACACGGCCTGTGAGGCGTGCCGTGAGCCATGCGGCTTGCGCTGATACCGTTTTCAGGCTCATTGTTCGGCGCGCGCCCGGTCGGGAAACCGGGCTGTCGGGCCCCGTTTCAGGAGATCTGTTGAATATGACCGTTGCGATTGACACGCTGGGCTTGCGGTTGCGTCCGCTGGCAGCGGCCATCTGCCTTGTCATCTGCCTTGGCGCGGCCGCCCTGCTGACCTCCGTGCCCGCTCAGGCGCGGGGGCCGGAAGCCATTGCCGACGTTGCCGAAAAGGTGATCGATGCGGTCGTCAATATCTCGACCACGCAGAATGTCGAGGCCAAGGGCGGCGATGCGCGCCGGATGATGCCGCAGCTTCCGCCGGGCTCGCCGTTCGAGGAGTTCTTCGAGGATTTCTTCAAGAACCGGCGCGGGCCGGGCGGCGATGGCAAGGGCGGCGGCCGCCGTGCGCACAAGGTCAATTCGCTCGGCTCCGGCTTCATCATCGATCCGGCCGGCTACGTGGTGACCAACAATCACGTCATCGCCGATGCGGACGAGATCAACGTCATTCTCAATGACGGGTCGAAGGCGCGCGCCGAGATCGTCGGCGTCGACAAGAAGACCGACCTCGCGCTGTTGAAGTTCAAGCCGACGAAGCCGCTGACGGCGGTGAAGTTCGGCGATTCGGACAGCCTGCGGCTCGGCGAATGGGTGATCGCGATCGGCAATCCGTTCAGCCTCGGCGGCACGGTGACGGCCGGCATCGTCTCGGCCCGCAACCGCGACATCAATTCCGGCCCCTATGACAGCTACATCCAGACCGACGCGGCGATCAATCGCGGCAATTCGGGCGGGCCGCTCTTCAACCTCGATGGCGAGGTGGTCGGCGTCAACACCGCGATCATCTCGCCGTCGGGCGGCTCGATCGGCATCGGCTTCGCCGTGCCGTCGAAGACGGTTTCGGCGGTGATCAGGCAGTTGCGCGAGTTCAAGGAAGTCCGCCGCGGCTGGCTCGGCGTCCGCATCCAGATGGTCACCGACGAGATCGGCGAAAGCCTCGGCATCAAGCCGGCGCGCGGCGCGCTGGTCGCCGGCGTCGACGACAAGGGCCCGGCCAAGCCGGCCGGCATCGAGCCGGGCGACGTTGTCGTCAGGTTCGACGGCAAGGACATCAAGGAGCCCAAGGATCTGTCGCGGGTCGTCGCCGACACGCCGAGCGGCAAGACCGTGGATGTCGTCGTCATCCGCAAGGGCGCCGAGCAGACCAGGAAGGTGACCATCGGCCGGCTCGATGACGGGGCCAAGCCGGTGCGGGTCTCCGGCAAGTCGAATGACGACCTGTCCGAGAAGCCCGCCGCGCAGAAGGTGCTGGGTCTCGATCTTGCCAACATCAGCAAGAACCTGCGCGGACGCTACAAGATCAAGGACTCGGTCAAGGGCGTCGTCATCACCGGGGTGGACGGCGGTTCGGACGCCGCCGAAAAGCGCATCAGCGCCGGCGATGTCATCGTCGAGGTCGCCCAGGAGAGCGTCTCCAGCGCCGACGAGATCAAGAAGCGGATCGATCGGCTCAAGAAGGACGGCAAGAAGTCCGTCCTGCTGCTGGTGTCGAACGCGGCTGGCGAACTGCGCTTCGTCGCGCTGAGCTTGAAGTAGAGCCATTCCCGTTCCGATAGAATCGGAACGGGGCTCTCTATTCTTGTTTCAACGCGTTTTCTTGACGCGAACCGGCACCCACTTCGCTTGAAAACGCTATAAGCAGCCCACTTCCGCGCCTGGATGCAGAGTTGTGGCTGGCGTGCATCAGCGCGCCAGCAGGTCCAGCACCTGCTCGGGCGGGCGGCAGACGCGGACGCCCCTGGGCGTGGCGACGATCGGCCGTTGCAGCAGGATCGGGTGTGCGACGATGGCGTCGAGCAGGGCGTCGTCGGACAGCGCCGGGTCGCCGAGCCTGAGGTCGCGATAGGGCGCCTCCTTGTCGCGAACGATGTCGCGTATCGAGAGGCCGCCGCGCGCCAGCAGGTCGCGAAGGGCTGCCTTGTCGAGCGGCGCGGCGAGATATTCGATCACGCGCGGCGTGATGCCCGCGTCCCGGATCAATTCGAGCGCGCCGCGCGAGTTGCTGCATTTCGGATTGTGATAGATCGTCACGTCCATTGTCGGCACCGCTCAGGCATCACCGTTCAGGCATCCACGAATTCGCTGCGCTTGTAGCCTTGCGCATAGAGCAGGGCGGTGAGATCGCCGTGGTCGATCCGCGCGCTGGCGGCGGCGGCGACCGCCGGCTTGGCATGGTAGGCGACGCCGAGGCCGGCGGCCTCGATCATGCCGAGATCGTTGGCGCCGTCGCCGACCACCAGCGTGTCGAGATCGTCGAGATCGAACGACTCGCGCAGCTCGATCAGCGTCGCCAGCTTGGCGTCGCGCCCGAGGATCGGCTCAGCGACCTTGCCGGTGAACTTGCCGTCCTCCACCAGCAGGGTATTGGCGCGGTTTTCCTGAAAGCCGATCAGCGCGGCGACCGCTTCGGTGAACAGCGTGAAGCCGCCGGAGACCAGGCAGGTATAGGCGCCGTGGGCGCGCATGGTGCCGACCAGTTCGCGGCCGCCCGGCGTCAGCGTGATGCGGCTTTTCAGCGTTTCGTCGACGACGCTCGCCGGCAGGCCCTTGAGCAGGGCGACGCGCTCGCGCAAGGCCGGCTCGAACGCGATCTCGCCGCGCATGGCGCGCTCGGTGATCGCGGCGACATGTGCCTTGAGCCCGGCGAAGTCGGCCAGTTCGTCGATGCATTCCTGCCCGATCATGGTGGAATCCATGTCGGCCAGAAAAAGCTTCTTGCGTCGGTCGATCCAAGGCTGCACCACAACGTCGATCGGCAGATCCTCGCGGGCTTCCCGGAGACGGCCGGCGAGGGCGGCCGGCGTGTCGTCGCTTTCGAACGGGATATCGACGGCGACCTCGTCGAACAGCCACTGCGCCCGGCCGGGCGAGGGCAGGACCGCGCGCGCGCCTTCCACGATGGTGGAGTCGAGCGCCGGATTGGCGGGGTTGCAGATCAGCGTGGCGACGAGGGACATCGTGGATTCGCGGGATAGGGACACCAGAGCCGTGCTTATCGCAGGGCCGACCGCCAGCGGCAAGTCGGCGCTGGCGCTCGACCTGGCGCGCCGATATCGCGGTGTCGTCATCAACACCGATTCGATGCAGGTCTATCGCGACCTGCGGATCATCACCGCGCGGCCCTCGCCCGGCGAGGAGGCGCAGGCGCCGCACCGCCTGTACGGCCATGTCGACGCCGCGGTGAACTTCTCCGTGGGCGCCTGGGTCAGGGATGCCGCCGCGGTGCTGGGCGAGGCGGGGGCGGCTGGGCAGTTGCCGATCTTCGTCGGCGGCTCGGGGCTTTACTTCAGGGCGCTGACGCGCGGGCTGTCGGCGGTGCCGCCGATTGCCGCCGAGGTCCGCGAGGCGGTGCGGGCGCGGCTCGGGCGCGCGGGCCCGGAAGCCCTTCACGACGAATTGCGCGCGCGTGATCCGATCGTCGCCGAGAGGCTCAATCCGCGCGATCGCATCCGCATCGCCCGCGCTTTGGAGGTGATCGAGGCGACCGGCCGCTCGCTGGCCGCGTGGCATCGCGACGGACTGCCGCCGTTGCTGCCGCCGGGGCAGGCGGCCGCGATCTTCCTCGCGCCCGACCGCGCGGCGTTGTATGCGCGGATCGACGCACGGTTCGCCGCGATGCTGGAGGCCGGCGCGCGCGACGAGGTGGCGCGGCTCGCCGCGCGCCAGCTCGATCCGCTGTTGCCGGCCATGAAAGCCCATGGCGTGCCGGCGCTGATCCGGCATCTTGCGGGCGAATTGCCGCTTGCGGAGGCCGCCGCCATCGGCCAACTCGACACCCGCCGCTATGCCAAGCGGCAGTTCACCTGGTTCCGCCACCAGTTGCCGGAATTCGCCTGGGTGCCGCCGGCGGACGCGCCTGCATGGCTCGTCCGCGTCCTTTCCGGATAGTCGTGGCCTGATGAACCGATTATTTTGACGCAAATCGCGTGTTGACCCGGCGGAAGCCCGGCACTATAACCCGCGCAACCTTTGAGAAGCTACGGCGATCCATGCGCAATAAAGTTACCAGCCTCCTTATCGTCGTCGTACC
This sequence comes from Xanthobacteraceae bacterium, assembly GCA_020441545.1. Lineage (GTDB taxonomy): Bacteria > Pseudomonadota > Alphaproteobacteria > Rhizobiales > Xanthobacteraceae > 62-47. The sequence goes on along the minus strand of JAGRLZ010000179.1, from coordinate 5,972 downwards.
TTGGCACACCGCCGGGGGTGGCTGACGTCACCTGGGTTTCGGGCGGTGTGCGAAGGGCCTCTTGGGGCCCTTTTTTATTTGGGGCCCTTTTGAATTTGGACTTGCGAGCAAGCGGCGCCCTGGCGGCGCATCCGGAGAGAACCATGAGCGAGAGCAACAACCACGATCCCAACCAGATGACCGGCGCGGCGATGATCGTGCGCGCGCTGAAGGATCACGGGGTCGAGCACATTTTCGGCTATCCGGGCGGCGCCGTGCTTCCGATCTATGACGAGATATTCCAGCAGGACGATGTCGAGCACATCCTGGTCCGCCACGAGCAGGGCGCGGGCCATGCCGCGGAGGGCTATGCACGCTCCACCGGCAAGCCCGGCGTGGTGCTGGTGACCTCCGGCCCCGGCGCCACCAACATGGTGACGCCGCTGACCGACGCGCTGATGGATTCGATCCCGCTGGTCTGCATCACCGGGCAGGTGCCGACTCACCTGATCGGCAACGACGCCTTCCAGGAATGCGACACCGTCGGCATCACGCGGCCCTGCACCAAGCACAACTGGCTGGTGCGCGACGTCAACGATCTGGCGCGCGTGCTGCACGAGGCGTTCTATGTCGCGACCTCGGGCCGTCCGGGTCCGGTGGTGGTCGACGTGCCGAAGGACGTGCAGTTCGCCACCGGTACCTATCATCCGCCGCAGAAGACCGACGTCCACGTCTCCTATATGCCGCGGGTGAAGGGCGATCCCGAGCAGATCCGCAAGGCGGTCGCGCTGCTGACCACGGCCAAGCGGCCGGTGATCTATTCCGGCGGCGGCGTCGTCAATTCGGGGCCGGACGCCTCGCGGCTGCTGCGCGAGCTGGTGGCTGAAACCGGCTTTCCGATCACCTCGACCCTGATGGGACTGGGCGCCTATCCGGCGTCCGGCAGGAACTGGCTCGGCATGCTGGGGATGCACGGCACCTACGAGGCCAACATGGCGATGCACGATTGCGACGTCATGCTGTGCGTCGGCGCGCGCTTCGACGACCGCATCACCGGCCGCACCGATGCGTTCTCGCCGGGCTCGAAGAAGATCCATATCGACATCGACCCGTCGTCGATCAACAAGAACATCCGCGTCGACGTGCCGATCATCGGCGACGTCGCGAACGTGCTCGGCGACCTGCTGGCCGCGTTCAAGGCCAGCGGCAAGCAGCCCAAGATCGATCCGTGGTGGTTCGAGATCGGCCGCTGGCGCGCGCGCAACTCGCTGGCCTATCGCCGGAACGACGACGTCATCATGCCGCAGCACGCGATCCAGCGGCTGTTCGAGCTGACGCGCGGCCGCGACACCTACATCACCACCGAGGTCGGCCAGCACCAGATGTGGGCGGCGCAGTTCTTCGGCTTCGAGGAACCGCATCGCTGGATGACCTCCGGCGGCCTCGGCACCATGGGCTATGGCCTGCCGGCCGCGCTCGGCGTGCAGGTGGCGCACCGGGACAGCCTGGTCATCGACATCGCCGGCGACGCCTCGGTGCAGATGACCATGCAGGAGATGTCGACGGCGGTGCAGTACGACCTGCCGATCAAGATATTCATCCTGAACAACCAGTACATGGGCATGGTGCGCCAGTGGCAGCAGCTCCTGCATGGCAACCGGCTGTCGCATTCCTATTCCGAGGCGCTGCCGGATTTCGTGAAGCTGGCGGATGCCTTCGGCTGCGTCGGTTTCCGGGTGTCGAAGCCGGGCGATCTCGATGGCGCCATCGAGGACATGATCAAGGTGAGGAAGCCGGTGCTGTTCGACTGCAACGTCGCGGCGCTGGAGAACTGCTTCCCGATGATCCCCTCGGGCAAGGCGCACAACGAGATGCTGCTGCCGGCGGAAGCCAACGACGATGCCACGGCCAAAGCCTTCGCCGGCGGCAAGGCGCTGGTGTGAAGCCGACCGCGGTGAGGGACAGGTCACGCTCCGGCAATGCGGCATCATCGTCCGGCTTGACCGGACGATCCAGTACGCCGCAGCCGCTCCTGCCGACCGCCGACGCCGACGAATACTGGATGCCCGCCTGCGCGGGCATGACCACATGCGAGGAATGACAATGAACCAACCCGCCTCCGCCTACTTCATGGAAGATCGCCACGACCCCAACGAGACCCACACGCTGTCGGTGCTGGTGCAGAACGAGCCCGGCGTGCTGGCGCGGGTGATCGGGCTGTTCTCGGGCCGCGGCTACAATATCGAAAGTCTCACGGTGTCGGAGACCGAGCACGCCCGGCACATGTCGCGCATCACCATCGTGACCACCGGCACGCCGATGGTGATCCAGCAGATCAAGCACCAGCTCGACCGCATGATCCCGGTCTACCAGGTGGTGGACATGACGCTGACCGGCCGCTCGATCGAGCGCGAGCTGGCCATGGTCAAGGTGAAGGGCTCGGGCGACCAGCGCATCGAGGCGATGCGCCTGGCCGAGGTTTTCCGGGCGCGCGTGGTGGACGCGACCAACGAGAGCTTCGTGTTCGAGATCACCGGCGGCACCTCAAAGATCGATCAGTTCGTCAGCCTGATGGTGCCGATCGGCCTCGTCGAGGTGTCGCGCACCGGCGTCGCCGCGATCTCGCGCGGGCCCGAAGGCATGTAGCGTTTGCCCCGCGCGATGAAACCAGTCGACATCTTCTGCGCCGTCCTGGTGGCGGTGATCTGGGGGCTGGGCTTCGTCGCCAGCCGGCTGGCGCTCGACGAATTGTCGCCGGCGATGATGACGGCGCTGCGCTTCGTCATCGCCGCGGTGCCGTGCCTGTTCATCCGCAAGCCCGACGTGCCGTGGCGGGTGCTGATCGTCATCAGCCTGGCGATGTTCCTGGTGCAGTTCCTGGCCCAGTCCTACGGCATCGCGATGGGCGTGCCGGTCGGCCTCACCAGCGTTATCGTGCAGAGCCAGGCGCTGTTCACGGTCGCCTTCGCCGCGATCGTGTTCCGCGAGCGGCCGACCGCGATGCAACTGCTCGGGATCGCGATCGCGAGTTGCGGTCTTCTGATGATCAGCGGCACCGTCGGCTTCGATTTCACCGTGGGCGCGTTCCTGGTGCTGATGATCTCGCCGATCAGCTTCGCGGCCGGAAACCTGCTGCTGCGGCTGGCCAACGATGCGCCGATGTTCGATCTGTTCGCCTGGCTGTACCTGATCCCGCCGCTGCCGCTGCTGGCCTGGGCGCTGGCGACCGACGGGCCGCAGGCGACATGGCACGACCTGACGCACATGACCTGGAGCGGCATCGTCAGCATGCTGGCGATCGGCATCCTCACCACGAGTTTCGGTTATTGGCTGTGGGGCCGGCTGTTGCGGCTCTATACGCCGGCCCAGGTGACGCCGTTCGCGCTGCTGGTGCCGTTCATCGGCGCGGCGTCCTCGGCCGTGGTGTTCCACGAGACGTTCGGCATGCTTCGGCTCGCCGGCATGCTGACGGTGGTGTTCGGCATCGCGGTGATGCTGTTGTCGCGGCGGACCGCGGCAGCGGCGCCCGCCCCGACGGGCGCGAGCTGATGGAGCCGGCCGTGTCCCAGCAGCTTCTGCTCGCCTTCATCGTGTTCGCGATCGTCGGCCTCTATACGCCGGGGCCGAACAACGTGATGCTGCTGGCGTCGGGCCTCAATTTCGGATTGCGGCGCACGCTGCCGCATGTCGCCGGCGTCGGCTTCGGCTTCGCCTTCCTGGTCGCGGTGGTGGGGCTGGGCCTGGGCGCGGTGTTCGCGGCCTATCCGGTCCTGCAATCGGTGCTGAAATATGCCGGCGCGGCCTACCTGGTCTATCTGGCGCTGGCGATCGCCCGGGCCGGCCCGGTGGCGACCGGCGACGCATCGCCGCAGCCGCTGACGTTCTGGCAGGCGGCGGTGTTCCAGTGGGTCAACGTCAAGGGCTGGGTGATCGCGATCGGCACCATCACCGCCTATGCGGCACTGGCGAGCTACCCCTGGAATATCCTCACCATGGCGCTGCTTCTGCTGCTGCTCGGGCTGTCGTCGGCGGTCACCTGGACCCTGTTCGGCGCCGCCTTGCAGTCCCTGATCCGCTCGCCCCGCGCGGTCCGCATCTTCAACTGGGTGATGGCGGCGCTGTTGCTGGCCTCGCTCTATCCGGTGCTGACGGAGGGCTGAAACGGGAGCAGGGCATGCGCAAAACCGATTTCCCCCACGGGACAAAATGTTCTAGACAACGGCGGAATTTTACGGGTCGCGGCGACCGCGCGGCCTGATCCCGCCGAAAATCCCATCTTCCGGGCAATGAAGCCCGCCTGAACCAGAGGACCCACCATGCGTGTTTACTACGATCGCGACGCCGACCTGAACCTCATCAAGGGCAAGAAGGTCTGTATCGTCGGCTACGGCAGCCAGGGTCATGCCCATGCGCTCAACCTGAAGGACTCCGGCGTCAAGGAAGTCGCGATCGCGCTGCGCAAGGGATCGGCCTCGGCGACCAAGGCGGAGGCCGCCGGCTTCAAGGTGTTCGAGGTCGCGGAAGCGGCGAAGTGGGCCGACGTCATCATGATGCTGACGCCCGACGAGTTGCAGGCCGACATCTATCGCGACCACCTGCACGACAACATGAAGAAGGGCGCGGCGCTGCTGTTCGCCCACGGCCTCAACGTCCACTTCAACCTGATCGAGCCGCGCGCCGACCTCGACGTGCTGATGGTGGCGCCGAAGGGCCCCGGCCACACCGTTCGCTCCGAGTATCAGCGCGGCGGCGGCGTGCCGTGCCTGATCGCGATCTATCAGGACGCCTCGGGCAACGCCCACGACCTCGGCCTGTCCTATGCGTCGGCGATCGGCGGCGGCCGCGCCGGCATCATCGAGACCTCGTTCAAGGAAGAGTGCGAGACCGACCTGTTCGGCGAGCAGGTGGTGCTGTGCGGCGGCCTGGTCGAGCTTATCAAGGCCGGCTACGAGACGCTGGTCGAAGCCGGCTACGCCCCGGAGATGGCCTATTTCGAGTGTCTGCACGAGGTGAAGCTGATCGTCGACCTGATCTACGAAGGCGGCATCGCCAACATGAACTACTCGATCTCCAACACCGCGGAGTACGGTGAATACGTCACCGGCCCGCGCATCATCACCGCCGAGACCAAGGCCGAGATGAAGCGCGTGCTCGCCGATATCCAGGGCGGCAAGTTCACCCGCGACTGGATGCTCGAGAACAAGGTCAACCAGACCTCGTTCAAGGCGACCCGCGCGCGCCTCGCCGAGCACCCGATCGAGCAGGTCGGTGCCAAGCTGCGCGACATGATGCCGTGGATCAAGAAGGGCGCTCTCGTCGACAAGAGCAAGAACTGAGGCTTGATTCACGAATTGGCTGCGGGATCGCGCAGGCGCGATCCCGATGGATCAAGAAGGGCGCTCTCGTCGACAAGAGCAAGAACTGAGGCTTGATCCACGAATTGGCTGCGGGATCGCGCAGGCGCGATCCCGATCGATCAAGAAGGGCGCGCCGGCGGGCAGGACGAAGAATTGAGGTTCTTGCGTCATTCCGGGATGCGCCGAAAGGCGCAGGCCTGGAATCCATACGCCCGGTGGTGGTATGGATTCCGGGCTCGTTTGCAAAAGTGCTCGCGCCCCGGAATGACGGCTGGGGATGTTTTCAGCGGTCTGCTAAAGCCATTTCTGTTCCGCTTCTATCGGAATGGGGCTCCATATCCTTGCTTTTGACGCGTTTTCTTGACGCGAACCGGCACCCGCTTCGCTTGAAAGCGCTTTAGCGCACGTTGCCGCCCGCGCTGATCTTCTCCCACAGCCATCGGGCGACCTGCGGTGCCGAAGGGCCGGCGCCGCTGGCGCGCAGGTTGGCCTCGCGCATGGTCTTGATATCGATCCGGCCGAGCAGCGGCGCGAGCGCCGCGCGCAGGCGCCGGTCGTCGGCGCGGCGCGGCGCCAGCAGCACGATGGCGTCGTAGGGCGGGATGGCGTGCTTCGGATCGTCGAGCGTCACCAGGT
>JAGRLZ010000178.1 GCA_020441545.1 Xanthobacteraceae bacterium | reverse complement strand
TTCCTGTTGTTCGGCTTGCGCTTCTCGATGAAAGCCGCCATGCCCTCGGCGCGGTCTTCCAGCGCGAAGGTGGCGCGGAACAGGTCGCGCTCGACATTCATGCCTTCGGCAAGCGTGGTCTCCAGCGCGCGGTTGACCGCGAGCTTCGCCATCTCCGCCGCCGGGCGCGACATCGAAGCGATCTTTTCGGCGGTTGCGAGCGTCTCGTCCATCAGCTTGTCGGCGGGCACGATGCGGCTGACCAGGCCGGAGCGCTCCGCCTCGTTCACGTCCATCATGCGCCCGGTGAGGCAGAGGTCCATCGCCTTGGCTTTGCCGATGGCGCGGGTAAGGCGCTGGGTGCCGCCGATGCCGGGAATGGTGCCGAGCGTGATCTCGGGCTGGCCGAACTTCGCGGTGTCGGCGGCAATGATGAAATCGCACATCATCGCCAGTTCGCAGCCGCCGCCGAGCGCATAGCCGGCGACCGCCGCGATGGTCGGCTTGCGGCAGGTGGCGACGCGGTCGCCGCGGATCTGCTTGAAGTCCTCGTTGAACATGTCGATGAAACCTTTCGGCTGCATCTCCTTGATGTCGGCGCCGGCGGCAAACGCCTTCTCGCTGCCGGTGATGACGATGCAGCCGATCCTGTCGTCGGCCTCGAGGTCGTCGATCGCCACGGCGATCTCGCGGAACACGCCGAATGACAAGGCGTTCAGCATCTTCGGACGGTTGAGGCGCACGATGCCGACGGCGCCCTTCTGCTCGACGATGATGTGTTCGAAAGTGCTCATATTCCACCCTGTTCACGCTGTTGATGCGGGATCGCGATGCCGGGCAATGTGCCTGCGCGCGACCGCCGCCGCAAGAGCGCGCCGTGCCGCAGAAATGCACAGCGCGGGTGGGAAAATGCCGCGTCGCTGATGCAGCGGATTTGACATGCGCCTTCCGGACCGCGGGCACAGGCGGACAACGCGGCATCGTGGCCCGCCTTGCGCAATGAAGTTGGCTTATGCAATGAGCATGCGTGCCGCCGAGGCCAGGGTGAGAAGGCCGCCGAAGGCGATGAAGATCTTGCCGATCAGTGAGGTCTGCGCCCAGGGGGATTCCCGCGCGGTGGCCGTCGCTGCCGGAGCGTCGAGCGAGGCCATGGCGAGACTCGGCTTGACGAGACTCGGCTTGGCAAGGCTTGGCCTGGCACTGATATCGGCGGCGGAACGATCGATATCGTTCACCTCATCCGAAGCCACGACGTTTGATGCCGCGGGCGCGGGCCTGGCGGCCGTCGGGGTTGGTTGCGCGATGAATGTTGCCGGAGGCGCGCTGGGCGCGGTCGTCTGCATCGGCGCAGGCGTGCCGTCGGTGGTCGGACTGAGCAGCTGCGCGCGTGCGTTGGCGACCGGGTCGCTCAGGACCGGCGACGAATTGGCGGTCGCGGCGGGGCCGGCATTCGCCGCCTCGGTGGCCTTGATCCTGCTCTCGTCCGCCTTCTTCGCGGCGGCCTGCCTGGCTGTCCTGTGCCCGTGATGCCGCCTGGCCGACCGGCGATGCCTGCGTGAATGGCGCGATGCGTGCCGCCGGCTGTGGCGTGCGCGGTGCCTGCCGGATTTCTTCAGCTTCAGCGGCTTGCCGAGCGCCGCCGGCTGCTGTGCGGTGGCCCCGGCCTGTCTCGTGGTTTGCTGTGCCTGTAGCGGTGCCGAAAAGCCGATGCATAGACCTGCTGCGACGATCAACGCCGCGCGCCCGCTGGCCCTGAGCCTCATGGCAGTCTCCCCGTTCGCCCACGCCCCCGGGAACCAGAGAGACCCGGGCCGTGACGACACGACGGCAAAATGTGGGAATCTTTCGATCAAATCGGCGAATCGGGCTAATCCGCCCATGGATGGCGCTGCCACGCGGGCATCGGTGGGCGCTGTTATGAGCATCGTCATGGGGACCGCCATGAGTATCGTGTGTTCACGACTTCGTGATCGAGCAGGATGGCCCGTAATAATATGAAAAACTGAGCGAATTACCGGATTGGGAGCGCGCGTGCGCGAACGTGACCAGGAGTGGACGGCCCTGATGCGGGCGGCGAATGCGGGCGATACGGCCGCCTACCGCCGTCTGCTCGAGGCTGTTGCGCCGGTTCTGCGGGCGGCCGCGCGGCGCGGTCTGGTGCGGGCCGGTCAGCCGGTCGATCAATCCGAGGATATCGTGCAGGACATTCTGCTGGCAGTGCATCTGAAGCGGCATACCTGGAACCCGGAGGCGGCGTTCGCACCCTGGCTGTTCGCGATCGCCCGCAACAAGCTGATCGATGCGCTGCGCCGCCGGGGCCGCCGCGTATTCGTCGATATCGACGATTTCGCCGAGAGCATCGCGACGCCGCCGGCCGAGGATCATGTCTCGGCGCAGGAGGTGGCGATGCACCTGAGCGGCCTGTCGCCGCGCCAGCGCGACGTGCTGCAGGCGATCGCGGTGGAAGGCGTGTCCATCAAGGATACCGCGGCCCGGCTCTCGATGAAGGAAGGCGCGGTGCGGGTGGCGCTGCATCGCGGACTGGCGAGCCTCGCGGCCAAATTGCGGAAAGACTGAGCATGGATACCGAGCACCTCATCCGCACATTGGCCGCCGATGCCGGGCATCGGCAGCGGCCCGTCGGCACGGCGCTGCTGCTGGCGCTGCTGCTGGCGGCGCCGATCTCGATCGCGCTGTTCATGTCGCTGCTCGGCGTCCGCCCGGACGTGCGGGTGGCGATGCACAATCCGTTCTTCGACCTGAAATTCGTCGTGACGATCGCGCTTGCCGTGACGGCGATCATCGTCAGCCTGCACATCGCGCAGCCGGAAGCCTCGATGCGCGGCTGGGCGTGGCTGCTGTTGATTCCGGTCGCGATCCTCGCGCTCGGAATCGCCATCGAAATGACGATGCCGCATCAGCGGCCGTGGCTGGCGCGGCTGATCGGCAGCAATGCGCGGGTCTG
>JAGRLZ010000177.1 GCA_020441545.1 Xanthobacteraceae bacterium | reverse complement strand
TCGACCCGATCGCTCACAGCGCGGCCGTCGCGCGCAGCGCAGGTCAGGGGCGTCGGTCAGTTTTCCGGGTGCGCGGCATGTCGTCGGACGATGCCCGTCCGGAAAACGCCAGCCGGCGGCGCAGCCTCGTCCTTGACCGAAGCGAGCACGATGGCAAGCTGTTGGCGGTTCGGGACGGCGGCTTTCGCGCCGTGCTGTCGTCGATCATGGTCATGCTGACCGCATGTGCTGTGATCTCCTGTACGACAGCGAATGTGATTGCGGAGTCGCCGTTTGCGTCTCCTCCGGCGCGCGTGAAGTCCGCTGCCTCGGCGCGCGATCCGTGGGCGGCGCACATTGCCGAGGCCGCGAAGCGCTTCGCCATTCCCGAACGCTGGATACGCGCGGTCATGACCGTCGAAAGCGCCGGGAATAGGACCGCGCGATCGCCCAAGGGCGCGATGGGCCTGATGCAGATCATGCCGAAGACATGGAACGAACTGCGCGCGCGCTACGGACTAGGCCACGACCCTTGGCAGCCGCGCGCCAACATCCTGGCCGGCGCGGCTTATCTCCGCGAGATGCACGATCGCTACGGCTCGATCGCCGCGATGCTCGCCGCCTATAACGCAGGTCCGAAGCGCTATGATGCGCACCTTGCGAACGGCCGCCCGCTGCCGGCCGAGACCGTCGCTTACGTCGCGAAGATCGCGCCGATGATCGACGGCAAGGTCCCCGTCATGCGCCTGGCCGGCGTCGCCTCGCGCAAATCCTGGTCGCTTGGGCCGATCTTCGTCGGACGATCCAGTGTCCACCATGATGGCGAGTTCGAGACGGTCGATCCTCCTTCCGGTCGACCATCGAACGCGCCGGCGATCGTCGATCTGTCGGCGCTCGTGCCACCTTCCGACGGCATCTTCGTGCGAAGGTCGCGCACCGATGGAGCCCAGCGATGAGCATCGTGTTTCCACGCTGCGCGGCGAACGCAATCGTAGAACATGCAGGGAGCGGAGGGTGCTCCCCGGCAACAACCGAAGGAAGGCAAGATAAAAAGCCGCACATCGCGGCTTGGACGGTCGGCTGTTTTGTTTCTGATTTTTTCGATTTTTTGCACATCGCGGATCATCGTCGCGATGTGCGTGTCTGTATTTTCGCGAAAGATTTCAGTGAATATCGCACATCGCGGGTTCGACCATGACACGCGATGACGATTTCCGTGTCCGGCCAGGGCGCATCCGCTCATCGCGAGCGCAGCGCACCTTGCCCTTCGTCGCTCAGGCGCTCGCCGCCGCGCAGAAGGCCGGGGGCCAGCTCTCGCGTTCCGGCAAGATCACCTCGGGCCGCGGGCCGCATTTCGCGCGTGGCCGCGTTGCCAGCATCCGCGCCAATCGTCTCGTCACCAGCCGCACCCGCTTCTGCACAGTCAAGGCGCTCGTGGTCCGCAACAAGGGTCAGCGCGGTCCGCTCGCCCGCCATCTCAACTATCTTCGCCGCGACGGCGTTACCCGTGACGGCGAGCGCGCGAAGATGTTCGGTCCGCAGACCGACGACGCCAACGTCAAGGAGTTCACCGAGCGCTGCAAGGACGACCGCCACCACTTCCGCTTCATCGTCTCGCCCGAAGACGCGAGCGATATGGAGGATCTGAAGCGGTTCACCCGCGAACTGATGACGCAGGCGGAAAGGGACCTCGGCACCAAATTGGAGTGGGTCGCCGTCGATCACTGGAACACCGACAACCCCCACATCCATGTCATCGTGCGCGGTCGCGTGGATAATGGCCGCGACCTCGTGATCGACCGCGACTATATCAAGAGCGGGATGCGTGATCGTGCTCAAGACCTCGTCACGCAAGAACTTGGACCGCGCACCGACCTCGACATCAGCCGCGCGCTGAGCCGTCAGGTTGAGGCCGAGCGCTGGACCCAGCTCGACCGACAGCTTGTCCGCGACGCCAACGCGCAGGGCGTCATCGACGTGGCGCCGTCACCGGACCGGCAGCCCGACGGATACCTGACGCAGAAGGTCGGACGCCTGCGCCATCTCGAACACCTCGGCCTGGCCGAGCCCATCGGTCCCGGCCAGTGGGTGATTACCAAGGACGCGGAACCGACGCTGCGCGACCTCGGGCAGCGTAACGACATCATCAAGCGGATGCACCGCGCGCTCGACGAGCAGGGCATCGCACGCGGCGCGGCCGATTACGTCCTGGCCGGCGAGGCGGATGGCTCCCCGATCATCGGCCGGCTGGTCGAACGCGGCCTCGACAACGAATTGGTTGGCACGGCCTATGCCGTGGTGGATGGCATCGATGGCCGCACCCATCACATCAAGCTGCCCGACATGGAGGCGGCCGGCGACAGTGCGCCGGGCTCGATTGTCGAGCTGCGCTCCTTCGACGATGCGAACGGCAATCAGCGCGTGGCGTTGGCCACGCGCTCCGATCTGTCGATCGAAGCCCAGACCACGGCGAGCGGCGCGACCTGGCTCGACCGCCAGCTTGTCGCCCGCGATCCCGTCGATCTCGGCGGCGGCTTCGGTCTGGAGGTGAAGCAGGCGATGGAGGCCCGCGCCGCACATCTGATTGAGGACGGCATGGCGCGGCGCGATGGCGAGCGCATCCTGTTCAACCGGAACCTGATCGGCACGCTTCGGCAACGCGAGCTGGACGCGCTCGGCGACGGGCTCGCGGTCGAGACCGGTATGCCGTTTCAGAAAGCCACCGAGGGCGAATATGTCGCCGGCACCTACAGCCGACGCTTCGCGATGGCCTCCGGCCGCTTCGCCATGATCGATGATGGATTAGGCTTCAAACTCGTGCCATGGACGCCGTCGATCGAGAAGCACATCGGGCAGCACATCTCCGGTGTGGCCCGCGCCGATGGCGGCGTCGATTGGTCGTTTGGCCGCAAACGGGGGCTCGGGCTGTGACAGATAAACGGGGGCTCGGGCTGTGACAGATAAAGAGTCGGGGCGGGCTCAACCTTGCGTTCTGCTGGCAGATGGCTTATGTAGGTACTTGCCTACATGGAGGTGCGTCGTGACCATCACCACTCTTTCCAGCCGCGAACTGAATCATGACGTCAGCAGCGCCAAGAAGGCCGCACAAGACGGCCCGGTCGTCATCACCGACCGGGGCAAGCCCTCCCATGTGCTGATGACCTATGACGAGTTCTGCCGCCTCAGCGGCAAGCGCCGCCGTTTGACCCAAGCCCTCGCCATGGCGGGCCTGTCGGACATCGACTTTGATCCGCCGCGTGTCGAAATCGCGCCGCACGGGGTCGATCTGTCTTGAGTTATCTGCTCGACACCAACGTGGTTTCTGAACTGCGCAAAATCGGTGACGGAAAGGCCGATGCCAGGGTCGCAGCATGGGTCGATACCGAGGACGCCGAGAGCTTCTTCATCTCGGCAATCACCATCCTTGAGTTGGAACGCGGCGTGCTCGGCATCCAGCGTCGCGACGCCG
>JAGRLZ010000176.1 GCA_020441545.1 Xanthobacteraceae bacterium | reverse complement strand
TCGACCCGATCGCTCACAGCGCGGCCGTCGCGCGCAGCGCAGGTCAGGGGCGTCGGTCAGTTTTCCGGGTGCGCGGCATGTCGTCGGACGATGCCCGTCCGGAAAACGCCAGCCGGCGGCGCAGCCTTGCCCTTGAGCGAAGCGAGCACGATGGCAAGCTGATGGCGGTTCGGGACGGCGGCTTTCGCGCCACGCTGTCGTCGATCATCGTCATGCTGTCCGCATGTTCCGTGATCGCGTGCTCGACAGCGGACGCGACTGCGGAGCCGCCGTTTGCGTCTCCTGCGACGCGCGTAAAGTCCGCTGCTCCATCGCGCGATCCGTGGGCCGCGCACATCGCCGAGGCGGCCAAACGCTTCGCCATTCCCGAGCGCTGGATACGCGCGGTCATGGCCGTCGAAAGCACGGGGAATAGGACCGCACGATCGCCCAAGGGCGCGATGGGCCTGATGCAGATCATGCCGAAGACATGGAACGAGCTGCGCAGGCGTTACGGTCTCGGCCACGACCCTTGGCAGCCGCGCGCCAACATTCTGGCCGGCGCGGCCTATCTCCGCGAAATGCACGATCGCTATGGCTCGATGGCCGCGATGCTCGCCGCTTATAACGCAGGTCCGAGGCGCTATGATGCGCACCTTGCGAGCGGCCGCGCACTGCCGGCCGAGACTGTCGCTTACGTCGCGAAGATCGCGGCGATGATCGACGGCAAGGTCCCTGTGATGCGCTTGGCCGGCGCCGCCTCGCGCAAATCCTGGTCGCTTGGGCCGATCTTCGTCGTGCGATCTAGTGTCCACCATGATGGCGAGTTCGGGGCGGTCGATCGTCCTTCCGGTCGACCATCGAGCGCGCCTTCGATCGTCGATCTGTCGGCGCTCATGCCACCGTCCGATGGCCTCTTCGTGCGAAGACTGCGCGCAGATGGAGAACAGCGATGAGCATCGAGTTTCCACGCTTCACGGCGTGCGCAATCGTAGAGATGGCGGAGGGCAGCGGGTCAGGCCAGGCAACAACTGTGGGAAGGCAAGATAAAAAGCCGCACATCGCGGCTTGGACGGTCGGTTGTTTTGCTTCTGCTTTTTCCGATTTTTTGCACATCGTGGATCGTCGTCACGATGTGCGCGTCTTTATTTTCGCGAATGATTTCAGTGAATATCGCACATCGCGAGTTCAGCTATGACACGCGATGACGATTTCCATGTTCGCCCAGGGCGCATCCGCTCATCGCGAGCGCAGCGCGCCTTGCCTTTTGTCGCTCAGGCGCTCGCCGCCGCGCAGAGGGCCGGCGGCCGCATCTCGCGCTCCGGCAAGATCACCGCGGGCCGCGGCCCGCATTTCGCGCGCGGCCGCGTCGCAAGCATCCGCGCCAATCGCTTCATCACCAGCCGCACGCGATTCTGCACCGTCAAGGCGCTCGTGGTCCGCAACAAGAGTCCGCGCGGTCCGCTCGCCCGTCATCTCAACTATCTCCGCCGTGATGGCGTCACCCGTGACGGCGAGCGCGCGAAGATGTTCGGCCCGGAGACCGACGACGCCAACGTCAAGGAGTTCACCGAGCGCTGCAAGGACGACCGGCACCACTTCCGCTTCATCGTCTCGCCCGAAGACGCGAGCGATATGGAGGATCTGAAGCGGTTCACCCGCGAACTGATGGCGCAGGCCGAAAAGGATCTCGGCACGAAACTCGAATGGGTTGCGGTCGATCACTGGAACACCGACAACCCCCACGTCCATGTCATCGTGCGCGGCCGCGCCGATGATGGTCGCGACCTCGTGATCGACCGCGACTACATCAAGAGCGGGATGCGCGATCGTGCGCAGGATCTCATCACCCAGGAACTTGGACCGCGCACCGATCTCGACATCAGCCGCGCGCTGAGCCGTCAGGTCGAGGCCGAGCGCTGGACCCAGCTTGACCGCCAGCTTGTCCGCGACGCCAACGAGCAGGGCGTCATCGACGTGGCGCCGTCACCGGACCGGCAGCCCGACGCATACCTGACGCAAAAGGTCGGACGCCTGCGCCACCTCGAACACCTCGGCCTTGCCGAGACCATCGGCTCCGGTCAGTGGATCATCGCCAAGGAGGCGGAATCGACGTTGCGCGACCTCGGCCAGCGCAACGACATCATCAAGCGGATGCACCGCGCCCTCGACGAGCAGGGCATCGCACGTGGCGCGGCCGACTATGTCCTGGCCGGCGAGGCGCATGGCGCCCCGATCATCGGCCGGCTGGTCGAACGCGGCCTCGACAACGAATTGGTTGGGACGGCCTATGCCGTGGTGGACGGCGTCGACGGCCGCACCCACCACATCAAGCTCCAGGACATCGAGTCGGCCGGCGACAGCGCGCCGGGCTCGATCGTGGAATTGCGATCCTTCGAGGACGCGAAAGGCGAGCGCCGTGTCGCACTGGCGGTCCGATCCGACCTCTCCATCGAGGCGCAGGCGACGGCGAACGGCGCGACCTGGCTCGACCGCCAGCTAGTCGCTCGCGACCCCGTTGATCTTGGCGGCGGCTTCGGTCTGGAGGTGAAGCAGACGATGGAGGCCCGCGCCGCACATCTGATTCAGGATGGCATGGCGCGGCGCGATGGCGAGCGCATCCTATTCAACCGGAACCTGATCGGTACGCTCCGGCAACGCGAGCTGGACGCGCTCGGCGACACGCTCGCGGCCGAGACCGGTATGCCATTCCAGAAATCTGCTGAAGGTGAATTTGTCGCCGGCACGTACAGCCGGCGCTTTGCACTCGCGTCTGGCCGCTTCGCCATGATCGACGACGGCCTCGGCTTCAAGCTGGTGCCATGGACCCCGTCGATCGAGAAACATATCGGGCGGCATATTTCCGGGGTGGCCCGCGCCGATGGCGGCGTCGATTGGTCGTTTGGTCGCAAACGGGGGCTCGGGCTGTGAAGGCTAGGGTGCGCGGACCCGTGGCGGATGGGCATGGTCGCTGCCCAGCGGTTTGATCTTGAAATCCAGACTGGCCTGGCCTATGTAGGTACTTGCCTACATGGAGGTGCGTCGTGACCATCACCACTCTTTCCAGCCGCGAGCTGAATCATGACGTCAGCAGCGCCAAGAAGGCCGCACAAGACGGCCCGGTCGTCATCACCGACCGGGGCAAGCCCTCCCATGTGCTGATGACTTATGACGAGTTCTGCCGCCTCAGCGGCAAGCGCTGCCGTTTGACCCAAGCCCTCGCCATGCCGGGCCTGTCGGACATCGACTTTGATCCGCCGCGTGTCGAGATCGCGCCGCGCGGGGTCGATCTGTCTTGAATTATCTGCTCGACACCAACGTGGTTTCTGAACTGCGCAAGATCGGCGACGGAAAGGCCGATGCCAGGGTCGCAGCATGGGTCGATACCGAGGACGCCGAGAGCTTCTTCATCTCGGCAATCACCATCCTTGAGTTGGAACGCGGCGTGCTCGGCATCCAGCGTCGCGACGCCG
>JAGRLZ010000175.1 GCA_020441545.1 Xanthobacteraceae bacterium | reverse complement strand
TTCCGTCATTGTCCCGGCTATGTTAGCCTTCGCGGCATCGTGCAATGCCTGAAGGAGACAAGGGAAACATCATGGCCGCCGAAATTCGCGTATTCTCCTGCCTGTCGGACAATTTCGGCTATCTGATCCATGACCCGGTCAGCAAGGCGACGGCGTCGATCGATGCGCCGGAGGCCGGTCCGATCATCAAGGCGCTGCAACGCGAAGGCTGGCAGTTGACCGACATCCTGGTGACGCATCACCACGCCGACCATGTCGGCGGCATCGCCGAACTGAAGACAAAATACGATTGCCGCGTGGTCGCGCCGCACGACAAGACCGCGGCGATTCCGCAGGTCGACGAGCGGGTCAAGGAAGGCGACACCGTCATGGTCGGCACGCTGACCGCCCGCGTGCTGGAAACGCCCGGCCACACGCTCGACCACATCAGCTATGTGTTCGACGACGCGCACGCGCTGTTCGCCGCCGACACCCTGTTCTCGATCGGCTGCGGCCGCGTGTTCGAGGGTAGCTATCCGATGATGTGGGAGTCGCTGCTCAAGCTGCGCGCGCTGCCCGACGACATGCGGCTCTATTGCGGCCACGAATACACCGCCTCCAATGTCAGGTTCGCGCTGACCGTCGAGCCGGGCAATCCGGACCTGAAGGCGCGCGCGGCCGAGGTGACCAGGCTTCGCGCCGAGAACAAGCCGACCGTGCCGACGCTGATCGGCGACGAGAAGAAGGCCAATGTCTTCCTGCGCGCCGACGTGCCCGCCGTCGCCGCAGCGGTCGGCCTGGCCGGCAAGAGCCCGGCGGAGGTGTTCGGCGAACTGCGCGAACGCAAGAACAATGCATGAAGAACAACGCGTGACGAACGATTCATGACGGCAATCCCGACCCGTCCGAGCGCCGCCGAGATCGTCGCACGGCTCGGCCTCGCGCCGCATCCGGAAGGCGGGCACTTCCGCGAGACATTCCGCGATTCACGGTGTGACGCGCAGGGGCGCGCGGCCTCCACCGCGATCTACTTCCTGCTGGCGCGCGGCGAACGCTCGCACTGGCACCGCGTCGATGCGGTCGAGGTCTGGCACTTCCATGCCGGCGATCCCCTGCTGCTTCGGATCGCCGGTCAGGACGGCCAGCGGACCATCCGTCTGGGTTCGGACCTGGCGGCCGGCGAGGTGCCGCAGGCGATCGTTCCCGCCGATGCCTGGCAGGCCGCGGAAAGCACCGGCGACTGGTCGCTGGTCGGCTGCACCGTGGCGCCCGCGTTCGAATTCGCTCACTTCGAACTCGCCCCGCCCGGCTGGATGCCATCGAAATAGCGCGGGCCGCGGAAAATATCCCGCGCGGCGAGCAGGCCGCCGCCGGCGATCAGCACGGCGGCAAGCGCGACCGCAGGCGTGGCCTGCGCAAAGCCGGCCAGAACCAGCAAGCCGGTCGAGAGCAGCGGCGTGGCATAGGAGGCCGCGCCAAGCACGCGGATATCGCCGCGCTTCATCCCGATGTCCCAGGCATAGAAGGCTGCGCCGACCGGACCGACGCCGAGCCCGAGGACCGCAAGCCACTGGCCCGGCGTTTCGGGCCACACCGTGGTCTCGATCAGAAGATGCGAGACGGCCGCCAGCAGCGCCGTCACCATGCAGAAGCCGGCCACCGCCTCGGTCGGGACCGCCTTCAGCCGGCGCGACAGCACCGAATAGCCGGCCCAGAAGAAAGCCCCGACGACGGCCGCGACAAAGCCCGGAATTTGCGCGGCGGTGTAATGCGCGCCGGTATTGCCGGCGAACAGCAGCACGGTGCCGGCCAGCCCCAGAAGCGCTCCAATGGCATGGTGCGGCTTGAGATGCTCGCCCGGCAGGAACGACGAGAACAGCACGATCAGCAGCGGCCAGAGATAGTTCAGAAGGCCGGCCTCGGCCGGCGGCGCCAGGCGCAGCGACAGAAAATAGAGCGCGTGGTAGCCGAACAGGCCGCCGATGCCGACGATCCAGGCAGCGGCCGGCTGCCGCAAGGCGCGCGCCGCGCCGCCCGGTTTCAGCCAGCTCGCGCAACCGGCCAGGCCGCCAACCAGGAACGTCATGGCCGCAAGCTGGAACGGCGGAATCCGCCCCGTGGCCACGGTCAGCACGGCGAGCAACGACCACATCACGATGGCCGTCAGCCCGATCAGGGTCGCGCGATAATTCGTCATGCGGAGCGCATCGCCCATGTCCCGTGCCGGATCATGTCCCGTGCCGGATACTGTCCTGTGCCGGATACTGCGCCGGACACAAGCCATCTGCCGTCGTCAAAGGCAAGCGAACGATGGTAGCGCGCTTTCGAGCGAAGCGGGTTCCGGTTCGCGTAAAGAAAACGCGTTCAAACAAGGATATAGAGCCCCGTTCCGATGCCATCGGAACGGAAACCACTCTAACAGGTCGCTGAAAAACGCGCTGACGTCATTCCGGGGCGCACCACCCGGATCGGCGCCGGAAGCGCGTTTACGCGCGTCTTCGATATGCTATGGCGCCGTCCGGGCGCAGGCTCCGGTGTGAACCCGGAATCCAGCCGCACTGGTTTTCTTCGCATTTTTTCGGATTCCGGATCGCCGCTTGCGCGGCGTCCGGAATGACAACGGGGACTTTTTCAACGGCCTGTCAGACCAGATACTGGCCGCCGTTCACCGTCAGCGTCGAGCCGGTGATGAAGCCGGCATCGTCCGCTGCGAGAAAGACGACGGTGCGCGCGATCTCTTCCGGCTCGCCGAGGCGATTGGCGGGGATCAACGGCAGGATGCTCTTTTCCAGAACCTCCTTCGGCACGGCCTGGACCATTTCGGTGTTGATATAGCCGGGGCAGATCGCATTGACGGTGATGCCGCCCTTCGCGTTCTCCAGCGCCAGCGCCTTGGTGAAGCCGATATCGCCCGCCTTCGCCGCCGAATAGTTGACCTGGCCGAACTGCCCCTTCTGGCCGTTGATCGACGAGATGTTGATGACCCGCCCGAACTTGCGCGCGCGCATGCCTTCGATCACCGGCCGCGTCATGTTGAACAGCGAACCCAGGTTGGTGTTGATCACCGCGCTCCACTGCTCGACCGTCATCTTGTGAAAGGCGCCGTCGCGCGTGATGCCGGCATTGTTGACCAGCACATCAACCGGCCCGACCTCGGCCTCGACCTTCTTGATGCCTTCGCCGCAGGCATCGAACGAACTGACGTCCCATTTGAACACCGGAATTCCGGTCTCGGCCTTGAACTTCTCGGCCGCGGCATCGTTGCCGCCGTAATTCGCCGCCACCTTGTAGCCCGCCGCCTTCAGCGCCTTGCTGATGGCCGCGCCGATGCCTCTCGTTCCCCCGGTTACCAGTGCAACACGCGCCATAATCGATTTCCTCCTGGCAGTCTTCGTCCGGCCGTCGATGCGCCGGCCGTTTCGTGATTGTCACGATAAAGAATGCCCGGCGCAAGGCCGGGCATTGGTCATCCATTCAACGGTATTCCCGTGAAGCGGAACCGGCCGCTTCGACCGGGCACCGGACGATCGCGACACGGGATGTCAGTCGCGCGCCACGCACATCGCGATGCCCATGCCGCCGCCGATGCACAGCGTGGCAAGGCCCTTCCTGGCATTGCGCTTCTGCATTTCGTGCAGCAGCGTCACCAGCACGCGGCCGCCCGATGCGCCGATCGGATGGCCGATCGCGATCGCGCCGCCGTTGACATTGACCTTCGACGTATCCCAGCCGAGATCCTTGTTGACGGCGCAGGCCTGCGCCGCGAACGCCTCGTTGGCCTCGATCAGGTCGAGATCGTTGACGCTCCAGCCGGCCTTCTTGAGCGCGGCGCGCGAGGCCGGGATCGGGCCGGTGCCCATGATCTTCGGATCGACGCCGGCCTGTCCCCAGGACACGATCCGCGCCAGCGGCGTCTTGCCTTCCTTGGCGGCCTGCTTGGCGGTCATCAGCACCACGGCGGCGGCGCCGTCATTGATGCCGGAAGCGCTGCCGGCGGTGACGGTGCCGTCCTTCTCGAACGCCGGCCGGAGCTTGGCCATCGCCTCGAGGGTGGCGCCATGACGCGGATATTCGTCGGTGTCCACGACGATGTCGCCCTTGCGGGTCTTCACCGTCACCGGCACGATCTCGTCCTTGAACTTGCCGGCCTTCTGCGCCGCCTCGGCCTTCTGCTGCGAGGCGACCGCGAACTCGTCCTGCTGCTGGCGCGTGATCTGATACTGCCGCGCGACGTTCTCGGCGGTGTTGCCCATGTGGTAGCCGTTGAAGGCATCCCACAGGCCGTCCTTGATCATGGTGTCGACCATGTCGAACGCGCCCATCTTCACGCCGCCGCGCAGGTGCTGCGCATGCGGTGCCATGCTCATGGATTCCTGGCCGCCGGCCACCACGACGTCGGAGTCGCCGTTGACCAGCGCCTGATAGCCCAGCGCGACCGAGCGCAGGCCGGAGCCGCAGAGCTGGTTGACGCCCCAGGCCGGGCTTTCCACCGGAATGCCGGCGGCGATCGATGCCTGGCGGGCCGGGTTCTGCCCCTGATTGGCGGTCAGTATCTGACCCATGATGACTTCAGACACGCGGCCGGGCTCGATGCCCGCGCGCTCGAGCGCCGCCTTGATCGCGACCGCGCCGAGATCATGCGCCGGCAAATTGGCAAAGGCACCGTTGAAGCTTCCGACCGGGGTGCGGGCGGCGCTGACGATGACGACATCGTCCGACATGGACATCTCCTGGGCTTGAGAGGGCGAACAGCCTTTAAGCTCCCATGAACTCTAGGCTTTTCGTAAAGGTTGAGGTTTTCTGGCGCGGCAGCCGCCGATCCGGCGGAGCTCTGTCGGTGCCATCCTCCTAACCTAGCCCGGACCTGTCAATCGGCCCGGAGCAGAAATCGGCTTCCGCGCTGCACCCGATGCTGCACCATGCTGCACCCGGTGCCGCAACACGGTTGGGGCCGACAACGGCGCCTCCCGGCTATCGCCTTGCTTCGCAGGCGATTTTGCCGGCTCTTGCGGCGGACCGGGGGGCCTCCCCATATCCAGGGCATGCGGATTTTTTGCTGCACAAAACGGTAGCCGAACGCTGCTTAACATGCTTATTTTGTTGCATTGCGCTATCTCGCCCGCCCGTGGTGTTGCCGGCGGGCCTTGTCCTCGGTCAGTGTGAGAGCTTATGGCGAAAACAGACCAACCCACGACGATCAAGAAATACGCGAACCGGCGACTCTATAATACAGGCACCAGCACGTATGTGACGCTGGAGGATCTCGCCGCGATGGTGAAGAGCGGCGAGGACTTCCTCGTCTACGACGCCAAGACCGGCGACGACATCACCCGAACGGTGCTTGCCCAGATCATTTTCGAGCAGGAGAACAAGGCCGGCCAGAACCTGCTGCCGACCACGTTCCTGCGCCAGTTGATCCGGTTCTACGGCGACAGCATGCAGATGGTCGTGCCGCGCTATCTCGAGCAGTCGATCGACATGCTGACGCGGGAGCAGGAGAAGTACCGCAAGCAGCTCGCCTCGACCTTCGGCGCCAATCCGTTTGCGCCGCTCGAGGAGCACGTCCGCCGCAACATGGAAATGTTCGAGCGGATGTTCAAACCGTTCGTGCCGGCGACGCCGCCGCGGGCCGGCGCGGCCGAAGCCGGGCCTTCGCCGGAAGAACCCGCCGACAAGACCGACAATATCGACGACCTGCGCCGGCAGATGAAGGACATGCAGGATCGTCTCGAGCGGATGTCGCACGAGCCCAAACACGAACCCAAGCACGAACCCAAGAAAGACGAGTAGCTCCGAGGGACGGGCAGCTTCCCGCGCCGACCGGCCGGTTTATCGGCCGATCGCGGGCTGCGCCGCGTCGCCGTCGACCCAGGGCCGCGCCGAGGTCGCCAATCCGATCAGGCGGCCCTGAATGTAGTCGCAGCCCCAGCTCGACAGGAGCCGGGCGGACTCCTCGTCCTGAACCCATTCGGCCACGGTCTCGATGCCGAGGCGGCGCGCCAGGTCGAGCAGCGTCTGGACGAAGGCACGATCGTCGCCGGAATGCGCGAGGTTCTGCACGAACGCGCCATCGATCTTGACGATATCGACGCCGAGTTTGCGCAGGTTGCGGAACGACGTGTAGCCGGCGCCGAAGTCGTCAATCGCGATGCGGCAGCCGAAGTTCTTCAGCCGCGACACGAAGCCGCGCGCATCATCGAGATCCTGGATGGCGACGGTTTCGGTGATCTCCACGATCAGGCGCTGCGCGACTTCGGGATGCGTGCGCAGCAGCGATTCGATGCTCGACCACCAGTCCGGGTCGGCCGCCGTGCCGGGCGAGACGTTCAGGCTCAAGCGAACGTTCGGCGCGGCCAGAAGTTCGGCCACGACCAGTTCCAGGATGCGGTGATCGACCAGCCGGATCAGGCCGAGCTTCTCGGCGACCGGCACGATGTCCGGCGCCAGCAGCACCTGGCCATCCTCCTGCTTCATCCGCACCAGCGCCTCGTAAAACGCGACCTGGTCGCGCGCCTTGCTCGAAACCACCGGCTCGAAAGCCATCATGATCCGCCGCTCGTTCAGAGCGGTCACGATCTCGTCGGTGACGCGGATGTTGAGCTTGCGCTGCTCATCGCGTTCGAGATTGGGCTGCCACATCGCGAACGAACCGGCGCGGCGGCTGCGGGTCAGTTCGAGCGTCTCCTGCGCGCGATTGATGACGTCGTCGACGTTTCGCGCAAAGCGCGGCGCGTTGACCGCGCCGATCGATACCGTGACGGCGACCGGCCCCGAGCTGGTCGGCACCACCTCGCCGCGGATGCCGGCCAGAAACCGCTCCGCCGCGACCTGCATGTCCTCGACGCTGCAATTCTTCAGGATCAGGCCGAGCTTGTTTCCGGAAAAACGGCCCAGCACGTCGCCGCCGCGCAGCCGGGCACGAAGGCGCCGCGCGACCTCGCAGATCACCTCGTCGGCCACATCGAAGCCGAACGAATCGTTGATCCGCGACAGGTGATCGATCGCCACCACCATGAAGGCGAACGACAGGCGGAAGCGCAGCGCCTCCTCGAAGGTCTCCGCCAACGACGCGACAAGGTGACTGCGGTTGAGTTCGCCCGTCAGCGGATCGTTCTGGGCGAGCTTGAGCAACTGCTCCTCGCGGGCGTGGCGCTCATTGTCGACGCGCACGATCCCCTGGACATAAGCCGGCTTGCCGTCCGGCCCGGCGAACCAGCGCCCGCTCTCCTCGATCCAGGTGATGGCGGCCGAGGTTTCGGCACGCACGCCATACTCGATCCGATAGGCGACACCCTCGCCGCGGTCGACGCGCGCGCCGGACGACAGCGCATCGGTGCGAATGCTGCGGGTCGGCTCGATAAGCTGGGCGAAGGCGGCGCCGCTGCCCAGCGCCAGGGCCGGCACGTCGCGAAAGACCGTCGCGCCGCAATCGGTCCAGACCAGCTGGTCGGTCGCCAGATCCCAGACGAAAGCAGCCTGGTCGAGCGACGTCAGGATCGCCGCCGCCTGCTGCTCGACCGTGTGCGTGTTCGACACGACATCCGTGAAAATCCGGCGCATGGCGGTCGTCGCTCCGTGGCCGGAGTTGTCGAAAGAAGAAACCAGTCGGCCGGCGGAGACAGGGGTCAAAGTCGCCTCATTCTGAAACACGCACAGTGATTCCCGGTGGAAGATTACGACCTCCGGCCCCCGGGAGACTAGCCGAAGTTCCTAAACAATTGGAAAAACGACGGCGCGGGCCGAAAGGTCCGTCGTGGCACGCCGTTTGCCGGAATCAGGGTGCCAACCCTCACGCCTGCCCCGAAATGGCACAAATGGGAGATCGAGACGCCGATGCGGGTTTCCAGGAATCTCATCCCGATCCGATCCGAACCAGGTCCGCCCGGCCGGCCGCCGGAGGCGGCATCCCCCGGCTCGCCCTGCACCGCCGTGGTTCCGGTGACGCCGATGCCCCGAGGCCCGGCCACGATGCTGTCGCCGCCGCGCCCGAGCGCGGTGTTCCTGACCCATCTGCTGGCGGTTGCGGAAGGTGTGCCGGACGCGCGGGCACGCCGGCGCGCGAGCGACACGGACGCCCACCTCGCCTATCGCGCCGGCGACACCCGGACCAGCGCGTACCGCACGGCCCCGGCCTCCGGACTGTCACGAACGGTTTGAAGCGGCTTCTAGCGCGGGGTTTCGGGCGAAGAGGTCTCGGATGAAGCCGCCTC
The DNA here is from genome assembly GCA_020441545.1 of Xanthobacteraceae bacterium. Taxonomy (GTDB): domain Bacteria; phylum Pseudomonadota; class Alphaproteobacteria; order Rhizobiales; family Xanthobacteraceae; genus 62-47. The sequence goes on along the minus strand of JAGRLZ010000175.1, from coordinate 747 downwards.
GACCGGGGGCGCCTCGGATAAGGGCTTGGGCTGGCTGGCCGCGCCGGGCGACGAGTCGTTGGCGGCCACCACAACAGGGGCCGACGCAACGATGACCGGCTCGGACGAGGCGGCAGCCGGCGGCGCCGTAAGGGTCGGCTCGATGCGCGTCGCGGCCGGCAGCGCCTCCGGCTCCGGAACCGGCGCGGGCCGTTTGGGTCCCGCGGCCGGCGCATCCGCTGCGGGCGCGGTCACGACCGCGCCGCGGCCGCGCCGCGAGCGCAGCGCGATGCCGGAGACGAAATCGACGAAAGCCAGGGCCGTCAGCAGGAAATAGATCGAATTGCCGAACTGCGGCAGCAGGACGAATTCCGCCGCCGCGCCGCCCAGCAGAAGCAGCGACAGCAGGTGGTCGGCGAGATACTTGCCCCCGGGGCGGGCGCTCTTGATGACCTCGAACATCAACAGCAGGACCGCCAGCGCGAGCAGGATGTCGCCGAGCGTAACGGTCCAGGCCGCCCCCGACAGCAGGGTCAGGGTGAAGATCGGCGCCGCGAACGACACCCCCGGCATCAGGAAGACGACGATGTTGACGATCGCGAGCGGGATCAGGAGCAACGGGAAACCGACCATCGACATCGGCAAAACCCTTCAGGCTAGGTCAAATGGCACGCTATCGCACCCGAGCTATCGCATCCAAGCTAATCGCACCCGCGCGGCCCCGCATGGCCGAAGCCGTTACCGCCGGAGCCACCACCGCTGGGACCA
>JAGRLZ010000174.1 GCA_020441545.1 Xanthobacteraceae bacterium | reverse complement strand
GTGGCGATGAGCTGATCGTGGACGATCTTCACCACCATCTGGCCGGGCGTCACCGACTTGACGACGGTGGCGCCGACAGCCTGCTCGCGCACCTTCTCGGTGAAGGAACGCACCACTTCGAGCGCGACATCGGCCTCCAGCAGCGCGCGGCGCACCTCGCGCATCGCGGCATCGACATCGGCCTCGGTCAGCGCGCCGCGGCGCGTCAGCCGATCGAGAATGCCACCAAGCTTTTCCGACAGATTGTCGAACATGGGCCCATCAACCTTTCTTCACCTCGCCCCGGCGGGGAGAGAGGTCGGATCGCGCCACCGGCAAGTTTACGCAGCCGGCGTCAACTTAGCTCAGCGATCCGGGTGAGGGGGCACCCTGATCGAGAGGTGGAAACCCCTCACCCCGACCCTCTCCCTATGGGAGAGGGGGCGCTCCGTGCCTGCCGATATTTGGTGACACAAAGCCATTCCAAAACACGTTTGCGCCCGAGGGCGCATCGCGCTGTCGGGCGTTGGCCTCCGGCCTCACAGGACCGGGCAGCGGGTCGAAAAGAACAGTCTTTCCGAGAAAGTCGGCGGATTTATCGCGGGATCGCCCCGAAAGTCAAGAAAACCGCCCAACAAATTGCCGAAGACACCGCCGCCTCTCGCGAAACGTCCCGCCCATCCCGATTTAGGATGGCATCGCCGCCCTACCCGATCGAGTTCCCTTCCCGATGGGCCAAACCCGCCGCCGCTTCCTGACCGGGCTTCTCGGCCTCACCGCTGTCGCCGGCTTCTCCACGCTCTGGGCCTCACGCATGAAGACTTACGCCGGTCCGATCTCGGATCACTTTGACGGAACACGCTTTTTCGATCCCCACGGGGCCTCGCCCCGAAGCTTCGGCGAGGTCCTGCGCTGGCAGTTCGGCGGCAACCGCAACCGCAGCACGTGGCCCGACCGGGCGCCGAGCCCCTATTCCGACACCCCGCCCCGGCGCGTCGACGGAACCGCGGTGCGGCTTTCCTTCGTCGGCCATGCGAGCTGGCTGATCCAGGCGGCGGGCCGCAACATCCTGGTCGATCCGGTGTGGTCGGAGCGGGTGTCGCCCGTCACCTTCGCCGGACCGAAGCGCCACAACGATCCCGGCATCGATTTCGCGGCGCTGCCGCCGATCGACGCCGTGCTGGTGTCGCACGGCCATTACGATCATCTCGACGTCGCCACCCTGTCGCGGCTGCAGGCGAAGTTCGCGCCGCGCGTCGTCACCCCGCTCGGCAACGACGTCACCATGCGCGCCGCCGATCCGGCGATCCGCGCCGAAGCCTTCGACTGGCACCAGCGCGCCGAACTCGGCAACGGCCTGGCGGTGACGCTGGTACCGACCCGGCACTGGACGGCACGGGGCCTGTTCGACCGCAACAAGGCGCTGTGGGCGAGCTTCGTGCTGGAGACGCCGGCCGGCAAGCTCTACATCGTCTGCGATTCCGGCTACGGCGATGGCGGCCATTTCCGCCGCGTGCGCGCGGCGCACGGCGCGCCGCGGCTGGCGATCCTGCCGATCGGCGCCTACGAGCCGCGCTGGTTCATGAAGGACCAGCACATGAACCCGGAGGATGCGGTGAAGGCACTGGCCGATTGCGGCGCGGAGCAGGCGCTGGCGCACCACCACGGCACGTTCCAGCTCACCGACGAGGCGATCGACGCGCCGGTCGAGGCGCTGCATGCCGCGCTCGACGCGGCGCATGTCGCGCGCGAAAAATTCGTCGCGCTCAAGCCGGGCCAGGTGGTGGAGATTTGACGGATGGTCGTCCCCGCACTGGCAGGGACGACCACGGCTTTACCGCGCCGGCTTGATCGCCCACGACACAGCGACGGTGACGCGCAGCGTCTCCTCACCCGGCGCGACGGGTGCGGCGGCGAACTCCGCCGAGGCGCGGCGCATCATCGGCACCGGATGCGCGAGATTTCCCTCGCCGATGCGGATCGGATCGCCCAGCGTGACGCCGGCCGCCTTGGCGTAGATCTCGGCCTTGCGGCGGGCGTCGGCGATCGCCTTCGGCCGCGCCTGGTCAAGCAGCGCCGACGCATTCGACACCGCAAAGCCGATGCCGCCCATCTCGTTGGCGCCGGCCTTGACCAGCGTGTCGATGATGGTCGCCACGCCGTTGACGTCGCGGACCCTGATGGTGACGCGGTTGCTGGCGCGATAGCCGGTGATGACGTTCGGCCCGTTGCGGCTCGAACTGCTGGCATATTGCGGCTGCAGCGACAGGCGTGAGGTCTGGTAGTCCTTCGGCGGCACGCCGGCCCCCTTCAGCGCCAGAATGATGTTGCCCATCGCGGCGTTGTTGGCGTCGCTGGCCTCGCGGGCCGTCTTCGCATCGGTCGAGACGCCGCTTTCGATCTCGGCGACATCGGGAACGGCGCTGACGGTGGCCTCGCCCGTCACCGAGATCATCGGCGGAGGATTGTCCTGCGCCAGCGCCGGGCCGGCGAGAAGCGCGAGCGCGAGCGAAAGGGCGGTGCGGCTGCCGGTCATGCGCATCGGGGGTGGTTCTCCTTGATCGTTTACTTCAGCGGAACGTAGACGTTGATGACGAGCTTGTCTTCTTCGGTCTTGAGCGGATCGGTGACGTATTCCTCGATGAACAGGTCGCGCGCCTCCAGCTTCTTGTCGTCGAGATGGTTGGTGATGGCTTCGTAGGTGTTGTCCATGTTGTCGTAGGAGCCGCGATGCACGAACTTCAGCGCCTTGCCGTCGGGTGACTTCCCGACGCTCATGTTCTTGCCGAGATTCTTCGGCTCCTGGTCGACCGGGAATTCGGCCTGGAAGGTGAAGCCGCTGTCGTCGGTCGAGGTGTAGACGATCATCGGATTGCCGGACGGCCTGATGCCCTGCTTGTCGAGGAACGCCGTCAGCGTCTTGAAGGCATCCATCAGGGTTTCGAAGGCTGAATCCCAGGCGGCGGTGCCGCTGTAGATCAGCATCTGCTTCGGCGCCAGCACGATCTCCTCGCCGAACGGATCGTCGGCCTGCACCGACTGCGGCGTCGCCGGCACGGAGGCCGCGGGCGGCGTTGCAGGTTTAGGCGTTGCAGGCGCGGGATTTGCTGGCGGGGGCGCAGCCGGAGTCGTCGCCGGCGCGGGCGCCATATCGGGCTTCGACGCTTCGCCGGCCGCCGGCGGCGGGGCGGACGACGCGGGAGGCGATTGCGCCCACGCCGCGGTCGCTCCCGGCGCGATCGCAAGCAGCGGAGCCAGGACGATGGCGGCACGAGACAGCAAGCGAGAGCGTGGCATTTTCCGATGGCTCCTTGGCGGCGGGACGGAACTTGGCGGCGGGACAAACGGGGACGGGCGCGGGCCGCGCCGGCGGGCACCGCTCTACCACACCGGCCCGCCGGACGTCCCGGGTCGGATATGGTCTTCAATAGGCGCGGAAAGATGTCCGGCCCATGAATGGCGGCGCCCGGCCATCGACACAAATTCGCCGCACTGGCCAATCGGCCCGGCTTCGCCATATAACACGGCGGCATATCAGGCGGCGGCACGAGGCACGGACCGGCGGACCATGAGCGTTCTGGACAATCACAGCTTCGCGAAAATGAACGGCATCGGCAACGAGATCGTCGTCGTCGACTTGCGCGATTCGTCCGGCTCGGTCTCGCCGGCCGAAGCGCAGGCGGTGGCCTCGCCGCAAGGCGTGCCCTACGACCAGCTCATGGTGCTGCAGCCGCCGCGCGTGGCCGGCACCGAAGCCTTCGTCCGCATCTATAACAACGACGGTTCGGAGGCGAACGCCTGCGGCAACGGCATGCGCTGCGTGGCGCGGCAGACCTTCGCCGCCTCGGGCAAGTCGGCGCTGACCTTCCAGACCCGCGCCGGGCTCATCAACTGCTGGCAGGGGCCGTCGCCGGACCTGTTCACGGTGGACATGGGTGCGCCGAAATTCGGCTGGCAGGACATTCCGCTTGCCGAGGAATTCCGCGACACCCGCTACATCGAACTGCAGATCGGCCCGATCGACAACCCGATCCTGCACTCGCCCTCGGTCGCCAGCATGGGCAACCCGCACGCGATCTTCTGGGTCGACGATATCCACGCCTACGATCTCGAACGCTTCGGGCCGCTGCTGGAAAACCACCCGATCTTTCCCGAGCGCGCCAACATCACGCTGGCGCACATCGTCGATCGCGATCACATCGTGATGCGGACCTGGGAGCGCGGCGCGGGCCTGACCAGGGCATGCGGCTCGGCCGCCTGCGCCACCGCCGTCTCGGCGGCGCGGCTGAAGCGGACCGGGCGCACCGTTCACATGACGCTGCCCGGCGGCGAACTCGGCATCGAATGGCGCGAGAGCGACGATCATGTGCTGATGACGGGGCCCGCGACCTTCGAATACGAAGGCCGCTTCGATCCGGCACTGTTCGCCGACGTCGCCTGATCGCATGGGCATCGACGTCGTCACCTTCGGCTGCCGGCTGAACGCCTTCGAATCCGAGGTGATCCGCCGCGAGGCGGAAGCCGCCGGGCTCGACGACACCATCATCATCAACAGTTGCGCGGTGACCAACGAGGCGGTGGCGCAGGCGCGGCAATCGATCCGCCGGCTGCGCCGCGCCCGGCCCGATGCGCGCATCGTCGTCACCGGCTGCGCGGCGCAGACGCAAGCCGACATGTTCGCCGGGATGCCCGAGGTCGACCGCGTGCTCGGCAACGACGACAAGATGCGGCGCGACGCCTGGCGGGCAACGCGCGACGTGCTCGCCCATGCGCCGCGCTTCGGCCTCGACCGCGACGAGAAAGTCGCGGTCGCCGACATCATGGCGGTGACCGAGATGGCGCCGCATCTGGTTGACGGTTTCCAGGCCGGCCTGCCGCGCGTGTTCGTGCAGGTGCAGAACGGCTGCGATCATCGCTGCACCTTCTGCATCATCCCGTACGGACGCGGCAATTCGCGCTCGGTGCCGATGGGCGGGGTGATCGATCAGGTGCGAATCCTGGCCGAACGCGGCCACGCCGAGATCGTGCTTACCGGCGTCGACCTGACGAGCTACGGCAACGACCTGCCCGGCACGCCAAAGCTCGGCGCGCTGCTCAAGCGCATCCTCAGGCACGTACCGGAATTGAAACGCCTGCGCGTCTCCTCGATCGATTCGATCGAGGCAGATCCCGACCTGCTCGACGCCATCGCCAGCGAGGAACGGTTGATGCCGCACCTGCATCTGTCGCTGCAGGCCGGCGACGATCTGATCCTCAAGCGCATGAAGCGGCGGCATTCACGCGCCGATGCCATCGCCTTCTGCAACACGGTGCGCCGGCTGCGGCCGGATATCGCCTTGGGCGCCGACATCATCGCCGGCTTCCCGACCGAGACGGAAGCGATGTTCGAACGCTCGCAGGCGCTGGTCGAGGACTGCGGCCTCACCTTCCTGCACGTGTTTCCCTATTCGCCGCGGCCCGGCACGCCGGCGACGCGGATGCCGCAGGTCGATGGCCGCGTCACTAGGGAGCGTGCGAAGCGGCTGCGCGCGGTGGGCGAGCAAGCCTTGGAGCGGCGGCTCGCCTTCGATGCCGGCGCCCAGCGTCAGGTGCTGATCGAAAGCGCGACGCAAGGGCGCACCGAGCATTTCGTGCCGGTGGCGGTGACGGGCGGCGTGCCGGGCGAGGTGCGTGCCATGACGACGACGGGCCACGACGGCGCGCGGTTGCTGGCCTGAGCGTCATGCCCGCGAAGGCGGGCATCCAGCAGTCCCGACATCGAGTTATCGAAACGCTCTGGAATACTGGATCACCCGCTTTCGCGGATGATGACCATCCGTGTGGCTGGATTCGCTACTCAACCCACCCGCACGCCTTCAGCCGCGCGTGCAGATGCGGCGGCGCGGGCGCGGCGACGCACACCGGCGCCTTGTTGCGCGAGATCGGGATCACGATCGCGCGGGCATGCAGGTGCAGCGACGGCTCGCCGAAGCGCGGGACGAACGGTTCGTTGCGCAGGCGGCGCAAGCTTGCCTGCGTACCATAGATATTGTCGCCGACGATCGGCCAGCCCATCGCCGCGCAATGCACCCGCAATTGATGGGTGCGGCCGGTGACCGGTTCCATCGCCAGCCAGGTCAGGCCGTCGCCGCGCCCCAGCACTTTCCAGTTCGTCATCGCCGGCTGGCCATCCGGATCGGGCTTCTGCCACCAGCCGCGCTCCTCGTTCAGTCGCCCCAGCGGAATATCGATGGTTCCCGCCGCCTCCGCCGGGCCGCCCTCGACCACCGCCCAATAGGTCTTCGCGATCTTGCCGTGCTTGAACAGCAGGCCGAGCGAGGCGGTCGCCTTGCGGTGGCGGCCGAGCACGAGGCAGCCCGAGGTGTCGCGGTCGAGCCGATGCGCCAGAACAGGCGGGCGCGGCAGGCCGAAGCGCAGCGCCTCGAACGAGGCTTCGAGGTTGGGGCCGCCCTTGGGGCCACGATGCACCGGCAGGCCGGCCGGCTTGTCGATCACCAGCATCAATCCGTCGCGATGCAGGACGCGGGCCTGGATTTCATCGGGAGTGAGCTGGGCGATATCCATCAACTTGCTTCTTCGGGCATGATCTGGTCCGAAAGCCGGCCTCCATTCAGCGGGATCGTGCCCGTGGCGGCTTTCGTTTAGGGCCAAAGACGTTTAGAGCATTCCCGACATGAGCGACAACACCCCCGAACAACCCAGGCAGAGCTGGTGGCGCAGGCTGTCCAGCGGTCTGAAGCGCACCTCCAGTTCGATCGGAACGGCGGTGGCGGACCTCGTGGTCCGCCGCAAGCTCGACCGCGCGATGCTCGACGATATCGAGGACGTGCTGCTGCGCGCCGATCTCGGCACCGAGGTGGCGGCGAAGATTTCCGACGCGGTCGGCCACGGCCGCTACGACAAGAGCATCTCCGCCGACGAGGTGAAGGCCGTGGTGGCCAGCGAGGTGGAGAAGGTGCTGGCGCCGGTGGCGCAGCCGCTTGCCGTCGATCCTGCGCAAAAGCCGTTCGTGATCCTGATGGTCGGCGTCAACGGCTCCGGCAAGACCACCACCACCGGCAAGCTGGCGTCGCGCTTCGCCGCCGAGGGCCGCAAGGTGATGCTGGCGGCGGGCGACACCTTCCGCGCCGCCGCCATCGACCAGTTGAAGGTCTGGGGCGAACGCACCGGCGCGCCGGTGATCGCGCGGCCGCAGGGCTCGGATGCCGCGGGCCTCGCCTTCGACGCGCTCACCGCCGCCAGGACCGAAGGCCGCGACGTGCTGCTGATCGACACCGCCGGCCGGCTGCAGAACAAGGCCGAGCTGATGAACGAGCTGGAAAAAGTGGTGCGCGTGATGCGCAAGGTCGATGCCACCGCGCCCCACGCCGTGCTGCTGGTGCTCGACGCGACGGTGGGCCAGAACGCGCTGTCGCAGGTCGAGGCGTTCCATCGCGTCGCCGGCGTCACCGGCCTGGTCATGACCAAGCTCGACGGCACCGCGCGCGGCGGCATCCTGGTGGCGCTGGCGCAGAAATACAAGCTGCCGGTGCATTTCATCGGCGTCGGCGAAGGCGTCGACGACCTGTCACCGTTCACGGCCGGCGATTTCGCCAGGGCCATCGCGGGCATTGAGAGCTGATATGGACAAGAAGCAGCCGCATCCGCTGTTCAAGCTGGCGACCGAACTCGGGCCGCTGCTGGTCTTCTTTTTCGTCAATGCGAAGTTCAACCTGTTCGCGGCGACCGGCGCCTTCATGGTCGCGGTGGTCGCGGCGATGATCGCCTCCTACACCGTGACGCGGCATATCCCGATCATGGCGCTGGTCACCGGCGTCATCGTCCTGGTGTTCGGCACGCTGACGCTGGTGCTGCACGACGAGACCTTCATCAAGATCAAGCCGACCATCATCTATGGCCTGTTCGCCGCGATCCTCGGCGGCGGCCTGCTGTTCGGCCGCTCCTTCATCGCGGTCCTGTTCGACCAGATGTTCAACCTGACGCCGCGGGGCTGGCGGCTCCTGACGCTGCGCTGGGCGCTGTTCTTCGCCGCGATGGCGGTGCTCAACGAAGCGGTCTGGCGTACCCAGACGACGGATTTCTGGGTCAACTTCAAGGTGTTCGGCGTGACCCCGATCACCATGGTGTTCGCCATGCTGCAGATGCCGCTGGTCAAGCGTTATCACCGGGAGCCGGCGACGCTGGAGGCCAGCGACGCCCGCGAGGGCGACATCGGACAGGGCTGAGCAACACCGCACAGCCCCTTGTCCTTCCTTTTCGTTTTAGTTTTGGACCCTGACGCCGAGCATGACGACGGTTGCGGCGGTGTCGGCGTTGGGGATGCTGGAGACGAGCCAGTCGCGGCGGAGCTGTCCCTTGATCCAGACGTTGCGGCTGAGCTTGTAGATCAGGTCGGCGGAGGCCGAAAAGGTCTGGTCGGTGCGGTTGCCGCCGCGATAGTCGGCGGTGCCGTAGGTGAAGCGGCCGATCGCGGTGAGCCAGCGGCGGAAGTCGTGG
>JAGRLZ010000173.1 GCA_020441545.1 Xanthobacteraceae bacterium | reverse complement strand
GCCGAGAGCGTCGATCGGTTCTTCGACGCGTGGCAACCTCGCGATTCGCGCTACCGGGCGCTTCGTTCCGCGCTCAAGGACTATCGGGCGCTTGCCGCGAAGGGAGGGTGGGCTCCCGTGCCCCTGGGCGACACCCTCAAGCCGGGCGTCACCGATCCACGGGTGCCGGCCATTCGCGCGAGACTCGCGCTGACGGGCAGTGCAGTTCCCCCGCCAGCCGATCCACAGGTCTATGACGAGGGGCTCGTCAAGGCGGTCAGGCGCTTTCAGGCGCGGCAAGGACTTGGGGATGACGGGGTCATTGGGCCTGCAACAATCGTTGCGATGAATGTGCCGGTGCAGGATCGGATCCAGAGCATTGTCATGGCGATGGAGCGCCTGCGGTGGATGCCTGAGAATCTCGGTCGGCAGTATATCATGGTCAATATTGCCGGCTTCGAGCTGCGCCGGATGAGTGGCGGCAATATCGAAGAGCGCATGGCCGTGGTCGTCGGCAAGCCCTACCACCGGACCCCGGTGTTCAGCGATCGCATTCGGTATGTCGAGTTCAATCCATATTGGAATGTGCCGCCGAGCATCGCGATCAATGAGGAGTTGCCGAAGCTCCGACGAAATCCGGCGGGCGTGGAGGCCGCCGGGTTTGAGGTGGTTCGCGGAAACCAGGTCGTAAGCGCAACGTCAATCGACTGGTCCCAATATGGTGGCGGGCGCTTTCCGTTTCAGCTTCGGCAGCGGCCCGGCGCCAACAATGCGTTGGGACGGGTCAAGCTGATGTTTCCGAATCCGCACAATGTCTATTTGCATGACAGTCCCGCGCGCAGCCTGTTCAGCCGCAACGTGCGGGCGTTCAGCCATGGGTGCATTCGCCTTGCCAGGCCGCTCGATCTCGCAGGCCAGGTGCTGCGTGCGGGCGGTGTCTCAGGATGGAATAGGGAGCGTATCGACCGGGTGGTTGCATCACAGGCGAACACGGTCGTGAACTTGCAGGTGCCGCTGCCGGTATACATCACTTATCTGACCGCCTGGGTCGACGGTGGTGCCGTGAATTTCCGCAGCGACATCTATGGGCATGATGCAAAGCTGCTGGCCGCGCTTGAGGGGAAATCCATCGCCTGGTGAGGCGGCGTGTAGGTCCAGCCGCGTTCCGCCGCCATCACCTTGCCGCCGCGGTTGACGTCGCCGGCCTCGAGGCGCGGGGATGGTCGATGAGGCTGGAGCCGCCACAGGGCGGATGGCCTGCCGCCGCGGGCGGCGCCTTTTTTTGCTTCAGCGCCATGGCGCCGATCCTGTGGATCAGGGAAAATCAGGCATTTCTCAATGAAATACCAGAACTCTCCGAAAGCGTCGGTCCCGCCCGCCGCCTAGTCTGTTGGTGTTGTCCAACCACCCGACAGATAAGGGAGAAAGCCATGCCGATGATTGAAGTCCACGTCATCAAGGACGTCTTCAGCACCGAACAGAAAACCTCGATCATCAAGAAGCTGACCGACGCCATGGTCAGCATCGGGGGCGAGAATATGCGCGGCGTAACCTGGGTGAAGATCCACGAGGTCGCGAGCGGGGACTGGGCGATCGGTGGCCAGCCGTTGACGACCCAGGCGGTCCGGGATCTCGCGGCCGGCAAGAACGCGGCCTAGAGCCTCGTTCCGACAGGATCGGAACAGGGCTCAATATCCTTGCTTTTAATGCGGGTTCTTTTGCGAAAGGATCGTGTGCGGGCAGGAAAGGTGAACGGCGGGTCTGATTCAACGTAAGTGGATCGGACCCTAGAGGCCCCGGCGCCGGATCTCGTCGCCGAGCCGCCTGCGGGCGGCGGGATCGTGGATCGGGAAGGCCGCAAAAAAGTGATGCGCGTTGGCGCCCGGGCGCCGCCGCCGGACAATCGAGAGCCAGTGCTGTGCCTGGGCCTCGCGCCCGGCGAGCCCGTTTGCCACCAGTGCGATCATCGCGATCAGGAAATGCGCGCCGGGCGCCGCGGCGGCGCGGTCGGCCCAGTCCGCGGCCTCGTCATGCCGCCCGGCCTGCATCAGCGCCAGTGCCCGCACCCCCAGCATCCCGTAAAGCAGCGGATCGAGCGGGCTGAGACGCACGGCGGCGTCGATCCCGCGATCGACATGCGCCTGCTCGCCGACCAGCATCGCGGTGAAGGCGCGGGCATAGAAGCCCTGGGCGTAGTTCGGGTTGAGTTGTGTCGCCCGGTCGAGCCAAAGCGCGGCGGTGTTGGGTTCGTCGGTCAGCCAGAACGACCGCCCCATGTTGAAGTTGATGAACGGATCGAGCGGGTCCAGCTCCAGCCCGCGCTCGGCATGGTGGCGGGCGGCGGAGGCCATGGCCTCCGGCGTGCCCTCGTAGCGCATGAAACAATCCTGAAACCGCGTGAACGAAAGGCCGGCATGGGCCCGGGCGAATTGCGGATCGAGGCTGACCGCCCTCTCGAACAGGGCCGTGGCATGGGCATTGTCGCGCTGGCTGAAGCGGTACATATGATGCAGGCCGAGATGATAGCTCGCCCATGCGTCGAGCTGGTCGGTGCTGCCGAGCTTGGCCGCCATCGCTTCGTTCAACGGAATATAGACTTCGAGCGCGGCGACGAGGTGGATGACGATCTGGGCGCGCAGCTCCTGCACGGCCTCGGCGGCAACCGTGAGCCGGTCGGCCCAGACGACCGCGCCGCTCGGCCCGTCGGTCAGCTCCAGCGTTGCCGCCAGCCTGCCCGCTTCCGCCTCGATCATGCCGGTCAGCACATAGCGCACGTTCAGCGCCGCCGCGATCTCTGCGACATCGGGGATCGCGTCCCGGAACCGGAACGACGATCCGCGGGCGATCACCGTCAGCCAGCGCAGCCGCGAGATCGCCTGGATCACGTCATGCGAAATCGCATCGGCCATCACCGCGCGCTCCGGCGAGACGTTGAGCGGCCGGAGCGGCAGCACGGCGATCGAGGGCTTCTGCGCCGGCGCCGCCGGCTCGGCCGCCGCAGCGGTCACTGAAGGCGCCACCGAAGCGGTCACCGAAACGGTCACGGCTTCGGCGGCACAGCCCTGGACCTCCTCCACCGGCGCCACGAAGCGAAAGCCGCGGCCATGGACGGTTCGGATGAATGCCTGCCGCCCGCCATCGTCGCCGATCGCGCCGCGCGCCAGGCTGATCCGGCTGGAAATGCTGGCATCCGAGATCGCGCGGCCGTTCCAGATGACCTCCACGACCTCGTCCTTGGACACCATCCGGTCGCGATTCTGCACGAGATGCAGCAGCAGTTGCAGGGCCTGCGGCTCGATTGAAACCGGATCGCCGTCTTGAAGCAATTCGAAACGGGCTGGATCGAGCCGAAAGCTGCCGAACAGGTACTGCATAGGCAAAGATACCGCCGAACTGGCCAATTCAATAGGAAATCTTCAGAACTTCATCAGGCATGTCTGGCGCAAAGGCGTATTCTGGCCGCAACCCGCGTCGTCAGGGGTCGCCAACAGCAAAGGAGCAACGGTATGGATATGCAGTCGATCAGAACCACGACGGGGCGTGGACGCCTGTATGAGAGCATTCTCGAAACGGTCGGGGATACCCCCACGATCCGGGTGAACAATCTCGGCCCCGAAGGCGTGCGCCTCTATGTGAAGGCGGAGTTCTTCAACCCCGCCGCCTCGGTCAAGGATCGGCTGGCGCTGAACATCATCGAGGCGGCGGAGCGCGACGGCCGGCTCAAGCCGGGCCAGACCGTCGTCGAGGCGACGAGCGGCAATACCGGCATCGGCCTTGCCATGGTTTGCGCGCAGAAGGGCTATCCGCTGGTGGTGACCATGGCCGACAGCTTCTCGGTCGAGCGGCGGCGGCTGATGCGGATGCTGGGCGCCAAAGTGGTGCTGACGCCGCGCGCCGCGAAGGGTTTCGGGATGTATCAGAAGGCGGTGGAGCTGGCCAAGGCGAACGGCTGGTTCCTGGCCCGCCAGTTCGAAACCTCCGACAATGCCGATATCCACGAAAGCACGACCGCGCGCGAGATCGTCGCGGATTTCGCCGGCCAGAGGCTCGACTACGTCGTGTCGGGCTATGGGACCGGCGGCACGATGACGGGGATCGCCCGTGTCCTGCGCAGCGAACGGCCGGAGACGAAGATCATCATGGCGGAACCGGCCAATGCCGCGCTTGTCGGCAGCGGCATCGCGCAGGAGCGCGCGCCGGACGGCGCGCCGGCCGCGGGCCATCCGAGCTTCGAGCCGCATCCGATCCAGGGTTGGGTGCCGGATTTCATTCCCGCCGTGCTGCAGGAATGCCTGGATAGGGGAGGCTACGATATGCTCACGTCGATCTCGGGCCCCGAGGCGCTCGACGCGGCGCGCCAGCTTGCACGGCGCGAAGGGATCCTGACCGGCATCTCGGGCGGCGCCACCTTCGCCGTCGCGCTGAAGGTGGCCGAGACGGCGGCGCCGGGCGCGGTCATCCTCGCCATGCTGCCCGATACCGGCGAGCGCTATATGTCGACCCCGCTGTTTGCCGAAATCCCCGAGGACATGGATGCCGAAGAGCTTGCCTTGTCGCGCTCCACGCCCGGCTTCCAGCTCGGGTGAGGGCCGGCAATGGACGCCGAGGAAACGCTCGACCCCGCCGACTGGGATGAATTCGCCCGCATCGCCCATGCGATGGTCGACGACGCGGTGGCCTATACGCGGGGCCTGCGCGATCGCCCGCTGTGGCGGCCGATGCCCGCGGCGGTGAGCGAGGGATACCGCGCGCCGGTACCGCACGGTCCCTCCTCGCTGGCCGAGGTCCGCCGCGAACTGAATGAGAGGCTGATGCCCTATCCCATGGGCAACGTCCATCCGCGGTTCTGGATGTGGTACATGGGCGCCTCCAACCTGACCGGCGCGCTGGGGGATTTCCTGGCCGCCGTCCAGGGCTCCAATCTCGGCGGCGGCAACCATGCCGCGACGCTGATGGACGGCCAGGTGGTGGATTGGCTGAAGGAGCTGCTGGGTTTTCCGCCCGGCGCCAGCGGAACGCTGGTCAGCGGCGGCTCGGTCGCCAACCTGATCGGCCTGACGGTCGCCCGCAACGTGAAAGCCGGGATCGACCTGCGCGAGGAGGGCGTCGCCGCCCTGCCCCGGCCGCTGCGGTTCTACGGCTCAGATCAGATCCACAGCTGCCATCAGAAATCCATCGAGACGCTCGGCCTCGGCAATCGCGCGCTGAGCCGCATCCCGACCGGGAGCGACTGCCGCATGGATCTGGATGCCCTCCGCCGCGCCATTGCCGACGACCGGCGGGGCGGCTGGCAGCCCGCCTGCGTCATCGCCACGGCGGGCACCGTCAACACCGGCGCGGTGGACGACCTGCCGGCGATCGCGGCGCTCTGCCGCGCCGAAGGTCTGTGGATGCATGTCGACGGCTGCATCGGCGCGCTCGGCGCCCTGGCGCCGCGCGGCAGGCGCCTCCTCGCCGGCCTTGCCGAAGCGGATTCGATCGCCCTCGATCCGCACAAGTGGATGCATGCGCCCTTCGAGGTCGGATGCGCGCTGATCCGCGACCCCAAGGCCCATCTGCGCAGCTTCACGCTGACCCCCGAATATCTGGAACGCGCGAGCCGCGGCATCGCCTCGGGCGACTGGCTGCTCGACTATGGCCTGCAGACCTCGCGCGGATTTCGGGCGCTGAAGGTCTGGATGGCGCTGAAGGAACAGGGCGCCGACAAGTTCGGCCGGATCATCGACCAGAACATCGATCAGGCGCATTACTTCGCCGACCGCCTGCGCGCGCTGCCCGATTTCGAGCTGGTCGCGCCGGTGACGCTGGACATCGTCTGCTTCCGCTACCGGCCCGAAGGCGTGCCCGAAGCGGAGCTGAAGCCGCTGAATACGGAAATCATCCTGCGGCTTCAGGAGGAGGGGGTGGCCGCGCTGTCGGACACGACCGTTCACGGTGTCTATTGCCTGCGAGCCGCGATCGCCAACCATCGGACGCGCCGCGCGGATATCGACCTGGTGATCGACGCGATCCGCCGGACGGGGGCCGGGATCGGCTATCGGTAGCCCGCCTCGCCCAGCTCTTCGGGTCGTCGCCGCGCTTCAACGCGGCGGTCGCCAGAAACATGATAGGCTGGTCGCCATGCGCTTCATCTTCCCGCACAGTCATGCGTTCAACGGTGGTCAACTGACGGTGGAGGACGATGGTGCGTCGGGATCGTCGTGCCTGGTTGCGTTCGGCGACGGCACGACCATCGTCGGCGAATTGGCCGGCGCCGCCCATGACGGCTACAGGATCGAGGTTCCCGCGTATCGGACCGCCAGGGGCAATGCCGTGAGCGCACGCACCTGGCATATCGTCCGGCACGCCACCGAAAGCGTGTGGCGGTCGATGCGCGCCGGCTGACGGTGTGTTGCGCGTCACCCGGCGAGGCGTTTTCAGGCGCTTCGGCTTTTCATGATATGCAATGGCGCGAGATTAAGGTGGCGTCCGGTGGACGGCCGCGCCGTCGACCTCGCGAACGCATGGAGAGCATCCTGGCGCAGAACGTCTATGACGATCCCGACTTCTTCGCCGGCTACAGCCGGTTGCCGCGTCAGGTCCATGGCCTCGACGGCGCGCCCGAGTGGCCGGCGATCCGCGACATGCTGCCGCCGCTTGCCGGAAAACGCATCGTCGATCTGGGGTGCGGCTTCGGCTGGGCTTCGCGATGGATGCGCGAGCAGGGCGCCGCCGCGGTGCTCGGTCTCGATCTGTCGGACAACATGGTCCGGCGCGCGAAAGCCGACACCCGCGATGCCGCGATCGAATATCGTATCGCCGACCTCGAAACGCTGGAACTGCCCGAGGCGGCCTTCGATCTCGCCTATAGCGCGCTGACCCTTCACTATCTGCGTGATTTCGGCCGCCTGGTCCGCGTGGTCCACAAGGCGCTGGTTCCGGGCGGCGGTTTCGTGTTCACGATCGAGCATCCGATCTTCATGGCGGCCGCTCACCCGCATTGGATCGCGGACGAGGACGGCCGCAAGACATGGCCCGTCAATGGTTACTCGATCGAAGGCGAGCGCCGCACGGATTGGTTCGCCAGGGGCGTCCTGAAATATCACAGGACCATCGGCACGACCCTCAACAGCCTGATCGGGGCAGGCTTCCAGATTCGTCGGGTCGAGGAGTTTTCGCCGACGCCCGGGCAGATCGCCCGCGCGCCCGAGCTTGCCGAAGAAGTGGAGAGGCCGATGCTGCTGCTCGTCTCGGCGTGCCGCTGATGCCGCCAAACAGCGTCTCGCGCCGGCAGGAATCGCGCCGCCGCGCGATGGCTGGTCGAGCTTCCGGTCGGACGGCGCGATGACTGAGACACCAGGGTTCACCCCACCTTTGCCTTCGGCCGTCGGTGACCTGGCGCGGCGGCTGGGCGCGCGCGAGGGACCGGCGCGCGAAGCGGTCCGGCTGACGCAGGCGGGCGCGATGCGGGGCGAGGCGCGTGAAACGTTCCGGCGCTTTTCCGCCAGCCAGACCATTCGGCTCGACCGATGCGCGTTTCGCTGGCAGGCCCGGACCGGCCCGCTGGGCCTCGTCAAGGTGACGGACGCCTTCATCGATGGTCTTCCGACGCTCGAGGTGACGGCATTGGGCTTCATCCCGCTCGCCCATGGGCCGGGCGATGCCAGCGCGGCCAGGGGTGAGATCATGCGCTATCTGGCCGAACTGGCCTGGGCGCCCGATGCCGTTCTGCGCAACCGGACCCTGGAATGGGACATCGTTGATGCGCGCCGGCTAATGGTGCGTCACGGCGACGGCGCCGCCCGCGCCGAGGTCGAATTGCTGCTCGACGACCAGGGTCGCATCGGCGCCATCTTTGCAGCCGACCGGCCCCGCTACGAAGGCGGTCGCTTCGTCGCGCGCCCCTGGCACGGCCGGTTCTTCGACTACCGGCGGCATGCGGGCCGATGGCTGCCTTTTCGCGCCGAAGTGGCCTGGTCGATCGACAATCGCAAGGTGACGGTCTGGCGTGGCGAGATCACCGGATGGCGTCTCGACTAGAACGGCGCGGAATCGCGTTGCGCCGATGGGGCCTGTCCCGCATGCTGTTCTCCACCCCCTGATCGCTTCCGCATGCCGGCCCACGGTTCGGACCAAGCGCGGATGCCGTTGCGTGGCGTCGTGCGCGCCCCTTGACGCGCGATCGCGCGGGTGCCGGATTTTGCAATCGGGAAACCATTGACATAAAGTCTCCCGACAACGAGATCGGCGCTGTTTCTTCGCCTGAAGGAAGCGCGCTTTCATCAATTCATATGACCGCGCTTCAGTTCATATGGTTGCGTTGGCTGGCTGATCTGCCGGCGGCGTTCTGTTCGCGGCATGTTCAGGAGTTCCGATGCCGCGTTTCGTCATCAATCCTCCCGTCTTCTTCGGCTCGGTCGCCATCACCGTTCTGTTTCTCGGCGTCGGCGTGTTGTTTCCCGCGCAGGCGGAAGCCATCTTCGCCGCCGTGCAGAGCTGGATTCTGGATACGTTCGGGTGGCTCTATCTGCTCGCCGTCGGCATCTTCATCTTTTCAGTGCTTCTCTTCGCGACCAGCAGCTTCGGCAATCTCAAGCTCGGTCCGGACGATTCGACACCCGACTTTCATTACCTGTCATGGGTCGCGATGCTGTTCGCCGCCGGCATGGGCATCGGGCTGATGTATTTCGCCGTCGGCGAGCCGATGAAGCATTTCGCCGCGCCGCCCGAGGCCGCGCCGCTCAGCATCGCCGCGCAGCGCCAGGCCATGAGCGTCACCTTCTTCCATTGGGGCCTGCACGCCTGGTCGATCTACGCGGTGGTGGGCCTGTCGCTGGCCTATTTCGGCTATCGCTACAATCTTCCGCTCACTGTCCGCTCCGGGCTTTATCCGCTGCTGAAGAACCGGATCGACGGGCCGCTGGGCCACGCGGTCGATATCTTCGCGGTGTGCGGAACGCTGTTCGGCATCGCGACGTCGCTGGGCTTCGGCGTGCTGCAGATCAATGCCGGCCTGACCTATCTGCTGGGCGTGCCGAACAGCGCCACGGTCCAGGTCGTCCTGATCGCCGCGATCACCGCGGTCGCGACCATGTCGGTCGTCACCGGGCTCGACAAGGGCGTGCGCCGGCTCAGCGAATTGAACCTGACCCTCGCGATCCTGCTGATGGTCTTCGTGCTGCTGGTGGGGCCGACCAGCCATTTGCTGCGCGACTTCGTGCAGAATATCGGTTTCTATCTCGACACCCTCGTGCTGCGCACCTTCAATATCTACGCCTATGAGCCGCGCCCGTGGATCGACGCATGGACGCTGTTCTACTGGGCCTGGTGGATTTCGTGGTCGCCGTTCGTCGGCATGTTCATCGCCCGCATCTCGCGCGGCCGCACCGTGCGCGAATTCGTGATCGCCGTGCTGTTCATTCCGGCCGGGTTCACCTTCTTCTGGATGACCGTGTTCGGCAACACCGCGCTGTATATCGATACGACCGTTGCCGCCGGCGCGCTGCACACCGCCGTCGCGAACAACCTCTCGGTCGCGCTGTTCCAGTTCTTCCAGTACCTGCCGCTGCCGATGGTCACCTCGGCGATCGCCGTCGTGCTGGTCGCGGTCTTCTTCGTCACCTCCGCCGATTCCGGCTCGCTTGTCGTCGATGCGCTGGCCGCCGGCGGCGCCACCGAGACCACGACGGCGCAGCGCGTGTTCTGGTGCGCGCTGGAAGGATTGATCGCCGCCGTGCTGCTGCTGGCCGGCGGCCTGGCGGCCCTGCAATCGGCCACCATCGCCACCGCGCTGCCGTTCTCGCTGATCATGTTGGTGCTGGTCTGGGCCCTGTTCAAGGGCATGGCCTCCGACGTTGCGCAACGGCGGGTCGGCCAGGCGGCCGTCGCGCCGCAGGCCTATCCGGCGGCGGGGATTTCCTGGCAGCGCCGGTTGAGCCTGATCCTGAACGCCCCGACGGAAGAGGAGGTCAGGAACTATATCGGCAGCATCGTCGCCCCGGCGCTGGAGGAGGTGCGGCGCGAGATCGAGGGGCGGGGACGCGAGGCCGTCGTGTCGCGGATGGACGGCGATCAATCGGTCTCCCTGACGGTGCCCGCGAACGGCGTGCGCGACTTCGTCTACGGCGTTCAGCCGGTGGCGCACCGCCTGCCCGTGTTCTCGGCGGCCGAGGCGACCCAGGACGACTTCCGCTACGAGGCGCGCACCTTCTTCAGCGACGGCAGCCGCGGCTATGATCTCATGGGCATGACGCAGGATCATGTCATCGTGGACGTGCTGGTGCAGTTCGACCGCTACCTGCAACTGGTGAAGTCGCCGGCGGCTTCGCTCGTCATCGGCGCGCCCGAACACGTGCCGGAGGCGGCTTCGCTGGGCGTGTCGGAGTAGTTGCCGCCGCCGAGGGTCGAGCCCGTGAGCCTTTACGGCAAATTTGCGCATCAGGTGTGCGCAGGCCCGACCAAGGTCGAAGCCTGGCGCCGGTGACTCCGGCTGGCGCCTTTGTTAAATCCGAAGGCGGCGTGGCAGGGCATTTCCCACGGAAGTGCCGGCCTCGATCCGCGACGCCCAAACGAGGTGACGTCCAAACAAGATTCTGCTGGGAGGCAAACCATGGCAATCAAGAAACTCGCTGTCCTGTCGGCCGCGGTGGCGGCCGGCGCGCTGCTCACGGCGGCGCCCGCGCTGGCGCAGGCGGTCAAGATCGGCATCCTGAACGACCAGTCCGGCGTCTATGCCGATTACGGCGGCAAGAGCTCGATCGAAGCGGCGAAGATGGCGATCGAGGACTTCGGCGGCGAAGTGCTCGGCCACAAGGTCGAACTGGTGGCCGCCGACCATCAGAACAAGCCCGACCTCGCGGTCAACATCGCGCGCAGGTGGTACGACACCGAAGGCGTCGACATGATTACCGAGCTGACGACCTCGTCGGTCGCGCTCGCGGTGCAGGACCTCACCAAGGAGAAGAAGAAGATCGACATCGTGGTCGGCGCGGCCTCGTCGGCGCTCACCGGCGCGTCGTGCTCGCCCTACGGCTTCCACTGGGCCTTCGACACCCACGCGCTCGCGGTCGGCACCGGCAGCGCGCTGGTGAAGGCGGGCGGCGACACCTGGTTCTTCCTCACCGCCGATTACGCCTTCGGCCACGCTCTGGAGAAGGACACCGGCGATGTCGTCAAGGCCAGCGGCGGCAAGGTGCTGGGCGCGGTGCGGCATCCGCTCAACACCTCGGACTTCTCCTCCTTCCTGCTCCAGGCGCAGAGTTCGAAAGCCAAGGTGGTCGGCCTCGCCAATGCCGGCGCCGACACCATCAATGCGGTCAAGCAGGCGGCGGAGTTCGGCATCGTCGCCGGCGGCCAGAAGGTCGCCGGCCTGCTGCTGACGGCGTCGGAGGTCCACGGCCTCGGGCTGAAGGCCGCGCAGGGCCTGGTGCTGACCGAAAGCTTCTACTGGGATCTCAACGACAAGACCCGCGCCTTCGCCGAGCGTTTCTACAAGCGCACCGGCCGGATGCCGAGCATGGTTCAGGCCGGCACCTATTCGGCGACGCTGTCCTACCTCAAGGCGGTGAAGGCCGCCGGCACCAAGAATTCCGATGCCGTGGTCGGGAAGCTGCGGGAAATGCCGGTCAACGACGCCTTCACCTCCAAGGGCAAGGTGCTCGCCAATGGCCGCATGGTTTCGGACCTCTATCTGTTCGAGGTCAAGAAGCCCGAGGAAAGCAAGCGCGCCTGGGACTACTACAAGGTGCTGGCGACGGTGCCCGGCGACAAGGCCTATCCCACCGCCGACAAGAGCGGCTGCCCCTTCACCAAGTAACCGGGGACGGTTCCAATGCAGCGGGCGCGGCCTTCGGGTCGCGCCCTTTGCGTTTCAATAGCCCGTCATCTCCAGATAGCCGACGCCGGCATGGCTGCCGTGGCAGGCGATCGGTCCCTCCCAGTAGGGAAAGCGCGTGGCCATCCAGCTATGCGGGTTGAGCGGCGTGCAATCGATGGCGAGCCCGTGCCCGGCGATGTCGAGCCGCCACCGCGTCGGCAGCTTTCGCGGGCCGATCCCGGTGAAGCCGGTCGGCGCCATGGCGATCGCGGACGGGGCGAGCTGGATCGAGCGGCCGTCGCGGGCGATCCAGTTGCCGGCGAAGGTGTCCGCGCCGTCGCGCTGGCGCAGCCGGAACAGCATGACCTTCTCGCCGCTGTCGAGATGCAGTGAAAACCAGTCCCACCCGGTCTGGTCGGCGGCGAGCGGCTGGCTCGACCATTCGCGGTCCATCCAGGCCGGGCCGGTAACGCGGACCGGCCTGCCGGCAAGCGTGAGGTCGCCGGCGGCGGTGAAACAGGGCTGGCTGTAATAATACGAGGCCTGTCCGCGGTCCGACTTGCGGCTGTAGCCGCGGTCGCCCTGCGGCACCACGGCTCGCGCCGCATCGAGGCGCAGCGTGTAGGCGAAATCGTTGCCGCGGGCGGTCACCTCGATCGGTGCGAGGTTCGAGACGTCGAAAGGCTCGTATGCCTTCATCTCCCAGCGATCGATCCAGGCATGGAACGGCATCGCTGTCACGCCGGCCTGCGCGATGCCGCCGCGCGCGAACGTTTCCGCGAAGCGATGGTCGTCGGCGCCGGTGACGGCGGCGTGGCCCATCCAGATCTGCTGGCTGGCCCAGCCGTCGCGCTGCGGCGGCGGCGCCAGGGCCTGGCGGAACAGCGTCCACTGCACGCCGTAGCGGGCGCCTTGCGCATCGCGCAGGTTGGCCGTGAGATACCACCATTCGATGCGGAATTCCGGATGTGCGCCGAAGTCGGCCGGAAAGACCAGTTGCCGCCCCGGCGTCACCGGCGCGAAGCCGGCGGCGTCGCTACCGAGCCCGGCAAATCCTTGCGCGCGGGCGCGCGTGGCGGTGGCGGCGAGCGCGAGCCCGCCGAGCAGCGTGCGCCGGGAGATCGGGCGGTCAGCGCTCATCGGCGAAGATCCGGATCAGGGTCGCGGCCTGCGTCCGCGCCAGCCGCAGCACCGGCAGCAGCGTGGCGCCGAGCGCCGCCAGCATGGCGACGCCGAGCAGCGTCGCCAGTTGCGTTGGAAACACCTCGAACGGCAGCCGCCAGCCGAACGCCTTCACGTTGACCACCGCGATCAGGCACCACGCCACCGCGAGCCCGAGCGGCAGCGCCAGCACCGCCGTGAGCAGCGCCAGCGTCATGGTCTTGAGCAGTTCGATCCATGCGAGCTGGCGCCGCGTCAGTCCGATCGCCCACAGCGGCGCGAGCTGCGGCAGCCGCGCATTGCCGAGCGTCAGCAGGCTGGTCAGCAGCGCGACGCCGGCGACGCCGAGCGTGAAGGTGTTGAGCGCCGCCGTCACCGCGAAGGTGCGGTTGAAGATGCGCAGCGATTCCGCCTTCACCGTCGCCTGGTCGGCAAGCTGCCGGTCGTCGAGCGCGAAGCGCGCGCGCAGCGCCGCAACCAGCGCGGCGCGATGGCGTGGTGCGACGCGCAGGCCGTAGCGGGTCCGCGGCATCGCCGGGAAATGGCGGGCGAGTGCTGCGGTGTTGACCGCAAGCTGGCCCTTCGGGTTGCCGTAGTCGGCATAGGTGCCGGCGATCTCGAGCGGCCATGCGCCGGCGGGCGTTGCGAGGGTGATCCGCGCGCCGCGCGCCAGCTTCAGCCGTCGCGAAAGCTGTTCGCTGATGAAGGCGGCGTCGCCCCG
The DNA here is from genome assembly GCA_020441545.1 of Xanthobacteraceae bacterium. Classification (GTDB taxonomy): domain Bacteria; phylum Pseudomonadota; class Alphaproteobacteria; order Rhizobiales; family Xanthobacteraceae; genus 62-47. The sequence goes on along the minus strand of JAGRLZ010000173.1, from coordinate 11,993 downwards.
GCGCAGCCGGTCCCATGCATCCGGCGCGGCGTCGCGCAGCGGCCAGTGAAGGCGATAGGTGGCGTGGTCGGCGAGGCCGTACAGCCCGATCGTTTCGCCCTTGAGCTGCGTTTCGGCGCGTCCGCCCGGCAATACGGCTTCGACCTCGGGCCGGGTGCGAAGCCATGCCACGATCTTGTCGGCCTGCGCCGGATCGGCGGCGTTGAGATAGACATCGGCCGCGAGCCGGCCGTCGAGCCAGTGCGTGAAGGTGGTGCTGAAGCTTCTCACCATGGTGCCGACGCCGACATTGACCGCGAGCGCCAGCAGCAGCGCCATCAGCGCCAGCGACAGGCCCGGCAGTTGCAGCCGGCCGTCGGCCCAGATCCAGTTCGTGAGCGGATGGCGCGCGGTCCGCGCGCCGGCCGACAGCACCGCGTCGAGCAGCACCGGCAGCGCCAGCGCCGCGCCGAGCATCAGCGCCGCCAGCACGGTGAAACCGGCGATCAGCGATTCGCCGAGCCACAGCAGCAGCGCCGCCGCGCTCAGCATGACCAGCGCGAGCAGCCCCTGCCAGCGCAGCCAGCGGCGCTGGGTGTCGTACCACGCGGCGGGCTGCGCGGTGGCCAGCACCGGCATCCGTATCATGCGGGCGAGGCTGGTGGCGGAGGCGGCGAGCGCGCCGGCGATGCTTATGGCAAGGCCGGACAGCCACCAGCGCGGTTCGAGCGCGAGCCGGCCGGGAACGTGTGCACCGTAAAGGCCGCGCAGGCTGGCGCTGACATCCGGCAGCAGGGCTGCCGCGATGGCATAGCCGCAGGCGAGCCCGACCAGTCCGGCGAGCGTCGCGATCAGCACCAGTTCGAGCGTCAGCACGGTGCCGAGCTGGCGCAGCGAGGCGCCGCAGGCCAAAAGCGTGCGCAAGGTGGCGCGGCGCTGCTCGAAGGCGAGCCCGATCGCCGAATTGACGATGAACAGGCCGACCAGGAACGAGAGCAGTCCGAATGCCGTGAGGTTGAGGTGGAAGCTGTCGGTCAGGCGCGACAGGTCGCTTTCGGTATCCGGCGCGATATAGGCCAGTTCGCGGCCGACGATGGTTTCGAGCGGTGGCGGCGGCCCTTGCGTCGGCCTGCCGACCAGCAGCCGCGACACGCGGCCCGGCCGATCGAGCGCCTGCTGCGCCCGGCCGATATCCATCACCAGAAGGCCGGGGGCGAGGTGCGGTTCGCTCTGGAGCGGCGGCAGCGTTACGCCGTCGCCGATGCGCAGGCGCGCGCCATTCTCCCGGCCGAGTTCCTTCAGCGTCCCGGGCGCGACCAGCGTGCGGCCCGGCGGCATCATGAAGGCGGCCAGGTCGGCCTTGTCGGTCGCCGCCAGCATGGAGGCTTGCGCCGGCAGCGTCACCGGATCGATGCCGATGATGCGGAGCGTGCGGCCGTCGATCTGCATGCGGCCTTCCAGCAGCGGCGAGACCGGCCATCCGGCGCGGCGCAGCCGGACGAACAGGTCTTGCGTGAAGGTCGCGTGCGCGGGATCGACCAGCATCGCGGTGCGGGCGCCGCCGAACATCGCCGCGGCGCGGTCGTAGCTCGCGCGTGCCTGCTGGTTCAGTGCCTGCACGCCGCTCCACAGCGCGGTCGCCGCGATCAGGCCGATCGCCAATGTCGCCGCCTGCATCGGATGCCGCCGCCAGTGGCTCAGCAAGACGGCGAGTATCCACAGCGCGCGGTTCATGCCAGCCGTCCCGCATGCAGGTGTATCCGCCGGTCGAGCGTCGCGGCCAGCCGCTGCGAATGCGTCGCCATCAGCAGGGCACAGCCACTCCGGGCCACCAGTTCGCGGGTCAGGCCCATCACCTCGTCGGCGGTCGCCTCGTCGAGATTGCCGGTCGGTTCGTCGGCGAGCAGCAGCGCCGGCCTCGCCGCCAGCGCGCGGCCGATCGCGACGCGCTGCTGCTGGCCGCCGGACAGTTGCTCGGGATAGCGCGTGAGCAGCGTGCCGAGGCCGAGGCGCGCGACCAGTTCGGCTTGCCATTGCCGGTCGTGCCGTCCGGCGAGGCGGGCCTGCAACGCCATGTTGTCGGCGACGTCGAGGCTCGGCACCAGATTGAACTGCTGGAAGATCAGGCCGAGCCGGTTGCGCCGCAGCCGCGCCCGCGCAACGTCGCCAAGGCCGGTGACCTCGGCGTCGCCGATCCACACTTCGCCGCCGTCGGCCGCATCGAGTCCGGCGATCAGGTGTAGCAGCGTGCTCTTGCCGCTGCCGGATTCGCCGGTGAGCGCCACGGTTTCGCCGGCGGCGACCGCAAGGTCGATGCCGCGCAGCACATGGACGACATCCTGTCCCGAGCGATAGTTTTTGGTGAGGTTGACGGCTTTCAGCATGCGGGCCGGCGCACCATGTGTTTTCGCGTCATGTGTTTTCGCGTCATGTCTTCGCGCATCGCGCGCAGGTACGCAGCGCGTGCGCACGCCCCGACCATAGAACCATTTACGTTCCGATAGAATCGGAACGGGGCTCTCTATCCTTGTTTCAACGCGTTTTCTTGACGCGGGCCGGCACCCGCTTCGCTTGGAAACGCTCCAGCAATCCCGCGCGATGAAGTCCCACGCGGCTGCGATGGAACTTACGGCGCATCCGGTTCGTGACGGCGGCTCACGGCGATGGCGCGGCGTCCGGCTTGCGCGGCGCCGGCTCCGATGCGATCGCCAGCAGGACCGTCGCGGCCATGAAGATCGCGGACGCGCCGAACACCCAGTGCGGCAGGCGCTGGTCCATGATCCAGCCATAGAGCAGCGGTCCGAGGATGCCGCCGATATTGAATCCGGTGGAGACGATGCCGAAGGCGCGGCCGGCCGCGCCCGGCGGTGCGGCGGCACGGATCATCATGTCGCGCGACGGCACGATCACGCCGCTCAGGAAGCCGGCGCATCCCAGCGCCACGGTGGTCAGCGTCGCCGAAGGCGAGGCCAGCGCGACCGCCAGGACGATCGCGGTATTGGCGGCGAAGCAGAGCGCGGCGAACCGGCCGTGATGCGCGGTGCGGTCGGCGAGCAGGCCGCCCGCCAGCACGCCGGCGGCGCTGGCGCCGAGAAAGGCGGTGAGCGCGATATTGGCCTCGGGGAAGGTGCTGCCGTAGCCGTCGATGAGCGCCACCACGCCGAACGTGTTGATGCCGATGGTCGCCAGGCTGAGCAGCAGCAGGAACAGCGTCAGCATCAGGATGGCGGGCGTCACCACGCGAACCCGGGATTCCGCTGCGGCGTCTTGCGGGTGCTGCGCGCGCGCGTCGGGCGTGCCCATCGCGATCACCAGCAGGGCGACCAGCGGCCCGACCAGTCCGGCGGCGATCAGCGCGCCGCGCACGTCGAACCAGGCGACCAGCGCGATCATGATCGCGGGCGCCACCGCGCTGCCGAGGAAGCCCGCGAAGGAATGGATCGAGAAGGCGCGCCCCATGCGCGTCTCGTCCATGTGCGCGGAGAGGATCGCGTAGTCCGCGGGGTGATAGACGCTGTTGGCGAGGCCAAGCAGCACGGCGGCGGCCATCAGCCAGGCATAGGTCAGGTAGAGCCCGAACATGACCAGCGCCAGGCCGCCGAGGCACAGGCCGAGCAGCAGGAGCAGGCGCGCGCCGGCCCGGTCCACCAGGTAGCCGACCGGCGCCTGCGTCAGCGCCGACATCACCGCGGCGACGGTGGTCGCAAGGCCGAGCTCGACGAAGCCGATGCCGAGCCGCGCCTTGAGCAGCGGAAACAGCACCGGCACCACCAGAAGATAGAAATGGCTGACCCAGTGTGCGATCGAGATCGCGGCAAGCGTACGTATGGCGCGATCCGTCTTGATATGGATCCTGTTACTTGCGAGATCGACCATGCCGCAAATCCGCTTCCCCTCGCGAATCCGCGACGTTATCGCCCGCGCCGACGCCTTGTCCACGGCGCCCGCTGCATGACGCCATGCATGATGGGGCGTGATGAATCGCGGGCGCGCCTAAAGCCCGCGCTGCTCGTCGTCGCGGTCCGGCTCCGGTGTCGCGATGTCGCCGGCATCGGTGTACTGGTCGTCGTCCTCGTTCCGCGGATCGGGACGTCGCGGCTTTTTCGGGTCGTTCGCCGGCCGCGGGTCGGCGGGCTTGCAGGGTCGGCGCATCGGATCGCGGTCCTCGATTGTCGAGCGTGCATGGTCCCGCCGGCAGCGCGAGACGGGCGCCGCAGCCTACACCATCCCGCGCGCAAAAGGCGATGCCGCCGAGATGCCGCCGAAGCGTCGCGGCATCCTGCCGCCGCCGCCGCCGTGCTTTCGTTTCGGCGGCGCTTGCTGTATAAGACGATCATCCGCAACGCGAGAATGTCCGCTGCCGCCTGTCGCGGGGCCATCCGTTGCGTTCCGCTTATCGCAACAATTGATGGCGCGCCATGGTCGGGCCCGACCTGCCATGCGCGCGACACGCGGCATTGGCGCTGCGTGGGAATGGAGTCGAGATGAAGAAACCGAGGCTTGAGCTGAACGATCCGCCGCCGCGCAAGGTCATGCGGGCCGATCTGGCGCCGACCGAGGGCTATTCGCTGGTCGTCGATGGCCACTTCAAGTCCCACTACGACACCGTCGAGGCCGCGGAAGAAGCGGGCATGGCGCTGAAGCACCGCTATCAGATGTTGCAGGTGCAGGTCTATGACGCGGCGACCCGGACCCGCTCCACCGTTCATCTGCCCGGCTGAAGCCGGACCGCGCCGAATCCACGCCGCGAGTCGGCCACGGGCGTCGCGCCGCTGTATTCCCGGTTGCGCGGCGGCGCGCGCTATGCTCTTTTGCCTCCGTCATCGGTGCCTCCCTGTCGGGAGGTGAAACGGGAATGCGGTGCGGGACGTTTCTTCCGAAGAAGGTGTCTTCGGAAGGAGATGTCGTCCCCATGCCGCGGCTGCCCCCGCAACTGTAGGCGGTTCGTCCGATCCACGATGCCACTGGACCTTGCGCTTCTCGGGATTGTCTCCCGCGCGCGTCCGGGAAGGCGGATCAGGACCATGACCGCGAGCCAGGAGACCGGCCGTTGACCAGTATCAACTCGGGTCGACGGTGGGTCGGCGGAAGGGGCAATGATGATTCTTCGGATAAGTGCTGCCGGCACGGCAGCCTGCTTTGCGCTGTTTCCATGGGCTGCGGCACATGCGCAGTCTGGTCCTCAACAACTTCCTGATCTGGTGGTGACGGCGGATCGCACGCCGGAGCCGATCGGCCGCACCGGCAGTTCGATCAGCGTGGTCGACGGTCAAACGCTGGCGACGACCAATGCGGCGTCGGTGGTCGATGCGCTGCGCGCGGTGCCGGGGCTGCAGGTCACGCAGGCCGGCGGGCCGGCGGGAACCAGCGGCGTCATGCTGCGCGGCGCCAATACCGGGCAGACGCTGGTGCTGATCGACGGCATCCGCGTCAACGATCCCAGCGGCGCGGCCGGCGATTTCAATTTCGGGCTGCTGGCGCCGGGCATGATCGCGCGCATCGAGGTGCTGAAGGGGCCGCAAAGCGCGCTCTACGGCTCCGATGCCATGGGCGGCGTCGTCAACATCATCACCAGGAAGGGCACCGGCCCGGCGCAGTTCGATCTGCGCACCGAAGTGGGCAGCTACGGCACCGCCGCGACCACCGGATCGATGTTCGGCTCCAGCGGGCCGTGGTCCTATGCGGCGGCGATCACCGGCCAGCACAGCAACGGTTTCTCCAGCTACGGCTATCGCATTCCCGCGATCGAGGCGATGTATCCGAATCTCGAAAAGGACGGGTTCGATCGCATCGGCGGCTCGGCGCGCATCGGCTACGATGCCGGCGATGGCTTCCGTTTCGATGCCGGACTGACCTCGACATTCATGCGCTCGGCCTATGACTACGGCTTCGGCGCGGTGCCGGACACGCCGTCCAGCGCCAACCAGTTGCAGCAGCAGATCTGGGCCAGGGCGGCGGTGGATTCGCTCGGCGGCATGCTGATCCAGAGCATCACCACCTTCGCCAGCCAGACCAGCCGCACCTTCAACGACTATTCGACCGGCTTCAACCTGCCGCCGGCGCAGCAGTCGGCGACGTCGACCGACTTCATCGGCAACAGCTTCGGCGCCGAATATCAGGGCACGCTGCGGATGGACGCCGCCGGCACGCTGGTCTATGGCGCGCGCACGCAGCACGAGACCGCCGACACTTTCGCGTCGACCCTGCTGCCGGTGCCGACGCCGCGCATCGCGACGCTTGGCGCGAAGCAGGACACCAATTCGGTGTTCGCGCTGTGGAAGGTGCCGGTCGGCGATCGCCTGACGCTGTCGGTGGGCGGCCGCGTCGATGACGTGGTCGATGTCTCGACCTTCGCCACCTGGCGCACCACGGCGGCCTACAACATCAGTGAGACCGGCACCCGGCTGCATGCCAGCGCCGGCACCGGCGCCAAGGCGCCGACGCTGTACCAGCTCTATGAGCCGACCTATGGCAACCTCGGACTCAAGCCGGAGGAAAGCATCGGCTACGATGCCGGCATCGATCAGAGCCTGTTCGACGGCCGGGTGAAGCTGTCGGTGACCGGCTTCTACAACAAGTTCGACAACATGATCGACTTCACCTTCGATCCGACGCCGACGCAGCCTTACGGCCACTATCTCAACGTCGCGCGCGCGGAGACCTACGGGCTCGAGGTCGGCGGCGATATCGACGTGTTGCCGGGCCTGGTGAAGCTGAAGGCGGCCTACACCTATCTGCGCGCCTACGACCTCAACACCGGACTTGCGCTGGCGCGGCGGCCGAAGCACGTGGCGCGGTTCGCGGTGGCGATCACGCCGACGCCGGACTGGCTGATCGAGCCGCGCATCCTGACCGTGTCGGAGCGTTTCAGCAGCGCCGGCGAGTTCAACCGGCTGGCGCCCTATACCCGCGTCGATCTCTATACCGAGTACAGGATCGACAAGACCTGGAAGGTGTTTGCGCGCGGCGAGAACATCTTCAACGCGCGCTACCAGGAGGTGCTGAATTATGGCACCACCGGGCCGGCGGTCTATGGGGGATTCAACGCGACATGGTGACGGCGGCGGTTGCGGCGGGCCGGCGAAGGGGCGTCATTGTCGCGCTGGTGCTGCTCGTCGCGCTGCTGGCGCTGGTCTCGCTGGGCGTCGGGCCGGTGCGGATGTCTCCGCTCGCGGTGCTCGACGCCCTGGTCGGCGGCGGCGGCGAGGTGCCGCGCGTCATCGTGCAGGAGATCCGACTGCCGCGCGCCATTCTGGGTCTCGCCATCGGCGCCATTCTCGGCCTGTCGGGGGCGGCGCTGCAGGGCCTGTTGCGCAATCCGCTGGCCTCGCCCTCGCTGTTCGGCGCGCCCCAGGCCGCCGCCTTCGGCGCCGTGCTGGTGATCGCGCTGGGCGTGGCCGACGTGCGCTCCTATGCGCTGCCGGTGGCGGCCATCGTGATGGCGTTCCTGTCGGTGTTCGTGCTGCTGGCGGTGGCGGGCCGCAATGCCGGATTGCTGATCCTGATCCTCGCGGGGCTGGCGATCTCGAGCCTGGCCGGCTCGGCCACGGCGCTAGCGATGAACCTGTCGCGCAATCCGTTCGTCGCGCTCGAGATCGCGTTCTGGCTGCTCGGCTCGCTGGAGGATCGCAGCTTCCGTCACGTGATGCTGGCGCTGCCGTTCATCGCGGCCGGCGCCGTCATCCTGCTCAGCCAGCGCGGCGCGCTGCGGGCCTTGAGCCTCGGCGAGGAAAGCGCGCAGAGCCTCGGCGTCGATGTCGCTGCGCTGCGGCTGATCGTCATCACCGGCGTCGCGCTCGGGGTCGGCGGCGCGGTCGCCGTCACCGGCACCATCGGCTTCATCGGCCTGATCGCGCCGCACCTGATGCGGCCGCTGGTCGGCTACGATCCGGCCAGGCTGCTGGTGCCGAGCGCGCTGTCCGGCGCGGCGCTGCTGCTGATGGCGGACATCGCCGTGCGCCTCATCCCGTCGACCTCCGACATCAAGGTCGGTGTGCTGACCTCGCTGATCGGCGTGCCGTTCTTCCTCTATCTCATCATGCGCGAGCGGCGCAGGCTCGGCGGAGGCGTGGCATGAGCGCGCCGTTCCTCGTCGCCCGAAATCTCAATGTCACGCTGGCGCACCGCCAGGTGCTGAAGGACGTTTCGTTCGCGCTCGAGAAACAGCGGCTGGTGGCGCTGGTGGGGCCGAATGGCGCCGGCAAGACCACGCTGCTGCGGGCGCTCGCCGGGCTATTGCCCGCGACCGGCGCGGTGGAGGTCGGCGGCGAGGCGCTGGCGTCGCTGTCGCTGCGCGCGCGGGCGCGCCGCTTCGGCTACCTGCCGCAGGGTCATATGGTGCATTGGCCGCTGCCGGCGTGGGACGTGGTGGCGCTCGGCCGCTATCCCCACGGCGCCAGCGATCCGGATCGGCTGTCGGCGCAGGATGCGGCCGCCGTGATGCGCGCGATGCAGGCGACCGGCGTATTGGAATTCAGCGGGCGGGCGGCGACGGAACTGTCCGGCGGCGAGCGCAGCCGCGTGGCGCTGGCGCGTGTGCTCGCGGTGGAAGCCCCGGTGATCCTCGCCGACGAGCCGACCGCCGCGCTCGATCCCGGCTACCAGATCGAGGTGATGCGCAACCTGCGCACCGCCGCCGACAGCGGCGTGCTGGTGGTCGTGGTGACGCACGACCTCGGCCTCGCGGCGCGCTTCGCCGATTCCGTGCTGGTGATGCAGGAGGGCAGGCTGGCGGCCCATGGCCACCCGGCGGAGGCGTTGTCCGAGCGGGTGCTGGCGGAGGTGTTCCGCATCAATGCCTTCCGCGCCGGGCACCAGCATCAGATGATTATCGTGCCTTGGGAAACGGTACCTCGGGAAACGGTACCTCGGGAATAAGATATGGGCGTGCCATGATGGTCTTCATGCCGCAGCGCCAGCGGTTTCGGGCGCCGGCGCTGTGTGCCGCGATCCTGATGATGCTCGGCGTGTCGTCGGCCCCGGCGGCGGGCCTGCCGCGGCTCGCCTCGATCAACGCCTGCACCGATCAGTTGCTGCTGGCGCTCGCCGATCCGGACCAGATCCTCGGGCTCGGGCCCTATTCGCGCGACGCCACCCGCGCCTGGCGCGCCGCCGCCGCGCATCGCTTCCCGCAACTGTCGGGCGAGGCCGAGGATGTGTTGATGCTGAAGCCGGACGTGGTGGTCGCCGGCAGCTTCACCAAGCTCGCCACCCGCCAGTTGCTCCAGGAACAGGGCCAGCGGCTGGAGACCTTCGACGTCGCGCATTCACTCTCCGATGTGAAGACGCAGGTCGCGCGGATGGGCGAACTGACCGGCCATCCCGACCGCGCGGCCGCCTATAACGCCCGCATCGACGCTGCATTGGCACGCGCGCGCCGCTTCGTCGCCCGCAGGCATTATCGTGTGCTGGCGGTGTCGCGGCGTGGCTGGGTCGCGGGCCGCCGCAGCCTCGTCAGCTCGCTGCTTGCGGAGATCGGGCTGTCGAGCGCGGCCGGCGACCTCGGGCTCGGATATGGCGGCTTCGCCTCGCTCGAGGCGATCATCAGCCTGAAGCCGGATTTTCTTCTGGTCTCCAGCGGCAGCGAATTCGCCGAGGACGAGGGGCGCGCGTTCCTGCTGCATCCGGCGCTGGAGCATTTCTATCCGCCGTCGAAGCGCATCGTCGTCTCCGAGCGCATGACCGTGTGCGGCGGCCCGATGGTGATCGAGGCGCTCGACCGGCTGGTCGCGGAACTGAAGCGCGTCGAGCGCGATCTATGCCGCGCTCACACCTGCCGCCCGGCGACGCTGCGCGATCGCCAGCAGCGCTGAGATGTCGAGATGCCGTTCGAGATGATCGGCCAGCGCATCCAGCGCCGCCTCGACGCGCTGCTCGTAGGCCAGCGTGGAGGCGACGCCGATCTGTTGCAGCCAGGCGGCGCGGAAATCGTCGCGGCCGAACAGGCCGTGCAGGTAGGTGCCCTGCACCCGTCCGTCCACCGAGGTCGCGCCGTCGTGGCGGTCGCCGATCGTCAGCATCGGGCGCGCGCAGTCGGGGCCCTCGCTGCGGCCGAGATGGATTTCGTAGCCCTCCACCGCGAGGCCGGTGGCGCGGTGGATGCCGCAGGCCAGCGTGGTCGACTTGTCGCCCTGCATGGTGGTGACGATGTCGAGCAGGCCGAGCCCGTCGATATCGCCCGCGGTGCCGTCGAGGCCGGCGGGATCGCTGATGGTCCGGCCGAGCATCTGGTAGCCGCCGCACAGCCCGAGCACATGGCCGCCGCGCCGGACATGCGCCCGGATGTCGATGTCCCAGCCTTGCGCGCGCAGGAAGGCGAGGTCGCCGATGGTCGATTTGGTGCCGGGGATGATGATGACATCGGCGGCGGCCGGAATCGGTTCGCCGGGCCGCACGAAAACCAGCTTCACGCCCGGCTCCATCGCCAGCGGATCGAGATCGTCGAAATTGGCGATGCGCGGCAGCACCGGCACCGCGATCACGCGCGCGCCCACGCGTGCCGCGCGGTCGTCGAGGTCGAGCGCGTCCTCGGCCGGCAGCCATGCGGCCTGCGGCAGCCACGGCACCACGCCGAGCGCCGGCCAGCCGGTCATCTGCGTGATGGCCGTGAGGCCCGAATCGAACAGCCTCGCCTCGCCGCGAAACTTGTTGATGAGGAAGCCGTGGATGCGCGCGCGCTCGTCGCGCGCGAGCACCGCGTGGGTGCCGACCAGGCTGGCGATGACGCCGCCACGGTCGATGTCGCCGGCCAGCACCACCGGCACGCCGGCGGCAATGGCGAAACCCATATTGGCGATGTCGCCGTCGCGCAGGTTGATCTCGGCCGGGCTGCCGGCGCCCTCCACCAGCACGATGTCGGCGTCGCGGGCGAGATGCGCGAAACTGTCGAGCACCACCGGCAGCAGCTCGGCCTTGCGGTCGAGATAATGCGCCGCCCGCAGCGTGCCGGCGCGCCGGCCCCGCACGATCACCTGCGCGCCGGTGTCGGTCTCTGGCTTCAGGAGAACCGGATTCATGTGGACGCTCGGCGGCATCCGCGCGGCGCGCGCCTGCACCGCCTGCGCGCGGCCGATCTCGCCGCCGTCCACGGCGATGGCGGCGTTGTTCGACATGTTCTGCGGCTTGAACGGCGCAACCCTCAGGCCGTGCCGCGTCAGCACGCGGGCGAGGCCGGCCACCAGCGTCGACTTGCCGGCATTGGAGCCGGTGGCCTGGATCATCAGCGCGGGCGTCGGAGGCATTGTCGGTCCATCGCGGAATGCAACTCGGGATAGCGCGGGAAGTCGGGCTTGCCGCGCTCGTTTCGTCATGCCCGGCCATAGCGGTTGCAGACGGCGTGAACCTGTCGGCGGCGCCGGGCATCGATGTTGTCAGGGCCGCCGAATCATAGGGACGTGGATGACCGGGACAAGAGGAAAGCCGGTCATGACGGGCCATGCTCCGGCGGGGAATGTCGCTTGAGCCAGAGCGGCAGCCCGGCGGCGATGAAGACGACATTGGTGACGGCGGCCGCGACGGCCTGGTTGAGGCGGCCCTGGGCATCGCGGAAGTCGCGGCCCAGCGGCGTCTCCGGCACCAGGCCGAGGCCGACTTCATTGGACACCGCGATGACGGGGCCGGGGACTGCGCGAAGCCGGTCGGCAAGCCGCCGGGTTTCGGCGGCGACGTCACGCCCGGCATGCATCAGGTTGGAGAGCCACAGCGTCAGGCAATCCACCAGCACGACGCGGCCGGCGCCGGATTCGCGTTCGAGCGTTTCGACTAGGTTCAGCGGCACCTCGATGGTGCGCCAGTCGTCGCCGCGCCGGGCGCGATGATGCGCGATCCGGGCCCGCATTTCGGCGTCGCCGGCGGTTGCGGTGGCGAGATAGAGGCGCGGCAGCATCGGTTCGCGCGCAAGGCTTTCCGCGAAACGCGATTTGCCCGAGCGTGCGCCGCCCAGCACCAGGGTCGTGGTCGCGGTGGTGGGCATCATCTCACCCGCATCGCTCACAGTCGCGGGGGTAGCGCCGGAT
>JAGRLZ010000024.1 GCA_020441545.1 Xanthobacteraceae bacterium | reverse complement strand
TGAACTCAACGCTATGGGATCGATTTCTCGGCATGGGCTTTTCTCCAAAAGCCCGGTCCCCCGGTCAATCCACTCTGGTTTACATGTCCGGCTCCAGGGGCCCACTCCAATACGGGGTCAAAGTTCAACGCCGATTGACACGCCGAAGTCGCGAAGGGCGCGGATCGCGTCGTCATTATCGAGGACACGCGCGAGCTGCAATGCGCCGCGCCGAACCTCGTCGCCATGCGGACGAAAGACGGCGTCGCGACGCTTTCCGATTTGGTGCGGTCCTCGCTGCGCCTGCGCCCCGACCGCATTCCCATCGGTGAGGTGCGCGGCGCTGAAGCGCTCGACCTGCTCAAAGCCTGGGGCACCGGGCACCCCGGCGGCATCGGCACGATCCACGCGGGCACCGGCATCGGCGCATTGCGCCGGCTCGAACAGCTCATTCAGGAGGCGGTCGTCACGGTCCCCCGCGCCCTGATCGCCGAGACCATAGACCTCGTTGCCGTCCTTTCCGGCCGCGGCTCCGCGCGCCGGCTGTCCGAACTCGCCCGCGTCGAAGGGCTCGGCCCGAACGGCGACTACCGCATCACCCCCGCAACAGAGAACCCGACAGGAGTACCCGAATGAGCAACCGTGCCTTGCGCATCCGTCATCACGTCACCACCACCGTCGCCGCCGTATCCGTCAGCATGATGCTGGCGCCGGCGGCCCATGCCTCTGGCTCGTCGATGCCGTGGGAACAGCCACTTCAACAAATCCTCCAGTCGATCGAGGGGCCGGTTGCCAAGATCGTCGCCGTCATCATCATCATCGCGACCGGCCTTGCGCTCGCTTTCGGCGATACGTCGGGCGGCTTCCGCCGCCTGATCCAAATCGTGTTCGGCCTGTCGATCGCGTTCGCAGCGTCGAGCTTCTTCCTGTCGTTCTTCTCATTCGGCGGCGGGGCGCTCGTCTGATGGCGACCGCCTTTGAACAACTCGATGCGGTGCCGGGATACACAATCCCCGTGCATCGCGCGTTGACCGAACACATCCTGCTCGGCGGCGCACCGCGCTCCATCGCGATCATGAACGGCACGCTGGCCGGCGCGGTCGGTCTCGGCCTTCGTCTCTGGCTGGTCGGACTGCTGATCTGGGCGATCGGGCATTTCGCGGCCGTGTGGGCGGCGAAGCGCGACCCGCTGTTTGTCGAAGTCGGCCGCAGACATCTGCGCATTCCCGGTCACCTGTCGGTCTGAGGGGAGGTCACGTCATGCTGAACCTCGCCGAATATCGCCGCAACGCTCAACGCCTCGCGGACTATCTGCCCTGGGTCGCGCTCGTTGCTCCCGGTGTCGTGCTCAACAAGGACGGCTCGTTCCAGCGCACGGCTCGGTTTCGCGGTCCCGATCTGGATTCCGCCGTGGCGGCCGAGCTGGTCGCGGTCGCGGGCCGCATCAACAACGCCTTCCGCCGTCTCGGCTCCGGCTGGAGCATTTTTGTCGAGGCACAGCGGCACGAGGCTTCGACCTATCCGCATTGCATCTTTCCCGATCCGGCGTCGGCCATCGTCGATGCCGAGCGCAAAGCCGACTTTGAAGAAGCGGGCGCGCATTTCGTGTCGGGGTATTTTCTCACGTTTCTTTATCTGCCGCCGGCCGAGGAAGCCGCCCGCGCGGAAACCTGGCTCTACGAGGGCCGCGAGCAATCCGGCGTCGATCCGCATGAGATCCTGCGCGCGTTCACCGATCGCACCGACCGCGTGCTGGCGCTGCTCGACGGCTTCATGCCGGAATGCGCCTGGCTCGACGATGCCGAGACGCTAACCTATCTGCATTCGACGGTTTCGACCAAGCGCCATCGCGTGCGCGTGCCGGAAACGCCGGTCTATCTCGACGCGCTGCTGGCGGACCAGCCGCTGACCGGCGGGCTGGAGCCGCGCCTTGGCGACCAGCATGTGCGTGTCCTCACCATCGTCGGGTTCCCGACCGCGACGACGCCCGGCCTGTTGGACGACCTGAACAAGCTGGCGTTCGCATATCGCTGGAGCACGCGCGCGATCCTGCTCGACAAGACCGATGCGACTAAGCTGCTGACCAAGATCAGACGGCAATGGTTCGCGAAACGGAAGTCTGTTGCCGCGATCCTCAAAGAAGTGATGACGAACGAAGCATCCGTTCTCGTGGACACGGATGCGGCGAACAAGGCGGCCGACGCCGACGTGGCCTTGCAGGAGCTTGGGGCCGACGTGGCGGGCATGGCCTACGTCACCGCGACGATCACGGTGTGGGATGCCGATCCTCGTCTGGCGCAGGAGAAATTGCGCCTTGTCGAAAAGGTCATTCAAGGCCGCGACTTCACGGCCATGATCGAGACGGTCAACGCGGTGGATGCGTGGCTCGGCAGCTTGCCCGGTCATGCCTACGCCAATGTCCGGCAACCACCCATCAGCACTTTGAATCTCGCCCACATGATTCCCCTCTCTGCCGTGTGGGCGGGGCCGGAACGGGATGAACACTTCGGTGCGCCCCCCTTGCTTTACGGCAAGACCGAGGGAAGCACCCCGTTCCGGTTGTCCTTGCATGTCGGCGATGTGGGCCACACGCTTGTCGTCGGGCCGACCGGCGCGGGCAAGTCCGTGCTGCTGGCGCTCATGGCCTTGCAGTTCCGCCGCTATGCCGATGCGCAGGTCTTCGCCTTCGATTTCGGCGGCTCGATCCGGGCCGCCGCACTTGCAATGGGCGGCGATTGGCACGATCTCGGCGGTGGCCTGACCGAAGGGGACGAGTTCTCCGTTTCGCTCCAGCCGCTCGCCCGCATCCACGACACCTATGAACGCGCCTGGGCGGCCGACTGGATCGTCGCGATCCTGATGCGCGAAGGCATCGCGATCACGCCCGAGGTGAAGGAGCATCTTTGGACGGCGCTGACATCGCTTAGTTCAGCGCCGGTCGGGGAACGGACCATCACCGGCCTTGCGGTTCTGCTGCAATCCAACGACCTGAAACAAGCCCTTCGACCATATTGCGTCGGCGGTCCCTATGGCCGGCTGCTCGACGCTGAATCCGAACACCTCGGCAGTTCGGAAGTGCAGGCGTTCGAGATCGAGGGCCTTGTCGGGACGGGGGTCGCGCCCGCCGTGCTTGCCTATCTATTCCACCGCATCGGCGACCGGCTCGACGGCCGCCCGACGATGCTCATCATCGACGAAGGCTGGCTTGCGCTGGACGACGAGGGTTTCGCCGGCCAGCTCCGCGAATGGCTGAAGACGCTCAGAAAGAAGAACGCTTCCGTCATCTTCGCCACGCAGTTGCTGTCCGACATCGACAATTCGGCCATCGCGCCAGCGATTATCGAAAGCTGCCCGACGCGGCTCCTTCTGCCGAACGAACGGGCGATCGAACCGCAGATCACGGCGATCTATCGCCGCTTCGGCCTCAACGATCGCCAGATCGAAATCCTCGCACGGGCGACGCCGAAGCGGGACTATTACTGCCAGTCACGTCGCGGCAACCGCCTGTTCGAGCTGGGCCTGTCGGAAGTCGGCCTCGCGCTCTGCGCCGCGTCCTCCAAATCCGACCAGACGTTGATTGCGCAGATCGTCGCCGAACATGGCCGCGAGGGATTCCTGACGGCCTGGCTCACCGCCCGCGATGCTGGCTGGGCCGTCGATCTCCTCCTCAACTTTTCCACGCTCATCCCCCTGACAGAACAGGAGCTTCAACCATGATGATCCGTCATTCCCGTTCGCGCGCCATCCTCATGACCGCGACCATGCTCGCCGCGCCCATCGCATTGTCGCCGATACTGGCGACGCCCGCTTACGCCCTCATCGTGTTCGATCCGTCGAACTATGCGCAGAACGTCATTCAGGCGGCACGGGCGCTGGAGCAGATCAACCACCAGATCACCAGCCTCCAGAACGAGGCAACTATGTTGCTCAATCAGGCACGCAATCTGGCGAGCCTGCCGTTCTCCTCGCTCCAGCAGCTTCAGCAGTCGGTCCAGAAGACGCAGCAGCTTTTGGGCCAGGCGCAGAACATCGCCTTCGACGTCCAGCGGATCGACCAGATGTTTGCCCAAAAATACGCCAACGTCTCTATGTCGGCGAGCGACCGGCAATTGATCGCTGACGCGCGCTCACGCTGGCAGAACACGGTCGGCGGGTTACAGGACGCCATGCGCGTGCAGGCCGGCGTCGTCGGAAACATCGACACGAACCGCGCGCAAATGTCGAACCTCGTCAGCCAGAGCCAGGGCGCGACCGGAGCGTTGCAGGCAACGCAGGCCGGCAATCAGTTGCTCGCCCTGCAATCGCAGCAGCTCTCCGACCTGGTGGCGCTCGTTTCCGCCAACGGCCGCGCCGATGCACTGACACAGGCCGAGAGGGCGGCGGCGGCCGAACAGGGCCGCGAGCAGCGCCGCCGCTTCCTGACGCCGGGCTCGGGCTACCAGCCCGGCAATGCGACCATGTTCAACAGCGGGAATTGAGGGCGCGGCCATGGACGGCAAGATGCTGGCGCGTCTCGGCGCTATCGTGTTCATCGCCATTGCGATCACCGCAACCGTGGTCGAGATGACGCGCAAGGAGGACGCGCCGGCATCGCCATCGGCGCGTGCCCTTCAACCCGAACGCGATCCGCTGCGCGAGAGCCAGCGCCGGTGCCAGCAGCTTGGCGAGAGCGCCGCCGACGATCCTGAATGCCTGCGCACATGGTCGAAAACGCGCGACCGCTTCCTTGGCCGCACGCCTGCATCGTCAGCGACGAACACGACGACGGAGGCGCACTGATGGGCGGCTCCGGCGTGATCGACAATTTCCTCGGCACCTTCACGCGCTACATCGACAGCGGATTCGGCCTGCTCGACGGCGAAGTGGCGTTTATCGCCACAACGCTGATCGTCATCGACGTGACCTTGGCCGCGCTATTCTGGAGTTGGGGCGCGGACGAAGACATTATCGCGCGGCTGGTCAAGAAAACGCTCTTTGTCGGTGTGTTCGCCTACCTGATCGGCAATTGGAATAACCTCGCACGCATCGTCTTCGACAGCTTCGCCGGACTCGGCCTGAAGGCGAGCGGCACGGGTTTCGCCGTGCAGGATCTGATGCGCCCCGGCAAGGTCGCACAGACCGGACTCGACGCGGCGCGGCCGCTGCTCGAATCCATTTCCGACCTCATGGGCTGGGTCGCGTTCTTCGAGAACTTCATCCAGATCGCGTGCCTGCTGTTCGCCTGGGCGCTGGTCATTCTCGCCTTCTTCATTCTCAGTATCCAACTGTTTGTCACCTTGATCGAGTTCAAGCTGTCCACGCTGGCCGGCTTCGTGCTGATCCCCTTCGGCCTGTTCGGTAAAACCGCCTTCATGGCCGAGCGCGTGCTTGGCAACGTGATTTCTTCCGGCATCAAGGTTCTGGTGCTCGCCGTGATTATCGGCATCGGCTCGACGCTGTTCAGCGAGTTCACGCGCGGCTTTGGCGGCGTCACGCCGACCATCGACGACGCCATGGCGATCGTGCTGGCCGCACTCTCGTTGGTCGGACTCGGCATCTTCGGCCCCGGCATCGCATCCGGTCTTGTCAGCGGCGGCCCGCAACTCGGCGCTGGCGCGGTGATGGGAACGGGGCTTGCCGTTGGCGGTGCAGCTTTTGCAGCCGGCGGCGGAGCGATGCTGGCCGCGCGGGGTGGAGCCGCCGCACTCTCTGGAGGTGCTGCCGCCGTGCGTGGTGGCGCTACCGCTGCCGGTGCGGCGTCCGCCGCCTACAGTCTCGGGTCGTTCGGACAGTCCGGCGCATCCGGTCTTGCTTCCGGTGCTGGCGGTATCGCGCGCGCTGCCGGCGGCGCGGCCATGTCGCCGCTACGCCGTGCGGCGGCAAGCGTCAAATCCAGCTTTGCCCAAGGCGTCAAATCAGGCTTCGGCGCAAGCGGCGGCTCCTCGACCATGGGCACGGTCGGCGGCGCCGACGACGGTGCTTCTGCATCTTCGCAGGCCACGGGCACGCCGCCCGGCTGGGCGCAGCGGATGCGCCGATCCGGCCATGCCAGCCATGCCGTCCAGACAACCGCTCATGCCGTGCGCTCCGGCGACGGCTATGGCTCCGGTTCTTCTGTCAACCTCTCTGAAAGTGACCGCTCATGAATCTGTTCAGGCGACCCGCCACGCATTACGGCAAGACCCCGCAACCCGAGACTCCATACCAGAAAGCCGCACAGGTTTGGGATGACCGTATCGGTTCAGCCCGTGTGCAGGCGAAGAACTGGCGGCTCATGGCCTTCGGATCACTGATCCTGTCGGCCGGCTTCGCCTCCGCACTGGTCTGGCAATCCGCGCTCGGGACCGTCGTGCCGTGGATCGTGCAGGTGGACAAGCTCGGCCAGGCACAGGCCGTCGCAGCGGCCACGGCCGACTACCGCCCGACCGACCCACAAGTGGCGTGGCATCTGGCGCGCTTCATCGAGCAGGTCAGGTCCATCCCGGCCGACCCGATCATCGTGCGGCAAAACTGGTTGCGCGCATACGACTGGACCACCGATCGCGGCGCGGCGGCGCTCAACGATTACGCCCGCGCCAATGATCCCTTCACCAAGGTCGGCAAGCAGCAGATCGCCGTCGATGTCTCCAGCGTCATCCGCGCGTCGGCGGATTCCTTCCGCGTCGCCTGGACCGAACGCCACTACGAGAACGGTCAGCTCTCCATCACCGAACGATGGACCGCAATCCTCACGATTACGATCCAGCCGCCGCGCGACGCCGAACGGCTGAAGGCCAATCCGCTCGGAATCTACGTCAACGCCATCAACTGGTCGCGGGAGATGAGCCAATGAGCAAGGCTTTCCGTAAATCCGCAATCGCGGCCGTCCTACTTTCGGCAACGATGCTGGCGGGTTGCGCCACCTACAAGCCGCCAGAGATCAGCTACGACGCCGATGTGCCGCCGCTGCCGGCTTTACCCGCATCCGTCACCGACGATCGCCCGAAGCCGCTGCATATCCCGCCGGCCTGGTCGCCCGCGAAAGGCGGCACGGCGGCCGGCACGCCGGTCGGCCGCGTCGAGCACGCCAACGCAGCCGCGCGCGTGCAGCCGCGGCGCGAAGGCTATTACAATGCCATCCAGATTTATCCGTGGAGCGATGGCGCGCTCTATCAGGTCTACGCCGCACCGGGGCAGATCACCGACATTACACTGGAGGCCGGCGAAAGCCTGACCGGCGCGGGACCGATCGCGGCCGGCGATACCGCCCGCTGGGTTATCGGTGACACCGAAAGCGGCAGCGGCACGACCCGCCGCGTCCACATCCTCGTCAAGCCGACGCGGCCCGACATCACGACCAATCTCATCGTCACAACCGACCGGCGCGTTTACATGATCGAGCTGCGGTCCGGCCAGAAACCTTATATGCCGGCGGTCGCCTGGGCGTATCCGCAGCCGCGGGCGGGGCAGCGCGGCAGCATCCCAGCAACGCCGGTCATTCCGGCCGCGTCCGCGCGCAACTATCGCTATGGGCTCACCGGCGACACGCCGCCGTGGAAGCCGGTCGCTGTCTATGACGACGGCCGCAGAGTGTATGTCGAGTTTCCGCGCGGCATCGTGCAGGGCGAGATGCCGCCGATCTTCGTCATTGGCGCGGACGGCGAAGCGCAGATCGTCAACAGCCGCATCTACCACAACATCCTGATCGTCGATCGCCTGTTCGGCGCGGCCGAACTGCGCCTTGGCAGCGGCAAGCACCAGCAGACCGTCAGGATTGTCCGCACGGACGGGAGGCCATCATCATGACCGACACCGAGAACAATGCCGGGTCGATGCGGCTTCGCGCCGAACCGCCGCGCGTCACGCGGCTGTCGCGCAAGGTGCTCGCCGGCATCGGCGCTGTCGCCCTGGTCGGGATCGGCGGCGCGCTGATCTATGCGCTTCAGACCCGCGACGCCGGCAAGAGCGGTGAAGAACTCTATTCCACCGACAACCGGCAGACGGCCGATGGGCTTGCCGGGTTGCCGCGCGACTACACTGGCCCGGTTCTCGGTCCCGCTCTGCCGGGCGATCTCGGCCGCCCGTTTCTCGACGCACAGAGCCGTGGCCAGCCCGTCGTGCCGCCCGTCATGGCGACGCCGACCGTGGATCACACCGAGGAACGGCGACTGGCCGAGGAAGAAGCCGCGCGCGTCAGCAAGGTGTTTTTCCAGACCGAAGCGCGCACCACGAATCCGGCCGGCACGCCGGGAAGCACGGCGATGCCGAACCTCACCGGCCTCGACCTTGCGGGCCTCAACGGACAATCCGGTCAGCCGACCGCGCAGGACAAGCAGCTTGCTTTCCTCAACGCCGCCGTCGATCGCCGTACCACGTCGTCCGATCGCGTCATGCCGCCGGCGTCCCCGTATGTCCTTCAAGCTGGAGCCGTCATATCGGCCGCGCTGATTACCGGCATCCGTTCCGATCTGCCGGGCCAGATCACCGCGCAAGTGACCGAGAACATCTACGACAGCCCGACCGGCCGCATCCTGCTCGTGCCGCAGGGGACGCGGATCATCGGGCAGTACGACAACAACGTGCAGTTCGGTCAGCGTCGCGTGCTGCTTGTCTGGAACAGGCTGATCCTCCCCAATGGCCACTCCATCGTGCTCGAACGCCAGCCAGGCGCGGACACGCAAGGCTATGCCGGCCTTGAGGACGGCGTTGATTATCACTGGTGGGATCTCGCTAAGGCCGCCGGCCTCTCGACGCTGCTCTCCGTTGGCGCGGAGCTGGCCGTCGATGACGACGACCGCCTGTTGCGCGCCATCCGCAACGGCGGCCAGGACACCATCAACGACGCCGGCCAGCAGATCATCCGTCGCCAGCTCAACGTCGCCCCGACGCTGACCATTCGGCCGGGATACCCCGTCCGCATCATCGTCACGCGCGATCTCGTATTCGAGCCCTACAGAGGTTGATCATGGCCAAGCTGAAACTCGGTCCCATCGCCGACGACAAGCCAGTGAAGATCACGACGGAGCTGCCTGCGTCGCTCCATCGCGATCTTGTCGCCTATGCCGAAGTGCTGGCCCGCGAGACGGGCCAGCCAGCAACCGATCCGGTGAAGTTGATCGTGCCTATGCTGGAGCGCTTCATCGCCACGGATCGCGGATTCGCGAAGGCACGGCGCGCGGCAGGCTGACCGCCGGCGGCATCCTGACGGCAGGAGTGCCGCCAACGTGTGAGCGCGAATGCGGCACGCTACAGGCCGCCGATTGCCCTCCATCGTTCGCCATGTCCGGGCCTTCCCCGCACCCGGACCCATCAGCGAACCACGGAGGATTCCATGTCCGCAGAAGAAGACCCCCGCAATGAAGACGGGCGAAGGTCTTTGCCCGACGATCTCTACGACTATGTTGACGATCCCCCGTCACGCATTCGTGGATCGAACGGCGATCCATCGCCTCGCACTTTCCAAGTCACCGACGATTGGCCAGAGGATGTTCCGGTCACGGAGGCCGAGATAGACGTCTTCGAGCGCTATTTCGGCAACGTGCTCGACCGGCTGTTCGGGCTCGCTGGCGCTGAGGGAAAAGACTTGAAATCGTTATCGCAATATGATAACGATAAGCCATGAGCGAGGATCGCGACCCGAGCCTCGACACGCTCCTTGACCTCGACGGCCAGGTGCTCGTTGTCGATCCCGAAGGCGGCCATTGGGTGAAGTTCGTTGTCACCCGCGTTCCGGCATCGCCGGAAAAACCGCACGGCCTCGATTACTCGCTCACGCTTCACGGGCCTTCGGGCGAACGGCTGGTCGGCTTCGACAACGCCCACCCGGTCGGCCGAGGCAAACGCGGCGAGCCGCTGGACCACCGGCACCGCCTCCAGACCGTGAAGCCCTACGCCTACAAGGATGCGGCCGCGCTGCTGGCCGACTTCTGGCAGGCGGTGGACGCGGTATTGAAAGAGCGAGGCGTAATATGAAGACGCTGAAGGTCGGGGTTGCCGACTACGATGAAATGAAGGCCCGCACCATGCGGATCGCGCGCGGCGAGGAAAAGCCTGCTGCTGCCGATCCCAAGGTGTGGTTCACCTCCACCGAATCCTTTGCCAAGGTGCTGTCGGCCGGCAATCGCGACTTGCTGCGCGTCATCGCCGAACAGGCTCCGGGGTCGCTGGAGGAACTGTCTCAGATCACCGGCCGCGCCAAATCCAACCTGTCGCGCACGCTCAAGACCATGGCCAGCTACGGCCTCGTGCGGATGGAGAAGGGTCAGGGTCTGAAACTCGTCCCGAAGGTCGCACATGACCGTGTGGAACTAGTGCTGCCGCTGACTGGAGGCAAAGCGCCCCGAAAGGCTGCGGGAGGCCGGCGATGAACATGCACAATCTCGATGTTGCCCAGCGCGCGGCGCTTTACCTGCGCGTCTCCACCACGCGGCAGGCCGAGCATGACGTGTCGATTCCCGACCAGCGCAGGCAGGGCGAAGCGTGGTGCGCCTCGCATGGCTATCAGCTTAGCGAAACCTATGTGGAGGCCGGCGCGTCGGCCACCAGCGACAAGCGCCCGGAGTTCCAGCGCATGATCGAGGCGGGCACGTCAAAGCCCGCGCCGTTCGATGTTGTCGTGGTGCATAGCTTCTCGCGCTTCTTCCGCGATCACTTCGAGCTGGAGTTCTACGTTCGCAAGCTCGCCAAGAACGGCGTCAAGCTCGTCTCCATCACGCAGGAAATGGGCGACGATCCCATGCACGTCATGATGCGGCAGATCATGGCGCTGTTCGATGAATACCAGTCCAAGGAGAACGCCAAGCACGTCCTGCGCGCCATGAAGGAGAATGCGCGGCAAGGCTTCTGGAACGGTGCGCTGCCGCCAGTCGGCTATCGCATCGTCGCGGCCGAGCAGCGCGGGTCGAAGACCAAGAAGAAGCTGGAAATCGACCCGCTGCACGCCGACACCGTGCGGATGATCTACCGGCTGTTTCTCGAAGGCGACGGCGCGACCGGCCCCATGGGCGTCAAGGCCATCGCCTGCTACCTCAACGAACACCGCTTCTTCACACGCGACGGCGGCCGCTGGGGGCTGGCGCAAATCCACACCATCCTGACCCGCACGACCTATATCGGCGAGCACAGGTTCAACACGCGCTCGCACAAGGATCGCGTGAAGAAGGAGGAGAGCGAAGTCGCCATCATGGCCGTGCCGCCGCTGATCGACCGCGAAACCTTCGACGCCGTGCAAGCGAGACTGAAGTCTCGTCAGCCGATGGTGACGCCGGCCCGTGTCACCAGCGGCCCAACGCTGCTGACCGGCATCTGCTTCTGCGCCAAGTGCGGCGGCGCGATGACGCTCCGCACCGGCAAGGGAAGCACAGGAGCCTTGTATCGCTACTACACCTGCTCGACCAAGGCGCGGCAGGGCAAGACCGGCTGCAAGGGCCGCACGATCCCGATGGACAAGCTCGACGACCTCGTGGCGAACCACATGGAGGAACGCTTGCTCCAGCCCAAGCGGCTGAAAACGATCCTCGCCAATCTGCTTGATCGCCGTGAGGACCGGGCCGAGCGGCGCCGCCAGCACCTTGCCGAACTCCACAAGCGAATCACCGAGACCGACCAGCGCCTTGGCCGCCTCTATGACGCGATCGAAGGCGGCATGGTCGATAAGGACGATATGGTGCTCAAGGACCGCATCGCCGGCCTCAAGGCAATTCGGGATCAGGCCACGGCCGACGCCGAGCGGACCCAGGCCACGCTTGATAGCGCAGGCAGCGAGGCGATCAGTCTCGACATGATCGACGATTTCTCCCGCACCGCCCGCGACGGGCTGCGTCTCGAAAGTGGCGGCTATCGGCGGGATCACCTACGGGCGTTCGCGCAGCGCGTGGAGGTGGCGGACGACGAGGTTCGTATCATGGGATCGAAATCGGAGCTGCTTCGCGCCCTGGTGGCCGCTTCGAGCGTAGAATCGGCGGCGTTCGGCGTTCGCAGTTCTGTACTGAAATGGCGCACCCGACACGATTCGAACGTGTGACCTTTGCCTTCGGAG
>JAGRLZ010000023.1 GCA_020441545.1 Xanthobacteraceae bacterium | reverse complement strand
CCCCCCGAAGGACGATTGCGAACGTCGGCTTGTCGGGGGTCTTATCAAGGGTCTTGCCGGGCAGACCATCTCGGGGTAACGCCTTCCCGCCCGGGCGTTTTTCAGGTCGCCGCAGGGGTGCCGACAATGCGCCGCCCGCAAGGTCGCTCCGCACGGGGGCGGGTTCATTTCGCCATAGTTTCGTGTAAGGATGCCGGCCGAACGCTTCAGTTCTTTCCAAAATTCCAAAAATTTGTGAGGTTTCGCAGTGGTCAATCGCATGCAGTTTTACATCGACGGTGCCTGGGTCGATCCGGCGGTCAAGAAATCGACCGCGATCGTCAACCCGGCCACCGAAGAGGTGATGTACGAGGTGGCGCTTGGCTCGAAGGCCGACGTCGACAAGGCGGTCGTGGCCGCGAAGCGGGCCTTCGAGACCTTCTCGCAGACGACGCGCGAGGAGCGCATCGCGCTTCTTGAGAAGATCATCGAGATCTACAAGACCCGGATGAAGGAGATCGGTGCGGCGGTGTCCGACGAAATGGGCGCGCCGCTGCCGATGGCGGAGAAGCTGCAGGCCGGCGCCGGCCTCGGCCATCTCGCCACCACCCTCGACGTGCTCAAGAACTTCCAGTTCGAGGAGCCGTTCGGCTCTGCCGTGCTGGTACGCGAGCCGATCGGCGTCATCGGCATGATTACGCCGTGGAACTGGCCGCTGAACCAGATCGCCTGCAAGGTCGCGCCCGCGCTCGCCGCCGGCTGCACCATGCTTCTGAAGCCGTCGGAATTCACCCCGACCTCGGCCTTGATCTTTGCCGAGATCATGCATGAAGCGGGCGTGCCGAAGGGCGTCTTCAATCTCGTCAACGGCCTCGGCCCCGAGGTCGGCGTGGCGATGAGCGAGCATCCCGATCTCGACATGATCTCGTTCACCGGCTCGACCCGCGCCGGAACGGACGTCGCCCGCCGCGCGGCCGCGACGGTGAAGCGCGTCAGCCAGGAACTCGGCGGCAAGTCGCCGAACATCATTCTGGAGGACGCCGATTTCACCAAGGCGGTGACCGGCGGCACCGCGCATATGTTCAACAACTCCGGCCAGTCGTGCAACGCGCCCTCGCGCATGATCGTGCCGCTGGCGAAGATGAAGGAAGCGGCCGCGATCGCCAAGGGCGTCGCCGACAAGACCAAGGCCGGCGATCCGCGCGCCGAAGGCACAACCATCGGTCCGGTCGTCAACCGCATCCAGTGGGAGAAGATTCAGGGCCTGATCCAGAAGGGCATCGACGAAGGTGCGACGCTGGTTGCCGGCGGTCCGGGCCTGCCGGAAGGCGTCAACAAGGGCTTCTATGTGCGCCCGACCGTGTTCGCCGACGTCACCGAGGACATGACCATCGCGCGCGAGGAGATCTTCGGACCCGTCCTGGCGATCATGAGCGCCAAGGACGAGACGGATGCGGTGCGGATGGCCAACGATACGCCGTATGGCCTGGCCGGCTACGTGTCGGCCGGCACCGTGGAGCGCGCGCGCAAGGTCGGCCGCCAGATCCGCGCCGGCAACGTCAACCTGCAGGGCGCGCCCAACGAGCGCGGCGCGCCGTTCGGCGGCTACAAGCAGTCCGGCAACGGCCGCGAGTGGGGCAAGTTCGGCATCGAGGAGTATCTCGAGGTCAAGGCCATCGCCGGCTACAACGCGGCGTAAGGTCCGAACGAGGCACAAGCGGGGGCGCCGGGGCGATGAACCGCTCCGGCGCCCTTTCTTGTGCGCCGTGGCCGGCCTTCCGAATATTGACAATGCCGTGCCGCGGGTTCCTAACTCGCGGCACAAAAACGAGAACAGGGAAACGCCGATGGCGGACGGGCTGCGCAAGGGGCTGACAAGCTATGGCGATGCCGGCTTCTCGCTGTTCCTGCGCAAGGCGTTCATCAAGGCGGCGGGCTATTCCGACGATGCGCTCGACCGCCCGATCGTCGGCATCACCAACACCTACAGCGACTACAATCCCTGCCACGGCAATGTGCCGGCGCTGATCGAGGCCGCCAGGCGCGGCGTCATGCTGGCGGGCGCGCTGCCGATGGTGTTTCCGACCATCTCGCTCGCCGAAAGCTTCTCGCATCCGACCTCGATGTATCTGCGCAACCTGATGGCGATGGAGACCGAGGAGATGATCCGCGCCCAGCCGATGGATGCGGTGATCGTGATCGGCGGTTGCGACAAGACGCTGCCGGCGCAGATCATGGCCGCGGTCAGCGCCGACCTGCCCACGGTCGTCGTTCCGGTGGGGCCGATGGTGGTCGGCCATCACAAGGGCGAGGTGCTGGGCGCCTGCACCGATTGCCGCCGCCTGTGGGCGAAGTATCGCGCCGGCGAGATCGACGATACTGAAATCGAGGCGGTGAACGGGCGGTTGGCGCCGTCGGTCGGCACCTGCATGGTGATGGGTACCGCCAGCACCATGGCCTGCGTCACCGAGGCGCTCGGCCTGTCGCTGCCGATGAGCGCGACGATCCCCGCGCCCCATGCCGAGCGGGTCCGTTCGGCCGAGGCCAGCGGCAAGTGCGCGGCGGAGATGGCGAAGCGCAAGGGGCCGCGCCCGAGCGAATTGCTGACGCCGGCCTCCTTCCGCAACGCGCAAGTGGTGTTGCAGGCGATCGGCGGCTCGACCAACGGCCTCGTCCATCTCACCGCGATCGCGGGCCGCACGCCGCATGCCATCGACCTCGATGCCTTCGACGCCCTGGGCAGGGAGGTGCCGGTGCTGGTCGATCTCAAGCCGTCCGGCGCGCACTACATGGAGCATTTCCACCATGCCGGCGGTGTGCCGAAACTGATGAAGCAGCTCGGCGACCTGCTCGATCTCGATGCGCGAACCATCACCGGCGCGACGCTGCGCGATGTGGTGGCGCAGGCCGAGGACGTGCCGGGGCAGGATGCGATCCGCGCACGTGCCGATCCGATCAGGCCGGAGGGCGCGATGGCGGTGCTGCGCGGCAATCTGGCGCCGCGCGGCGCGGTCATCAAGCATTCCGCCGCGAGCGAGACGCTGTTGCGGCACACCGGGCGCGCGGTGGTGTTCGAGTCGGTCGAGGATATGACGCTGCGCGTCGACGATCCGGAACTGGACGTCAGCGCGGACGACGTGCTGGTGCTGCGCAACGCCGGGCCGAAGGGTGCGCCGGGGATGCCGGAAGCCGGCTATCTGCCGATCCCGCGGAAGCTGGCGCGCGAGGGCGTCAAGGACATGGTGCGGATTTCGGACGCACGCATGAGCGGCACCGCGTTCGGCACCATCGTGCTGCACATCACGCCGGAATCGGCGGTTGGCGGGCCGCTGGCGCTGGTGCGGACCGGCGATATGATCCGCCTCGATGTCGCCGGCCGGCGCATCGACCTGCTGGTGGACGATGCCGAATTGCAGCGCCGCCGCGCCGCGTTGCCCGCGTCAGCCCCCGCGCCCGAATGGGCACGGCGCGGCTATGCCCACCTGTTCCACGAGACGATCTTGCAGGCTGACGAAGGCTGTGATTTCGATTTCCTGCGAAGGGAAGGGAAAGACTGACCTCAGCGCTTCTTGCCGAGGAATTTCTCCACCGCGCCCCGGAACGCCGCGGTCGTCATGCAATGGGTGATGCCGGCGGCTTCCGCTTCGAGTTGCTGTTCGATTGGCGTGCGGGTCGCGGCATGGATCAGCGCCTTCGTCGTCCGGATCACGTCCGGCGAATTTTTTGCCAGCCGCTGCGCAAGCTCGTTCGTCGCCTGCTTCAACTGGTCCGGCGGCACCAGCTTGACGACCAGGCCCCAGTCGTAGGCTTGCTGCGCGGTGAAGCTGTCCTCGGCGAGGAAGATTTGCAGCGCCCGGCGCGAGCCGACGGCTTCCGTCACGCCGATGGTGCCGCCGCCGTCCGGCGAGACACCGAGCTTGTTATAGGCGGGCGTGAATTTGGCATCGTTCGCCGCGATGCACATGTCCGCGATGAACGCCAGCGACAGGCCGGCGCCCGCGGCCGAGCCATGCACGCTGGAGATCACGATCTTCGGCATCCGCCGGATCGCCGCGATGAAATGATGGAGGTGGTGCAGCAGCTCGCTGACGACGGGCGCGAGATTGTCCATGTTCGCGCCGAACACCTGGATGTCGCCGCCGCCGCAGAAGGCGCGGCCACTGCCCTCGATCACCACCACGCGAATGGAATCGTCCTTGGTGATCTGCGCGGCCAGCTCCTCGAGGCACTTGGCGATCGGGGTGTTGATTGAATTGAACGCATCGGGGCGATTGAGCGTGATCGTTGCCACCGGACCATCGATGCTGAGCAGGGCGGGCTGATCCAGGGTCGTGGCGGTCTGGGGCGACATCGATATGATCCTGATTGGGAGGGAATGGCGGCAATTAACGCAAAGTTCGCGCGCGCTGACAATCCCCGCCGCGATGGCCGGCATGATGGGGCGGGATGTCATGCGTGGCAGGCGCCTTTACGCGGCCGTCAAAAGCTGCTGCATATCGTGACCGCGAACGGATGCCTGGGAACGGACCATGACAAGCCAACAGCCAGTCCTCATCGTCGGTGCCGGACATGCTGGTTTTCAGCTTGCGGCGTCGCTGCGCCAGTCGGGTTTCCAGGAGGCGATCGAACTCGTCAATGACGAGCCGCTGCCGCCTTATCAGCGCCCGCCGTTGTCGAAGGCGTACCTCAAGGGTGCCGGCGGTATCGAGACGGTCCTGTTCCGGCCGGAGAAATTCTATGTCGATCAGCGGATCACCCTGATTGACGCGCATGTGGCGGCGATCGATCGTGCCGGCCGCACCGTGCGGTTTGCCTCGGGATCGTCGCGGCAATACGGCCATCTCGTCCTGGCGACCGGCGCGCGCAACCGGCTGCTGGATATCCCCAATGCCAACCTCGACGGGGTGATGTATCTGCGCAGTTTCGCGGAAAGCGAGGCGCTGCGCACGCGGCTTGCGGCGGGGCAGCGGGCGGTCGTGGTCGGTGCCGGCTTCATCGGGCTGGAGTTCGCGGCCACCGCACGGGCCAGGGGACTCGAGGTCGACGTGCTCGAACTGGCGCCACGGGTGATGGCGCGCGCGGTCACGCCCGGGATCTCGGCTTATTTCGAACGGCGGCATCGGGAGGCGGGAATCCGACTTCATTTCGGTGTCGGGGCGACCGAGATCGAGGGCGCCGATGGCCGCGTCACGGGCGTCAGCCTGACCGACGGGACGCGGCTTGCGGCCGATCTCGTCGTGGTCGGCGTCGGCGTGCTGCCGAATGTCGAACTTGCCGCGGAGGCGGGGCTGCCGGTGGCGTCCGGCATCATCGTCGACCGGCAGTTGCGCACGGCCGACCCGGATATTTCCGCGATCGGCGACTGCGCGCTTTATCAAAGCGCGCGCTTCGGGATGCCGCTGCGGCTGGAGTCGGTGCAGAACGCCGCCGATCACGCGCGCTGCGTCGCCGCGCGGCTCACCGGCAAGCCGGAAGACTATGATGGCGTGCCGTGGTTCTGGAGCGATCAGGGCTCCGACAAGCTGCAAATGGCCGGACTGACCGCCGGCTTCGATCATGCCGCGTTGCGCGGAGACCCGGCGCAGGGGGCGTTTTCGGCCTTCTGCTACAAGGACGGCCGGCTGATCGGCGTCGAGTCGGTCAATCGCGCCGGCGATCACGTCTTCGCGCGCCGTCTGCTCGGCGCGAACAAATCCATCGCGCCGGAACAGGCGGTGGACCTGTCGTTCGACCTGAAGAAGGCGGTGGCTTGAGATCTACGACCGCAGCCGCCGCACGTTGCCCATCGTGTTCGCCTCGAATTCGGCGCGGACGCCTGCGATATCCGCAAGCGTCGGCAGGCCGGCCTCGTTGCCGAGGTGCTGGATCTTGTAGGCGGATGCGGCCTGCGCGAAGGCGAAGTGCTCCTGCCAGCTCTTCGACGGATCGTTGAGGTAGGAATAGACATAGGCGCCGTGAAACACGTCGCCGGCACCGTTGGTGTCGATCACCCGCGCGGACGGCACCGCCAGCGCCGGAATTTCGCGCACCACGCCGGTTTCGTCGTACCAGACCAGGCCGCGCTCGCCCATGGTGACGCCGCCGACCTGGCAGCCGCGTCCCTTGAGATAGTCCAGCATCGCCTCGGGATCGAAGTTCATCTGCTCGCACAGCCGTTCGGCGACGACGGCGACGTCGATATATTGCAGCAGCTCGTGGGTGTTGTCGCGCAGGCCGCCGCCGTCGAGCGAGGTGAGGATACCGGCCTCGCGGCACAGCCTGGCGTAGTGCATCGCGGCGTCGGGCTGGTGGCCGTCGACATGCAGCGCCCGGCAGCCGCCGAGGTTGAGCGTCGGAAACGGATGCAGGTGATCGTCGTCGCGGCAGCGGACGATGGCGCGCTTGCCGTCCTTCGGCATGATGAACGACAGCGACGAGCTTCTCACCTTGCGGGCATGCAGGGAGATGCCGTATTTGAGCGCCATGTCCTGGAACATCCGGCCCAGCCAGTCGTCCGCGACGGTCGAGATCAGGTCGGGCACGATGCCGAGCTTGGCGCAGCAGAAGGCCGCGGTCACCGCGTTGCCGCCGAACGAGACGGCATAGGCCGACGCGACATCCTTTTCGTCGCCGACCGGAAGATGGTCCGTCAGGAACGTGACGTCGATATAGGTCTGGCCGATGAAGAGTGCCTGCATCCGTCAATCCGCCGATGCCGTTTGAACGAAAGCCGCTGCCGCAAGAGTTGCTGTAACCATGGCCAGCACGGTTGTTCGTGGGAAGATTAGCATCGCTTGTCGAATCCGATCCGCACAAATAATTCGCAGGCCGCACGGCCCGTAAGCTAACATCGAGTCCCAATGCGGTTGCAATGGGATTCGGGCGGCCAAAGGTCAATGATCGGCGGCCGCGGCGGTTCCCGGCATGCGGCCGCGGCGAATGAGGTGCCTATGACAGTCTATTCCGGTCCGGTCTTCGACATGGCGGCGCGGCAGTTCGGCGTCATCGCGGACTATCTCGAAATTCCCCATGACGAGCGGGACCGCCTGCTGCTGCCGAAGCGCGCCATTACCGTGTCCTGTCCGATCCATCGCGATGACGGCTCGGTCGCGGTGTTCGAAGGTTATCGCGTGCAGCATCACCTGACGCTGGGGCCGACCAAGGGCGGCACCCGCTTCGCGCCGAGCGTCGATCTCGGCGAGGTCGCCGCGCTCGCGGTCTGGATGAGCTGGAAATGCGCGCTGGTCGGGCTGCCTTATGGCGGCGCCAAGGGCGGCGTCTGCGTCGATCCGATGTCGGTCTCGAAGCGCGAGCTGCAAAGCCTGTCGCGCCGCTACATGCAGGAGATGATCCCGTTCGTCGGCCCGCATACCGACGTGATGGCGCCGGACATGGGCACCAACGAACAGGTGATGGCCTGGTTCATGGATACGTATTCGATGTACCAGGGCCAGACCGTGACCGAGATCGTTACCGGCAAGCCGGTCAGTTCCGGCGGTACGCTGGGACGGCGCGAGGCGACCGGACGCGGCGTCGCCCATCTGGCCCGGCGCGTGCTGGCCGATCTCGGCATCGATCTGAACGGTGCGACCGTCGTGGTGCAGGGGTTTGGCAATGTCGGCTCTCAAGCCGCGCTGGAATTGCATCGCTGTGGTCTCAAGGTGATCGCGGTCGCCGATCACACCGGCGCGCTGCATGATCCGGCGGGGCTCGATATCCCGGCGCTGGTGAAACACGCGGCGACGCGCGGCAGCATCGCGGGCTATTCCAGCCAGTTGCAGTTCGATCCGGCGGAAGTGCTGACCTTGCCGTGCGACGTGCTGGTGCCGGCGGCGATGGAACGGGTCATCGATGCCGACGTCGCCGCCCGTTTGCGATGCCGCGTATTGGCGGAGGGCGCCAACGGGCCGACCGTGCCGGAGGCCGACCGGGTGCTGGATCGGCGGCAGGACGAGGTCTTCGTGATTCCCGACGTCCTGTGCAATGCGGGCGGCGTGGTGGTCAGCTATTTCGAATGGGTGCAGGACCTGCAGCAACTGTTCTGGGAGGAGGACGAGGTGATGCGGCGCGAATATCAGATCCTCGACCGCGCCTTCGAGGCGATGGTCGCGCGTGCCCGGCGTGACAACGTCTCGCATCGTACCGCCGCGATGGCGATCGGCGTCGAAAAGGTCCGGGCGGCCAAGACAACGCGCGGCCTGTTTCCGTGATGTTGCGGGAAGGCCGCCGTTCTGCAAAGACTGGCGCATGATGCAACCCTCCCGCTTCTCCGGCAGCGCGGCCGATGCAGGCGATCGTGGCGCGCTGATCGGATTCCGCGAACAGCAAGAACTGACAGCAGGAAAATCAGCATGATCGTCGGTCTGGACCACGTCGTCATTCTCGTGCGCGACATCGAGGCGGGCGCCGCCGCCTACGCGGCGCTGCTCGGACGAAAGCCGGCGTGGCGGAGCGCGGATGAGGGCAGCGAATCCGTCCTGTTCACGCTGGCCAACATGTCGGCCGAATTGCTGGCGCCGGCGGGCAGCGGCATTGCGGCGGATCGCATCCGGGCGGTGCTGGAGCAGGACGGCGAGGGATTGGCGAGCCTCTGCTTCCGCGTCGACGACATCGCGGGGCTGCGCCGGCGGATGGATCGGCTGGGCCTGCGGCCGGAAGGCATCGCGGATGGCGACAGCCGCGATGCCGCGACCGGCCGGACCTTGCGGTGGACGCGCACCCGCGCGGCCACCGATGCAACCTTCGGCGTGCGGCTGTTCTTTCTTGAAATGGCGGGCGCACGGCCGGGCTCGGATGCGATCGCCGACGCGCCGGTCACATCGCTCGATCACGTCGTGGTCGAGACCGCCGAGCCGGATCGCGCCGCCGCACTCTATGGCGCGCGGCTCGGGCTCGACATGCGGCTCGACCGATCGCACCCCGACTGGGGGCGCCTGATGTTCTTCCGCTGCGGCGACCTCATCGTCGAGACGGTCTGCCGCGCCGGAAAGCGGATCGATCCGCAGCGCGACCGGCTGTGGGGCCTGTCGTGGCGGGTCGATGACATCGAAGCGGCGCGGACGCGGATGCTGGCCGCCGGCATCGACGTGTCCGAAGCGCGCAAGGGGCGCAAGCCGGGAACCATGGTCGCCACGATCCGCGACGGCACCTGCGGAGTTCCGACATTGCTGCTCCAGCCGGCGCCGCAGCGCGCTCCGTCATAGCGGCAGCAGATCGCGGGCGCCCTGCCAGAGCAGCACGACGGAAATGATGAACAGCATCACATAGGCGATCTGGTAGAACAGGCCGGTCGGCGTCTTGCGCACCAGCCAGACGCCCGCGACATTCGCGGCCGCCGCGGCCGGCAGCAGCGCGAGCGAGGTGGTGAAGTTCGCCGCGTTGAACTGGCCGAGCGCCAGGTAGGGGCCGATCTTCAGCGCATTGATGACCGCGAAGAAGATCGTGGTGGTGCCGACCAGCGTCAGTTTCGGCAGGCGCTGCGGCAGCACATGGACCTGGAAGGGCGGCCCGCCGCCCTGCATCATGAACGAGGTGAATCCCGACACGCCGCCCCAGAACACGCCGCTGGCGGCCGATACGGGTTTTGGCTGGTCGATCTTCCGGTTGAGCCAGACGTTGACGACGAAGGCGATGCCGACCAGCCCGACGATGATCCGTACGGTCGCATCGGACACGTAAGCGGCCATCAGCCACGCCACCGCCATGCCGGCGATCGCACCCGGCAGCATGATCTTCAGGTTCGTCGGATCCCAGTCGCGCCGATAGACATAGAGCGAGATCATATCCTGCGTAATCAGCACCGGCAGGATCAGGGCCGCGGCCTCGAGCGGCGGCAGATACAGCGCCACCAGCGG
This sequence comes from Xanthobacteraceae bacterium, assembly GCA_020441545.1. GTDB lineage: Bacteria > Pseudomonadota > Alphaproteobacteria > Rhizobiales > Xanthobacteraceae > 62-47. The sequence continues at coordinate 7,857 of JAGRLZ010000023.1, read as the reverse complement.
GGTCGCCGCCGTCCCGACGCCGGCAAAGCCGCCCTTGGACAGGCCCAGCAGGATCACCGCCGGGATGGCGACGGCATAGAACAGGGGATCATGGATGAGAGGGAGCAAGGCGAAATCCGGTGAGGCGCGGCGCGCGGGACGCGCCATGCGCCGTTCGCGTTTGCGAAACCGATATACGGATTTGCCGCTTCCGCAAACCTTGCCGGCCCGTGCAATCGTGCCCCCGCGCGCCCGGCCCGGTGCCGCGATCCGGGCCGTCTCGCTGGCGACCGGGGAGGAGGGTGTCACAGTGCTCGCGGGGGGCGTGGCTGGCGAACCGCGCGGCGCCCCCGGATTCCGGCCGACCTGAATTGTGGCCATTTTATGCACTGCACCATGCCGCTTGACATTCGGCATGGTGAGTGATTACTCACGCCGATGAGCACACCAAGGATGACGAGCGATCTGCGGCGCGCGCTGATCCTGGCTGCGGCGAAACGCTGTTTCGCCCGGACCGGCTTTGCCGGCACGACGACGAAAAGCATTGCCGCGGCGGCCTCGATTTCGGAAGGGCTGCTGTTCAAGCATTTCCCGACCAAGTCCGCGCTGTATGCCGAAATCCTTGCGGAGGAATGCGAAGCCGATCCGGCGCTGTGCAAGTTGCTCGGCCTGACGCCGTCGACCGCAACGCTCGTCATCCTGATCCGCGGCATGGTCGCCCATTTCCTCCAGGCGTCCGGCGCGCCGGACGAGGAGGAGGCCCAGCGGCTGCGGCTGATGGTGACCAGCCACCTCGACGACGGAGAGTTTTCGCGGCTGCTGTATGACAAGATCGGCGAGTTGATCGGGCCGATCTTCACGGCCTCGCTGCGAAAGGCCGTCGAGGCGGGCGACGCGACGCCGGTGGGGCGGGAACCGCTGAACCTGTTCTGGTTCGCGCACCATACCGTCTTATTACTAATGCTCAGCAGGCTTCCCGAAGTGCCATGTTTGGCATATGGAGACGCCCCCGATCTCGAACGGCAGGTTTGCGAGTTCGTTCTTCGTGGAATCGGACTGAATGAAACGGTGATTGCCACGCATCTCGACCGGGAATTGCCGCCGGACCTGATGCCCGTGCAAGCTGCGGAAAGTGCATGACATGACCATCACAACAGAATCGAACATGCCGGCGACGTCCGAAGCACACCATGCCGCTCCGGCATCGGCGCGGGCCGACGGCGAAAAGCCGAAGGCGCGCCCGGTGCGCAAGGTCCGCTGGTTCATCATCGTCGGCATCCTGCTGGCGATCCTGGTTGGCGGGCTCGTGGGCTACAATGCCTTCCGCAGCCACATGATCGCGCAGTTCTTCGCCAACAACAAACCGCCGCCGATCACCGTCAGCGCCGTCGAGGCGAAATCGGAAGTGCTGCCCAATCTCCAGCGCGCCGTCGGCAGCCTGGCTGCGGTGCATCAGGTCAGCGTCACCTCCGACGTCAACGGCCGTATCACCGACATCCTGTTCAAGGCGGGCAGCCACGTCACCAAGGGCACGCCGCTGGTGCAGCTGTTCGACAAGCCGGAGCAGGGCGATCTCGCCAGCTACAAGGCCCAGGCCAAGGTCGCCGAATTGTCGCTGGACCGCGCCAAGCAATTGGCCGCCCGGCAGTTCGGCCCGCAGGCGACCGTCGATCAGGCGCAGGCGGCCTACGATCAGGCCAATGCCGGCATCGCCAAGACCGAGGCGATCATTTCGCAGAAGCTGGTGCGCGCGCCGTTCGACGGTGTGCTCGGCGTTCGCCAGGTGGAGGTCGGACAATTCCTCACCGCCGGCACCCAGATCGTCTCGCTGACGGATCTGTCGACGCTGTTCGCCAACTTCACGGTGACTGAGAAGGACAGCGGCCGGCTCGCCGTCGGCCAGGCCGTGCGGGTCACGGTCGATGCCTATCCCGGCAAGCAGTTCGACGGCAAGATCACCACCATCGAGCCGCAGATCGCGACCGATACGCGCAACATCCGCGTTCAGGCGACCATCTCCAATCCCGGCGACATCCTCAAGCCCGGCATGTTCGCCAACGTCACCGTGGTGCTGCCGGACAAGCCGGCCGTCATCACCGTGCCGGAAACCTCGGTGGAATACACGCTGTATGGCGACTCCGTCTATCTCATCAAGGAGAAGAAGGCGGACGACGGCAAGACCGGCCTGACCGCCGAGCGCACCTTCGTTCGTACCGGCGACCGGATCAACGGGCGCGTGGTGATCGAAAAGGGGCTGAAGCCGGGCGACAGGATCGTCGCGGTCGGCCAGCTCAAGCTGCAGTCGGGCGCCGCGGTCGAGATTTCGAAGGATCCATTGCCGCCGATCCCCGAGAAACCGTCGCTGAACTGACGCCGCATGAACAGCGCGGGGTCGCCTGGGGCGATCCCGCATCGATCGAACGTCCCGCAAGCCGCCCGTCTCTCTCCGGAGCGGGCTTGCGTCAACGGAGCGCCGGCAAATGGCATTCACCGATATCTTCATCAAGCGGCCGGTGCTGTCGGTCGTCGTCAGCCTGCTGATCCTGCTGATCGGCCTGGCGGCGGCGTATAACCTGCCGATCCGGCAGTATCCGAAGCTGTCCAACACGGTGATTACCATCACCACGGCCTATCCCGGCGCGTCCCCGGACCTGATGCAGGGCTTCATCACGACGCCGATCGAGCAGGCGGTCGCCTCCGCCGAGGGCGTCGACTACATCACCTCGGCTTCGACCCAGAGCCAGAGCCAGATCAGGGTCTACATCAAGCTGAACTTCGATCCCAACGCGGCGCTCACCGAGGTGCTGTCGAAGGTCAATTCGGTCAAGTACCTGATCCCGAAGGAAGCCAACGACCCGGTGGTCCTGAAGTCCACCGGCCAGACCACCGCGGTGATGTATATCGGCTTCTCGAGCGACGAACTGTCCGGCTCGGCGATCTCCGATTATCTCACGCGCGTGGTGCAGCCGATCCTGTCGACGGTGGACGGCGTGGCGTCGGCCGACATCCTCGGCGGCCAGACCTTCGCGATGCGCGTGTGGCTCGACCCGGTGAAGATGGCCGGCCGGAACGTGACGACCGCGGACGTCGCCGCCGCGATCGCCGCCAACAACTTCCAGGCGGCGGCCGGCCAGACCAAGGGCTACTACACGATCTCGAACGTCGCGACCAACACCGACCTGCAGAGCGTCGACCAGTTCAAGCGCATGACGGTGAAGGCCAAGGATGGCGGCTTCGTCCGGATGGAGGACATCGCCCAGGTCGAACTCGCGGCCCAGAGCACCAATGCCAGCGTTGCCTTCAGCGGCCAGCACGCGATCTTCATCGGCGTGCAGGCCACGCCGCAGGGCAATCCGCTGAACATCGTCGAAGGCGTGCGCAAGCTTTTCCCGGACATCCAGCGGAATCTTCCGCCCTCGATGAAGATGAAGGTGGCCTACGATTCGACCAAGTTCATCACCTCGTCGATCCACGAGGTCGAGAAGACGCTGATCGAAGCGGTCGTCATCGTCATCATCGTGATCTTCCTGTTCCTCGCCTCGCTGCGCTCGGTCATCATCCCGGTAGTGACGATTCCGCTGTCGCTGATCGGTGTCTGCGCGCTGATGATGGCGGCCGGATTCAGCTTCAACCTGCTGACGCTGCTGGCGATGGTGCTGGCGATCGGCCTCGTGGTCGACGATGCCATCGTGGTGGTGGAAAACATCCACCGCCATGTTGAGGAGGGGAAAACGCCGGTCCAGGCATCGTTGCAGGGCGCGCGCGAGATCGTCGGTCCGGTGATCTCGATGACGATCACGCTGGCCGCGGTGTATGCGCCGATCGGCTTCCTCGGCGGCCTCACCGGCGCGCTGTTCCGCGAATTCGCCTTCACGCTGGCCGGCGCGGTGATCGTGTCGGGCGTGATCGCGCTGACGCTGTCGCCGATGATGTGCTCGGTGCTGCTCAAGCACGGCGGGCAGGGCTGGTTCGCGACCAAGGTCGACAAGATCTTCACCGCGGTCACCCACTGGTATGGCCGCAGGCTGGACCGCTCGCTCGACTACCGGCCGGTGACCGCGCTGTTCGCCGTGACGATCCTCGGGCTTGTCGTCTTCCTGTACCAGCATTCGTCGAAGGAGCTGGCGCCCGAAGAGGATCAGGGCATCGTGTTCTCGGTCATCAAGGGGCCGAAATACGCCAACATCGACTATATGGACTACTACGGCGACAAGCTCGACAAGGTGTTCGCGAGCTTCCCGGAGACCGACCTGCGGTTCATGATCAACGGCACCGACGGCATCAACAACGGCATCGCCGGCATGCTGCTGAAGCCGTGGGACGAGCGCAAGCGCTCCGCGATCAAGCTCAAGCCGCTGGTGCAGGCCGGCATCAGCAAGATCGAAGGCGTCAATGCGTTCGCGTTCAATCTGCCGCCGCTGCCGGGCGGTCCCGGCGGGTTGCCGGTCCAGATGGTGATCAACTCCACGGCCAGCTTCCGGGCGGTCTATGAGGAGATGAACAAGCTGAAGGCCGCCGCGCGCAAGAGCGGCCTGTTCATCGTCAGCGACAGCGACCTCGACTTCAACCAGCCGGTGGTGCGGGTCGCCATCGACCGGACCAAGGCGAACGATCTCGGCGTCACCATGCAGCAGATCGGCGGGACGCTGGCGACGCTGCTGGGCGGCAACTACGTCAATCGCTTCAACCTTCAGGGACGCTCCTACCAGGTGATCCCGCAGGTGCCGCGCGGCTTGCGCCTGACGCCGGAATCGCTCGACGGCTATTACGTGCCGAGCAATACCGGGCAGCAGATTCCGCTGTCCACGCTGGTGACGATCAAGACCGACACCGACCCGAACGCCCTGACCCATTTCAACCAGCTCAATGCGGCGACCTTCCAGGCCGTGCCGATGCCGGGCGTGACGGTGGGGCAGGCGGTGGATTTCCTCGAGCAGCAGGCCAAGCAACTGCCGAAGGGATTCAGCCACGACTATCTCGCCGACGCGCGGCAATACGTGACGGAAGGCAATCAGCTTGCGATCGCCTTCGGCTTCGCGCTGATTATCATCTTCCTGGTGCTGGCGGCGCAGTTCGAAAGCCTGCGCGATCCGCTGGTCATCATGATCAGCGTGCCGATGGCGATTTCGGGCGCGCTGATTCCGCTGTTCTTCGGGGCTGCGACCATCAACATCTATACCCAGGTCGGCCTGTTGACGCTGATCGGCCTCATCAGCAAGCACGGCATCCTGATGGTGGAATTCGCCAACGAGTTGCAGATCAACGAACGGCTCGACAAGCGCTCGGCGATCGAGATGGCGGCGCGGGTCCGGCTGCGTCCGATCCTGATGACCACGGCGGCCATGGTCACCGGCCTGCTGCCGCTCCTGACGGCAACCGGCGCGGGCGCGGCGAGCCGCTTCTCGATCGGCCTTGTCGTCGTCGCCGGCATGACCATCGGCACGCTGTTCACGCTGTTCGTGCTGCCGGCGGTGTATGTCGCGATCGCGACCGATCACCAGGCCGAGCTGAACTCCCAGCGCAACAAGGAGATCAACGAGTTCGGGCTGGGGACCACCTGACCGCCCGGGCATCCAGCCCGGGCGCGGCGGATGGCATTCCGTCGGCGGCGGAACAGCTTCAGGTCCGGAACCGGACCATGGCGTGACGGATCCCGGTTCGGCTTCAACCCATCCGCCCCGACTCCGGCCCGGCCGATGGCCGCCGCGGGCCAAATCCCGTACCATGCCCCGATTGCGCCTGCTCTGGTAGCGATGGCGGCCGCCATGGCCGCGGGCCGCCGGCGCGAAAATGCCGTCTCTTTGCTTCTCTTGAGCGGGCAGGGCAACTATATGACGGCATTGGAATCGGGAACCATCCATATGACGCCTTTTCGCCTTTTCGCCCTTTCGCTGCTTGCCCTGACCGTGGCCCTGCCGGCCCATGCGCAGGAGCGCCGCGTCCCCACCTCGCAGAACGAGCTGGTGCTGTCCTATGCGCCGATCGTGCAGCGGGTGACGCCGGCGGTCGTCAACGTCTATGCTGCGAAAGTGGTGAAGAACCGCAATCCGTTGCTCGACGACCCCATTTTCCGCCGCTTCTTCGGCGTGCCGGGCCAGCCGGAGCAGATGCAGCGCTCGCTGGGCTCCGGCGTCATGGTCGATCCGGCCGGCCTCGTGGTCACCAACAACCATGTCATCGAAGGTGCCGACCAGGTGAAGATCTCGCTGGCCGACAAGCGTGAATTCGATGCCGAGATCGTCCTGAAGGACAAGCGCAGCGACCTCGCCGTGCTGAGGGTGAAGAATGCCAAGGAGAAGTTCCCGACGCTCGAATTCGCCAACTCCGACAACCTGCAGGTCGGCGATGTGGTGATGGCGGTCGGCAACCCCTTCGGCGTCGGCCAGACCGTGACCCACGGCATCGTGTCCGCGCTGGCCCGGACGCAGGTCGGCATCACCGACTATCAATTCTTCATCCAGACCGATGCGGCGATCAATCCCGGCAATTCCGGCGGCGCATTGGTGGACATGACCGGCAAGCTGGTCGGCATCAACACCGCGATCTTCTCGCGCTCCGGCGGATCGCAAGGCATCGGCTTCGCGATCCCCGCCAATATGGTGCGCGTGGTGGTGGCCTCGGCGGAGCAGGGCGGCAAGGCGGTGAAGCGGCCGTGGCTGGGGGCTCGCATGCAGGTGGTGACGCCCGAGATCGCCGAATCGCTCGGGCTGCCGCGCCCCTCCGGCGCGCTGGTCGTCAACGTCGTGCCGGGAAGCCCGGCCGCGCGCGCCGGCATGAAGGTGTCGGACCTGGTCGTCGCGGTCGACAACCAGACCGTCGATGACCCCAATGCCTTCGGGTATCGCTTCGCCACCCGGCCGCTCGGCGGCGTCGCGCAGATCGAGGTGCGGCGTGCCGGCAAGCTGGTCAAGCTCAGCGTGCCGCTGGAAACCGCGCCCGACACCAACCGCGACGAAGTCGTCATTCGCGGCCGCTCGCCGTTCGAGGGCGCGAAGGTGTCGAACATCACGCCGGCCGTCGCCGACGAGATGCGGATCGACAGTTCGGTCGAAGGCGTGGTCGTCGTCGCGCTCGCCGACGACGGCGCCGCCGCCAATGTCGGCTTCCGCAAGGGCGACGTGATCGTCGCGGTGAACGGCAGGAAGATCGAGACCACCGGCGAGCTTGCGTCGGTCGCGCGCGAGCGCAGCCGGCTGTGGCGCATCACCATCCTGCGTGGCGGCCGGCAGATTCAGGTGACGCTGGGAGGATGAGGGCATGGATGGCCGGGCGTGTCCCGGCCATCCACGTCCGGAATTGATCCGGCGGCATGACGACGTGGTGCCTGGCACGAGGCCGGGCATGATGGAAACAAGTTGGCGGCATGGCGGACCGGAAAAGAACAGCAACGCAGTCGCTTTTCGCCGCCGCCGGCCTGGAGCAGGACGCCCCGCGCCCGCTGCCGGACCGGCTGCGGCCGCGCGTGTTGTCGGAAGTTGTCGGCCAGGATCACATCCTCGGTCCCGACGGCGCGCTGACGCGGATGCTGGAGACGCGCACGCTCGGCTCGCTGGTGTTCTGGGGGCCGCCGGGCACCGGCAAGACCACGGTGGCACGGCTGCTTGCCGACGCCACCGAACTGCATTTCGAACAGATATCGGCGGTGTTCTCCGGTGTCGCTGATCTGAAAAAGGTGTTCGATGCCGCGCGCGCGCGCCGCGAGACCGGCAAGGGCACGCTGCTGTTCGTCGACGAGGTGCACCGCTTCAACAAGGCGCAGCAGGATTCCTTCCTGCCGGTGATGGAGGACGGCACCGTGGTGCTGGTCGGCGCCACCACCGAGAATCCGTCGTTCGAACTCAACGCGGCGCTGTTGTCGCGCGCCCGGGTGCTGGTGTT
>JAGRLZ010000172.1 GCA_020441545.1 Xanthobacteraceae bacterium | reverse complement strand
GTCATCATGAAGCGCGTCGACGAGCGCACCCGCTCCAAGACCGGCATCAACGAACTGCTGCGCGACTGACGACGACGATGGAAAACGACGCGCTCTCGATCGCCCGCGACCTGATCCGCTGTCCGTCGGTGACGCCGGCGGATGCCGGCGCGCTCGGCGTGCTCGAAACACGATTGAGGGCGGCCGGCTTCGACGTCCACCGCGTGACGTTCAGCGAGCCGGGCGCGGCCGATATCGACAACCTCTATGCGCGGATCGGCCGCGGCGCGCCGCATCTCTCCTTCGCCGGCCACACCGACGTGGTGCCGCCGGGTGACGAAGCGGCATGGACGCACGGCGCGTTCTCCGGAGACGTCAAGGACGGCTTCCTCTACGGGCGCGGCGCGGTGGACATGAAAGGCGGCGTCGCGTGCAGCGTCGCCGCGACGCTGGATTTCCTCGCCGCGCATGGCGGCAGGCCGCCGGGCGACGGCTCGATCTCCTTCATCATCACCGGCGACGAGGAGGCCGCCGCCGTCAACGGCACCGTCAAGCTGATGCAATGGGCGGACGCGCGCGGCGAGAAATTCGACCACTGCGTGCTCGGCGAGCCGAGCAATGTCGAGACCATGGGCGACTGCATCAAGGTCGGCCGCCGCGGCTCGCAATCCGGCACGCTGATCGTCGATGGCGTGCAGGGCCACGTCGCCTATCCGCATCAGGCGTCGAACCCGATCCCCGACATCGCCGCGCTCATCACGGCGCTCGACAGCGAGCCGCTCGACCGGGGAAGCGATCACTTCCAGGCGTCGAACCTCGAATTCTCCTCGGTCGATGTCGGCAATGCCGCGCATAACGTCATTCCGGCGCAGGCGCGGGCGAGGTTCAACATCCGCTACAATGATCGCCATACGCAGGAATCGCTGCGGGCGCTGATCGAGGAACGGGTCGCGAAAGCCAGCGGCAACCGCATTCGCGCCTGCGTCGAATGGGAGCCGTCGAACGCCGGCGTGTTCATCACCCAGCCCGGCCCCTTCATCAATCTCGCGGTCGCGGCGATCGAGGCGGTGACGGGGCGCAAGCCCGACCTCACCACCGGCGGCGGCACCTCGGACGCGCGCTTCATCACCCACTACTGTCCGGTGATCGAATTCGGCCTGGTCAGCAAGACCATGCACCAGATCGACGAGCGCGCGCCGGTCGCCGACATCGAGACGCTGACACGGATCTATCGCGGCGTACTGGAACGCTATTTCGCATGACCGGCAAGATTCTCGTTCTCACCGCGATCGACGACGAATTGCAGAAGGCGCGCGCGCCGGACGGCTTCGAGGTGATCTATACCGGCGTCGGCAAGGTCAATGCCGCCAGCGCCGCAACGCTGGCGCTGATGGTGCTGCGGCCGCAGCTCGTCATCAATTACGGCACCGCCGGCAAACTCAACGGGACGCTGCGCGGGCTGGTCGAGGTCGCCGACGTGATCCAGCGCGACATGATCGCGGAACCGCTGGCGCCGCGCGGCCGCACGCCGTTCTCGCCGGAATTCGACCGGCTGTCGTCATCCTATCCGGGCGTCATCTGCGGCACCGGCGACAGTTTCGTCACCACCACCGATCCCTGGCTGGTCGAAAACAGGGTCGATATCGTCGACATGGAGCTGTTCGCGATCGCCCATGTCTGCCAGCGGCACGGCGTGCCGTGGCGCGCCTTCAAGTTCATCACCGACGACGCCAACGACTTCGCCGCCGAGCACTGGACCGCCAACGTCGCCGACGGGCAGGACCTGTTCTGGGACGCGATGAAGGGGCTGACGCCTCACGCGTAATCGACCCGCACGAGATACAGCCCGTCCGGCGGCGCGACCGGGCCGCAGGCGCGGCGGTCGCGCGCTTCCAGCGCGCGCTGCATGTCGTCGGGCGTCCAGCGTCCCTCGCCGACCCACACCAGCGAGCCGACCATCGAGCGCACCTGGCTGTGCAGGAACGAGCGCGCATTGGTGACGATGTTAACCGCCTCGCCATCGCGGGTGACGTCGAGCACATCGAGCGTCTTGTCGGGCGATTTCGCCTGGCATTCGGTATCGCGAAAGGTGGTGAAGTCGTGTTTTCCGATCAGCCGCTGCGCAGCTTCGTGCATCGCATCGGCATCGAGCGCCTTCGGCACGCGCCAGACCCGCCCGATCTCGAGCGCGAGATTGGCGCGGCGATTGACGATGCGATACAGGTAATGCCGCCGTACCGCGGAGAACCGTGCCTCGAAGGTCTGCGGCACGATCTCGACCGCCAGCACTCCGATCGGATCGGGCCGCAGATGCGCATTGAGCCCGTCGCGCAGGCGGCCGGCGGGAAAGTCCTTCACCAGATCGACATGGGCGACCTGCCCCAGCGCATGCACGCCGGCATCGGTGCGCCCGGCGCCATGCACCCGCGCGGCCTCGCCGCTGATCGCCTTCACCGCGCGCTCCAGCGAGCCCTGCACCGAGGGCAGCGTCTCCTGCACCTGCCAGCCGCAGAACGGCGCGCCGTCATATTCGATGGTGAGCTTGTAGCGCGGCATCAGGTGAACCGCAGCGGCGGCCGCAAGGGCGTGCCGCGCAGGAAGTCCGCCGCCTTCATCGCGCCCTTGCCGGCGCGCTGCAATTCAGTGATGCGGACCGCGCCGTCGCCGCAGGCGATGGTCAGCCGGTCGTCGAGCAGGTCGCCGGGCGCGCCGTGCCCGTCCGCGAGCGCGCAGCGCAGCAGCTTCAGCCGCACCGTCTCGCCGTCAAGCTGCACTTCGGCCCACGCCCCGGGGAACGGCGACAGTCCATGGATATGGCGCAGCACCGCGCGCGCCGGCTTCGCCCAGTCGACATGCGCTTCCGCCTTGTCGATCTT
>JAGRLZ010000171.1 GCA_020441545.1 Xanthobacteraceae bacterium | reverse complement strand
TTGGGATTTGACATTCGCTTGCCGGGCAAGCACCCAAGTGGGTCGCGAATGCCAAATCCACTCCACTAGTGGTCCGATTCCAACATTTGCATTCCGTTGCCGCGGGCATCCTCGCAAATGGTGGAATCAAAGGACCACTAGCAATTATAGGATTCTAGTGGAGTTTGGGATTTGACATTCGCTTGCCGGGCAAGCACCCAAGTGGGTAGCGAATGTCAAATCCACTCCACTAGCATAAAGCAGCCATCCGATGACAAAACCCCTCGCCTCGCGCATTGCCCTCGTGACCGGCGCCTCGCGCGGGATCGGCTACGCGACGGCGCTGGCGCTGGCGAAGGCCGGCGCCCATATCGTCGCCGTCGCCCGCACCCAGGGCGGGCTGGAGGAACTCGACGACGCCATCCGCGCCGAGGGCGGCAGCGCCACCCTGGTGCCGCTCAGCCTCACCGACTTCGACGGCATCGCCCGGCTCGGCGCAGCGCTCAACGAGCGTCACGGCAAGCTCGACATCCTGGTCGGCAATGCCGGAATCGCGGGACCGTCCTCGCCGCTCGGCCATATCGAGCTGAAGCCGTGGACCGACGTAATCGCCGTCAACGTCACCGCCAACTTCCAGTTGATCCGCTGCATGGAGCCGCTGCTGCGCCAGTCCGACGCCGGCCGTGCGGTGTTCATCACATCCGGGGCCGCCAGCAAGGCGACCGCCTATCTCGGCCCCTATGCCGCCTCGAAGGCCGCACTCGATACCCTGGTGCGGGTCTGGGCCCACGAGACCGCCATCACCCCGATCCGCGTCAACCTGTTCAGCCCGGGGCCGATCCGCACCCGGATGCGCGCGCAGGTATTTCCCGGCGAGGATCCGATGACACTGGATACGCCCGAGCAGGTCGCCGGGTTCATCGTGCCGATGTGCGCGCCGTCCTGGACCGAAAGCGGCAAGCTCTACGACTATCGAACCCGCACGCTGATGGATTTCCGCCCGCCGGCCGCGGAATAAAGCCACAGCGATGCCGCTTGCATGATCCGCGAGGCGCAATCAGGATAGGCACGATCGCGGAGGGAGAGGACCATGCGTCGCCTTGTCGTTCACGTTGCTTCACTGGCCATGATCGCCGGCCTTGCCGCCGCTCCGGCGCGCGCCGCCGACGTCAAGGGCGTCTGGCTGCGCGACACCGGCGCCTCCAAGGTCAAGTTCAGCCCCTGCGGCGGTGCCATCTGCGGCCACATCGTCTGGCTCAAACCCGGCGCCGACCCGAAAGCGAGGATCGGGCAGCGGGTCTTCTTCGACATGAAGCCCAGCGGCGCGAATTCGTGGAGCGGCAGCGCCTTCAATCCGCAGGACGGCAAGACCTATACCGGAAAGATGACTCTCGACGGCAATACGCTGACGACGGCGGGCTGCGTCATGGGCATCATCTGCAAGTCCACCAACTGGACCCGTTCGAAATAACGACACCGCCCGCGCCGCCGGCCTTTTCAGTATTGCTCTCCACGGACATGCAAAAACGGCCACGCAAGGTGGGGCGTCATGCCTGCGGCAGGGCGCGCTTCATCGCCGCGGTCACCCTCAAGGCGAGCAATAGCGCGCCAAGCAGCAGGACGCTCGCCAGCAGGAACGGCGCACCCGGAAGCGTGACGGGAGCCCCCGGCGAGATGAAATACGAAAAGGTCAGCGTGAACAGGAACGGCCCGACCAGTTGCGCCAGGCTCTGGACGCTGCCCGATGCGCCCTGCAATTGGCCTTGCTGGTCCGGCGCGACACGCTGGGTCATCAACCCCAACGTCGCGGGCCCCGCGATACCCCATAGCGCCATCACCGGGATGCCGAGCCACGAGATCGGCCCGGTCGGCGCCAGGCCGAAAATCAGGAACCCGAGCGCGCCGAAGCCGAGACCGATCGCCAGCGCGTTGCGCTCGCCGAACCGCTTCACGATCGGCCCCACGGCGCCGCCCTGCACCACCATGGCGCAGATGCCGACCATCGCCAGCGTGAGCCCAACGGTGCGCTCGTCCCAGCCGTAACGATAGGTCGCGTAGAGCACGTAGGTGCTCGGCAGCACCACATGCGCCACCTGCGCGATGAAGTTCACCACCGATAGTCCGGTGAGGGTCGCATCGGAGCGCAGCAGCCGCCACGCGCCGACCGGATTGGCGCTGCGCCAGCGGAACGGCGAGCGCCGCTCCCGCGGCAGCGACTCCGGCAGGATCAGCAGGCCGTAAAGCGTGTTGGCGAAACTCAGGGCGGCCGCCACCCAGAACGGCAGGCGCGGATCGATGCCGCCCAGCAGGCCGCCGAGCGCCGGGCCGAGAATGAAACCGGCGCCGAACGCCGCGCCGACCCGGCCGAACACGGCGGCGCGTTTGTCGGCCGGCGTGATGTCGGAGATATAGGCGAAGGAGGTCGAGATGCTCGCGGACGTGATGCCCGAGATCACCCGCCCCGCGAACAGCCACCACAGCGACGGCGCCATCGCCATCAGCACGTAGTCGAGCCCCAGGCCGAAGTTCGACAGCAGCACCACCGGGCGCCGGCCGTATCGATCCGACAGGCTGCCCAGCACCGGCGAGAAGACGAACTGCATCAGCGCCCAGGCGGTGCCGAATACGCCGAAGATGCGCGCCGCCAGCGCCGTGTCGTTGTCGACGAAACTCTCGACCAGCTTCGGCAGGATCGGCATGATCATGCCGAGCGCCAGCATGTCGAGCAGGATGGTGACGAAAATGAAGGCGACCGCTGCGCGACGTCCCGCAACCGGCGTAACGGCTTGCGGGGCGTCCGCCGGCTCGCCGGTCATGACAGCCGCTTGCGCTTGTGCGCGAACGGATTGGCCTTCTCGCGCAGCGTGATGCGGATCGGCGTGCCGGGCAGGTCGAAGGTCTCGCGCAGGCCGTTGACGAGATAGCGCAGGTAGGATTCCGGCACCGCATCCGCGCGCGAGCAGAACACCACGAAGCTCGGCGGGCGCGCCTTGGTCTGGGTGATGTAGTTGAGCTTCAACCGCCGGCCCGACACCGCCGGCGGCGGGTTGTTCTGGATCGCCTGCTCGAACCAGCGGTTCAGCGTGCTCGTCGAGACGCGCCGGTTCCAGACGCCATAGGCATCGACGATCCCCTGCATCAGGCGATCGATGCCCTCGCCCATCAGGCCGGACACCGCGATGACCGGCGCGCCCTTCACCTGTGGCAGCCAGTGATCGACGTCGCTGCGAAGCCGCGCGACCTGTGCGGGCTGGCGCTCCATCAAGTCCCACTTGTTGACAGCGATCACCAGCGCGCGTCCTTCGCGCTCGACCAGGTCGGCGATGCGCAGATCCTGTTCCTCGAAACGCTGCTGGGCATCGACCATCAGCACCACCACCTCGGCGAACCGCACCGCGCGCAGCGCGTCGGCGACCGACAGCTTCTCGAGCTTCTCGTCGATGCGCGAGCGCCGGCGCAGGCCCGCGGTGTCGAACACCCGGAACTGCCGCCCCTTCCAGTCGATATCCACGGCGATGGAGTCTCGGGTGGTGCCGGCTTCGGGACTGGTCAGCATCCGCTCCTCGCCGAGCAGACGATTGATCAATGTCGACTTGCCGGCATTGGGACGGCCGACGATCGCGACGCGGATCGGGCGCGAGGGATCGTCGTCCGCACCTTCGTCATCACGCTCGCGGTCGTCCTGCTCCGGCATCAGCGCCTGCACGGCGTCGTAAAGCTCGCCCATGCCTTCGCCGTGCTCGGCGGAAACCTGGATCGGATCGCCGAGGCCGAGCGCATAGGATTCCATCGCGCCGAGTTCGCCGTGCCGGCCCTCGCTCTTGTTGGCGATGAGCACCACCGGCTTGTTGGCGCGACGGGCGAAATCGGCGAAGGCGCGATCAGTCGGGGTCAGGCCGGCGCGCGCGTCGATCACGAAGAACAGCGCATCGGCGGCGGCGATGGCGGCTTCGGTCTGCGCCTGCATCCGCGCGGTCAGCGAGCCGCGCGCGCCCTCGTCGAGACCCGCGGTGTCGATCACCCGGAAACGCAATCCGCCGAGCCGCGCCTCGCCCTCGCGGCGGTCGCGGGTGACGCCCGGCTGATCGTCGACCAGCGCCAGCTTCTGTCCGACCAGGCGATTGAACAGCGTCGATTTGCCGACGTTGGGCCGGCCAATGATCGCGATCGTGAAAGGCGCGCTCGACAAGGACATGCTGGCGGAAGCCATGTTGGCGGAAGACATATTGGCGGAAGACACGGAGCGATCCGTTCGCCCGCCGGCGAGGTGATGTCAATGCGCCGATGTCGGTGCGGCCGGAAGCATCAGCGCTGGAAGCTGCCGCTCGGCAACGGCGCGGGGAACGGCGAAGACGAACCGGCCGCGGGAGCCGTCGACTCGGTCTGCGGCGCGGGCGCGGATTGTCGCGCCGGCAGCTCGGCCTCGGGCACCGTGGTGCTGCGGCGATGGATGGTTCGCCGCGACGGCCGGGATATCCCCCTGGACGATGCCCTCGGCCGGGACGAACTGTGCCCGGACGAATGTGCGCCCGATGGCGCCGTCGCCCGGCTGCCGGCATCCGACGTGGTCGAGGCCGGCTGGCGCGGCGCTGCCGGGCGGGCGCGGCTATGCGACCGTGGCGGGGGTGCGGCTGCGGGCGGCGGCTCCGGTGCCGCGGCCGGCGGCGGCATCGCCGCGCCCTGCTGCTGAAGCTGCTGCTGGCGCTCGACGTTGTCCTTGTAGAGATCCTGCGGCACGCCCTGCTCGACCCCCGGCACGCCCTGCGGGAACACCGGCTCGCGATGCCCCGGCAGCTTCTTCTTGGTGTCGAGGAAGTCGAACATGTCCGTCGGATCGAAGCTGTTCATGCCGCCGGTGCAGCCGGCCAGCGCGCCGGTCAGCGACAGAAGAACTGCGGTGGCGATCAGACGTTGCGAACGGCGCATGGTCAAAATCTCGCTCGGCTTTGGGTTTCGGCTTGGGGTTACGGCCAGCCTGCCGACGACTCGCGTTAAACTAGAGTCGAAAGGTTACCAGTTCGGCGCGTCTCAACTCTTGGCGACCGGCGGAAGAAGCGCCTGCAGGGCTTCGGCGCGGCGGCGCAGGCTGCCCGGCGTCTCGCCGTCCTCGGTGATCCGGTCCAGCCATTTGCGGGTTTCGGCAACGTTGCTGGCGCGCCATGCCGACAACGCCAGAAGCTCCCGCGCACTGTGGCGGTAGATCGCACCCGGGGCGGCTTCGCCCTCCAGCCGCTTCGTCATCTCCTGGTAGCCGATGGAATCGACCAGCAGACCGGCAGCACGGACGCGCGCCAGCGAACGTTCGTTCGGTCCGACGCTATTGTCCGCGGCGATTTCGTCATATGCCTTCGCCGCGGCCTTGGGATCCTGCGCAGCCTTTTCGGCCGCCGCCCGCAACCGCGCCAAATTGCGATAGCCGCGCGGCGCGTCGGTCGCCAGCCTGGCGAAGGCAGCCTCGGCCTCGGCGTGCTTTTTCTGCTCGGCCAGCGTCACCGCGGCGTCGAATGCCGCGCTGGCCTTTTCCGCCTTCTGGGTCTCCAGATACTCGTAGCCCCGCCAGCCCGCGACCGCGGCAACGATCAGCACCGCCGCGCCGATAATCAGCAGCGCATATTTGTCCCAGATCTGCTTGAGCCGCTCGCGGCGCAACTCGTCGTCGACTTCATCAAATAATTCAGACACTTGGAATGGTCCCGTCCCCGTTTGGCGGCATCTGTCCCGGCGACCGCCGACATCCCCCGCCGCAAGCATCGCGCCGATATCGCAGCGATATGGCGGCGGCAAGGCAATGCAAATCGGATCAACGTCTTAGCAGACCGGCGCCGGAAGCCAAAGGCTGCCAGTTCAGCTTTTCTTGACCCCGTAGACGTTCTCCGGCCCCGGAAAGGCCCGCGAACGCACGTCGTCGGCATAATTCTGGATCGCCGCCTCGATCATCGGGCCAAGCTCGCCGTAGCGGCGGACGAACTTCGGCACCCGCGCCGACAGGCCCAGCATGTCCTCCAGCACCAGCACCTGCCCGTCGCAGGCGGCGCTGGCCCCGATGCCGATGGTCGGAATATCGATGGTCTCGGTGACCCTGCGGGCCAGCGGCTCGGCGACCGCCTCGACCACCACCGAGAACGCGCCGGCCTGGGCAACCGCAATCGCGTCGTTCCGGATCGGTCCCGGATCGTCGTCGCCGTCCATGAGGCGGCGCGCCTCGTCCTGGCCCTGCGAGCGGAACGAGCCGAGCGAGTTGATCGCCTGCGGCGTCAGCCCGATATGCGCCATCACCGGCACCCCGCGCTCGACCAGGAAGGCGATGGTCTCAGCCATCCGCGCGCCGCCTTCGAGCTTGACCGCGCCGCAATGGGTCTCCTTCAAAATCCGCGCGGCGGACTTGAACGCCTGCTCCTTCGACGCCTCGTACGAGCCGAACGGCATGTCCACCACCACCAGCGAATGCTGCGATCCGCGCATCACCGCGTGGCCCTGCAGGATCATCATCTCCATGGTGACGGGCACCGTCGTCTCGAAGCCGTGCATGACGTTGCCGAGCGAGTCGCCGACCAGAATGACGTCGCAGTAGCGGTCCACCAGCGCGGCGGTGTGGGCGTGATAGGATGTCAGCATCACGATCGGCTCGCGGTTCTTGCGCGCGCGGATATCGGCCGACGTCTTGCGCCGGATGGTGGACTGGACGGACATCTTGCTCAAACTCCGATAACGGGAACGCCGATGACGTAAGGATGGAAGACAAGGACCAGCCCGGCATAGACGACCAGCCCGACCACGACCGCGATGACGTCATTGCGCACGCCGCCGACCGGAATCGGCGGCGCGCCGGAATCGCTGCGGGTTTTCAGCGAGATCCGGTCGACCACGGCCCAGGCGAGGAACGACCCGAACAGGATGATCGAGCCGAGATCGCCGTTCGCCAGCAGGTGCGCGACGGCCCACAGCTTGACGCCGGCGAGCATCGGATGCTTCAGGGTGGTGTAGATGCGCCCGCGAATATACGACGCGACCACCATGATGACCGCGAACAGCATCAGCAGCAGCGCGATGTGCCTCATGGCCGTCGGCGGGTGCCAGACGTCGATCCAGCCGGTCGCGCGATAATGGCCGAAGCCCCAGACGATCAGCACGAGGCCGATGGCCGACAGCACGGAATAGCCGATCTTGTATCCGGCCTCGCCATAAGAGGCGATCAGCCGCGCGCGAAAGCCGCGCTGCGTCGTGACCAGATGCACGCCGAAAAAGACCACAAGACCGAGAACCATCACGGCAAGTCCCATCGCGCCCTCCTTAAGACAAGCACCCGGCAGACGGACGATCCCGCCTACCACTTTTCCGGCAACGCGCGCAATGCCGGCCCCATGCGGCATCGCGGGCCCGCAGCGATTCCCGCGGGCTCGCTTGACTTGCCCGTGCCGCTGGATTGAGATCGCCTCGATCGCGTCCGCAAGAGAGGCAAATCCCGCGCATGACCTGTCCATTCGAACGACGTCACTCGATCGTCATCGCCGCCAGGCCGGATGCGGTGTTCGACTACGTCACCAATCCGAAATCGTGGCCGGAATGGCTGCCCTCCTCGCACCATCTCGACTGCGACGATCGGCCGATGCGCTTCGGCGACACCTTTCACGAGCACTGGAGCACGCGGACAAGCAAGGTCGAACTCGACTGGCTGGTGATTACCTGCGACCAGCCGCATCTCTGGATCGGCCTCACCCAGGCGCCGTTCATGGGGCCGATCGTGGTGCAGTACAATTGCGAGGTCGTCAACGGCGGCACGCGCTTCGTCCGCACCATGCGCAATCCGGCGCGGCCGAAACCGCCGACCGACGACATGATCGCGCGCATGGATGAGGAGGCAAGAGTAGGCCTCGCCAATATCAAGCGCAACGTCGAGGCGCGTTCCACGTGAACGCATGCCTGACGGCCCCTGCTCCGGCGCGACTTGCCCTGACAACACCCGCGCAAGCGCAGCATGTTGCCTCGCAGTGCCATCGCCGGCGCAAGGCTATGCCGCGCTCTTCTTCACGTCCTTGACGTTGGAGAAGGCGATGCCCTCGCTGCGCTCGCGGGTGTAGTCGAGATAGAACTGGTTCCTGGCGAGAAATACCGGATCGCCATCGACATCGTCGGCGACCCCCGAGCCGTTCGCGGCGACGAACGCATCCAGCGCCTTGCGATCGTCGGAGGAGATCCAGCGCGCGAGCTGGAATTCGCTCACCTCGAAGTCCACCGGCAGCGAATATTCGGCATCCAGCCGCGCCTTCAGCACGTCGAGCTGCAACATGCCGACCACGCCGACCAGTGCCGGCGCGCCGTCGCGCGGCCGGAACACCTGCACGACGCCCTCTTCCGACATCTGCTGCAAGGCTTCCCTCAGCTTCTTGGCCTTCATCGCGTCGGTGAGCCGGACACGGCGGATGATCTCCGGCGCGAAGCTCGGCACGCCGACGAAGGTGATGTCCTCACCTTCGGTCAGCGTATCGCCGATCCGCAGGCTGCCATGGTTGGGAATGCCAACCACGTCGCCGGCAAACGCCTCGTCGGCGATGGCGCGGTCCTGCGCGAAGAAGAACTGCGGCGAGGACAGCGGCATCGGCTTGCCGGTGCGCACCAGCTTCGCCTTCATGCCGCGCGTCAGCTTGCCGGAGCAGAGCCGCGCGAAAGCGATGCGGTCGCGATGGTTGGGATCCATATTGGCCTGGATCTTGAAAACGAAGGCGCTCATCTTCGGCTCGTCGGCCGCGACCTTGCGCCGGTTGCTGGCCTGCGCGCGCGGCGACGGCGCGAACCGCCCGAGACCTTCCAGCAGGTCGCCGACGCCGAAATTGCGCAGCGCCGAGCCGAAATAAACCGGCGTGAGATGGCCCTCGCGGAACGCATCCAGCTCGAACGGCTTGCAGGCTTCCGACACCAGTTCCAGTTCGTCCCTCACCTCCGCGACATCGAGGCTCGCATGGCGCCTGCCCAGATCGTCGATGGCGATCTGTTCGGCCGCGCCCGTCTTGGCGCCGCCGCCGTCGAGCAGGCGGATTCCGCCGGTCGCCAGATCGTAGGTGCCGAGGAAGTCGCGGCCGCGGCCGACCGGCCAGGTCATCGGCGTGGTGTCGAGCGCCAGCGTTTTCTCGATCTCGTCCAGCAATTCGAAGACGTCGCGGCTCTCGCGGTCCATCTTGTTGATGAAGGTGACGATCGGAATATCACGCAGGCGGCAGACCTCGAACAGCTTGCGGGTCCGCGCCTCGATGCCCTTGGCGGCGTCGATCACCATCACCGCGGAGTCGACGGCGGTCAGGGTGCGATAGGTATCCTCGGAGAAGTCCTCGTGGCCCGGCGTATCGAGCAGGTTGAAGACCCGGCCCTCGAACTCGAAGGTCATCACCGAGGTGACCACCGAGATGCCACGGTCGCGCTCGATCTTCATCCAGTCGGAACGGGTGTTGCGGCGCTCGCCCTTCGCCTTCACCTGGCCGGCCAGGTTGATGGCGCCGCCGAACAGCAGCAGCTTCTCGGTCAGCGTGGTCTTGCCGGCGTCCGGGTGCGAGATGATCGCAAAGGTCCGGCGGCGCGCGACTTCGGACGCCAGCGGCGAACGCGGCGCGGCGGCGATATCGAGGCCGGGGATATCTGAATTCGAGCTATCTAAACTGGACATGGCGTGGCTGTGACAGGGAAAACCGGCGGGATCAAGGGGGTTTCGGGAGGCCATGCCGGCGCCGCAAGACACCCCTGTCCGCACGCGATTTGCCAAACAGGCGCCCCGATCCCATATGGGAACCCGGAAGGACGACCTTCCATTCCTGTCATCACCGCGGGGACGGCCCTGCCAACTCTCTGGGAGAGCCCGTCATGGCGTGGTTGATCCTCTTCGTTGCCGGATTGATGGAAATCGGCTGGGCGATCGGCCTGAAATATACCGAGGGTTTTACCCGGCCGGTCCCCTCGGTGCTGACCCTGGCCGCCATGACCATCAGCGTCGTCCTGCTGGCGATCGCGCTGAAGACCTTGCCGGTCGGCACCGGCTACGCCGTCTGGACCGGGATCGGCGCGGTCGGCACGGCCATCCTCGGCATCGTCCTGTTCGGCGACCCGGCCAGCGCCGCGCGGCTGGCATCGATCGGCCTGATCGTCGCCGGCATCGTCGGGCTCAAGCTGGTGACCTGACGCCCCTTTTGGCAGCCGGCCGTACCGATCAGCGGATGAAGGAGACCGTCCAGTAGGTCACCGCGGCCACCGTCGCGGCGGCCGGCACGGTGATGATCCAGGCATAGACGATCGAACTGGCGATGTTCCAGCGCACCGCCGACACCCGCCGCGCGGCGCCGACGCCGACGATGGCGCCGGTGATGGTATGGGTGGTCGAAACCGGCACGCCGAGGAACGTGGCCGCGAACAGCGTCGCCGCGCCGCCGGTCTCGGCGCAGAAGCCCTGCATCGGCGTCAGCCGGGTGATCCGCAGGCCCATGGTGCGGACGATCCGCCAGCCGCCGAGCAGCGTCCCGAGCGCCATCGCGGCCTGGCACGAAAGCACCACCCAGAACGGCACGCTGAACTCCGAGCCGAGATGACCCTGCGAGTAAAGCAGCACGGCGATGATGCCCATGGTCTTCTGCGCGTCATTGCCGCCATGGCCGAGCGAATAGAGCGAGGCCGAAAAGAATTGCAGGATGCGAAACGCGCGATCGACCGCGAACGGCGTGGAGCGGACCGACGCCCACGACACGATCGCCACCAGCACCAGGGCCAGCAGGAAGCCGACCAGCGGCGACAGCACGATCGCGAGCAGCGTCTTCGACAGGCCGCTCCAGACCACCGAGGCCACACCCGCCTTGGCGATGCCGCCGCCGAGCAGTCCCCCGATCAGCGCGTGCGAGCTGCTCGACGGGATGCCGAGCGCCCAGGTCACGAGATTCCAGACGATGGCGCCGACAAGCGCGGCGAAGATCACCTGCGCATCGACGACCTGAGGCTCGATGATGCCGGTGCCTATGGTGTTGGCGACATGAAGCCCGAACACGAGAAACGCGACGAAATTGAAGAACGCGGCCCACAGCACGGCATATTGCGGCCTCAGCACGCGGGTCGAGACGATGGTTGCGATGGAATTCGCCGCATCGTGCAGGCCGTTGAGAAAATCGAACAGCAGGGCAACGGCGATCAGGCCGCCCAGGATCGGAAAACCAAGCGAGGCGTCCACGAGCCGGCCCTGCCCTTACACCTGCTCGATGACGATGTTGCTGATCTCGTTGGCAACGTCATCGAAACGGTCGGCGACTTTCTCGAGATGGTCGTAGATCTCGGCGCCGACGATGTAGTCCATCGTGTTGGCGGTGCGATGCTTGAGGAACAGCTCCTTCAGGCCGATATCATGCAGGTCGTCGACGCGGCCTTCGAGCTTGGTCAGTTCCTCGGTGATCGCGGTGAGCAACGTGACGTTGTCGCCGATCGCCTGCATCAGCGGTACCGCCTTGCCGACCAGATTGGCGCACTCCACCAGCAATGCGCCGATCTCGCGCATCGGCGGCTCGAACACCCGCACCTCGAACAAAACGACCGCCTTGGCGGTCTGCTGCATCTGGTCGATGGCATCGTCCATCGAGGTGATGAGATTCTTGATATCGACCCGGTCGAAGGGCGTGATGAAGGTGCGGCGAACGGCCGTCAGCACTTCGCGGGTGATGCCGTCGGCATCGTTCTCGAACTGATTGACCCGCTGGCAGTAGACCGGCGTTTCGTCGCCGCCGCGCAACATGCCCTCGAGGGCCAGAGCGCCCTGCACGCCGGTCTGGGCGTGGCGGGCGAACAGATCGAAAAACCGTTCCTCACGCGGCAGCAAGGCTCGGAACCAGCGTAGCATCAATCAAATCCCGGCAGTCGGTGCGGTCACGAGGGCAGGTTACGTTAAGGTCGGCATCGCCGCCGCAGCCACACCTCCGCAGCGGGAGCCCCAAACACCGATCGAGCACATCCGCCGCCCGGTGTCATCCCGCTGTCATAAAGCATTTCCGGGCCGACGGCACAATGACCCGTCCCGCCCGCGCATTCATCCACCGCTTTGTGCATGGGCGCCACAATGCGAGACGAGGCTCCGACCTGCCATGACGCGCGCCGGACGCCCCGGGGGAATCAAATCCAATCGCTAAGTTTTTGTTTTAAGACGCATTCTCCGCAACAAGCGGGCCCGTCACCGGATCTGCCCGCGGCCCATTATCCGGCGCTCAGAGCGAGCGCCGGAACAGGTGCGCCAGTTCGCCGACGATACCGCGGCGGAATGTGAGCACGCAGACAACGAAGACCGCGCCCTGGATGACCGTCACCCACTGGCCAAATCCCGCCAGATACTGCTGCATGGCCACGATGATAAAGGCGCCGACGACCGGCCCGAACACGGTGCCGAGGCCGCCCACCAGCGTCATCAGCACGATTTCGCCCGACATCGTCCAGTGCACGTCGGTCAGCGAGGCATTCTGCGCCACGAAGACCTTCAGGGCTCCGGCAAAGCCCGACAGCGTCCCCGACAGGATGAAGGCCACCAGCTTGTAGTGATCGGCCTTGTAACCCAGCGAAATCGCGCGCTGTTCGTTCTCGCGGATCGACTTCAGCACCTCGCCGAACGGCGAGTTGATCGACCGATAGATCAGCAGGAAACCGAGAAGGAATGCGATCAGGATGACGTAATACAGCGTGGTCGGCTGCGACAGGTCGAAGATGCCGAACAGCATGCCTTGCGGGATGCCCTGGATGCCGTCTTCGCCATGGGTGAACGGCACCTGCAGGTAGATAAAGTAGACCAGTTGCGACAGAGCCAGCGTAATCATGGCGAAATAGATGCCGAGGCGACGGATGGCAATCAGCCCGGTGATGATGCTGAGCCCTGCCGCGCCGATGATCCCGAAGACGATGCCGAGCTCCGGCGAAAGGCCCCAGACCTTCAGCGCATGCGCCGTGAAATAGCCGGCGGTGCCGAGGAACATGGCATGGCCGAACGACAGCAGGCCGCCATAACCGATCAGCAGGTTGAAGGCGCAGGCAAACAGCGCGAAGCAGAGGGCCTGCATCACGAAGAACGGATAGATGTCGGTGAACGGCACCGCCGCAAGCAATGCCGCCATCACCACGAAGGCGATCATCTCATCGCTGAACGCGCGCCGCCGGGCCGGAGTGGTCTCGTGGGTCAAAGTCGACATATCAGGTAGCCCGTCCCGTCAGTCCCGTCGGCTTCACAAGCAGGATCAACACCATCAGCACGAAAACCACGGTGTTGGATGCCTCGGGATAAAAATACTTGGTCAAACCCTCGATGATGCCGAGCGCGAAGCCGGTGATGATCGAGCCCATGATCGATCCCATGCCGCCGATCACCACCACCGCGAAGACCACGATAATCAGATCGGCACCCATCAGCGGACGCACCTGGTTGATCGGGGCCGACAGCACGCCGGCAAGGGCCGCAAGGCCGACGCCCAGCCCGTAGGTGAGCGTGATCATGCGGGGGACATTGATGCCGAATGCACGCACCAGGGCCGGATTTTCCGTTGCCGCGCGCAGATAGGCGCCGAATTGCGTGCGCTCGATCAGATACCAGGTGATGAGGCAGATCACGAGCGAGAAGACGACCACCCACCCGCGATAGATCGGCAGGAACATGAAGCCGAGATTGACGCCACCGCGCAACTGGTCCGGGATCGCATAAGGCAGGCCGGACGAGCCGAAATAGTTCTGGAACAGGCCCTGGATGATGAGCGCGATGCCGAACGTCAGCAACAGCCCGTAAAGGTGATCGAGGCCCGTCAGCCACTTCAGCAGGGTCCGCTCCAGCACCATGCCGAAAATGCCGACCATGACCGGCGCGAGGATCAGCGCGAACCAGTAGTTCAGGCCGAATGCATTGAGCAGGAAATATGCGCAGAACGCACCCATCATGTAGAGCGCGCCATGGGCGAAGTTGATGATGTTCAACATGCCGAAAATGACGGCCAGGCCGAGGCTCAACAGCGCATAGAACGAGCCGTTGATCAGGCCGACCAGGAGTTGCGCCGACAGCGCCGGAAGACTGATTGACATCTTTCTCTCAACTTCGGATCGACGGATGAGAAAATATCCGCCCGGCGCACCGAAGGCACGCCGGGCGTTCGCCCATCACTTTTTCAGCAGCGAGCAGGTGCTCTTGTCGAGCGGCGTGAAGGCTTCGTCGCCGGGAATGGTCGCAACCAGCTTGTAGTAATCCCAGGCGCCCTTGGATTCCGCCGGGCTCTTCACCTCGAACAGATAGGCGTCGTGGATGTTGCGTCCGTTCGGCTCGATCTTGCCCTTGCCGAACAGCGGATCGATGACCGGCATCGACTTCATTTCCGCCACGACCTTCGCCCCGTCATGCGGGTTGCCGCCGAGCTTGTCGAGCGCCTTGAAGTAATGCATCAGCGACGAATAAACGCCGGCCTGAACCATCGTCGGCACCGCGTGGGTCTTGATGCGCTCCTGGAACCGCTTCGAGAACGCGCGCGTTCCGTCGTTCAGGTTCCAGTAGAAGGTCGACGTCAGGTTGAGCCCCTTCGCGGCCTGCAGGCCCAGCGCGTGGATGTCGGAGATGAACATCAGCAGCCCCGCGAGCTTCTGCCCGCCGGAAACGATGCCGAACTCCGATGCCTGCTTGATGGCGTTCACGGTATCGCCGCCGGCGTTGGCAAGACCGATCACGTTGGCCTTGGATGCCTGCGCCTGCAACAGGAAGGACGAGAAGTCCGAGGTGTTCAACGGATGCTTCACGCCGCCGACCACCTTGCCGCTTGCCGCCTTGATCGCCGCCGTGGTGTCGCGCTCGAGCGCGGCCCCGAACGCATAGTCGGCGGTCAGGAAGAACCAGGTCTTGCCGCCGCTCTTGGTCAGCGCCGTGCCGGTTCCGTGGGCCAGCATGTAGGTGTCGTAGGTCCAGTGGATGGTATTGGGCGAGCACTGCTTGTTGGTCAGGTCCGAAGTCCCTGCCCCGGAATCCAGCAGAACGACGTTCTTCTCCTTCGCGAGATTATTGATCGCGAGCGCCACCGACGACGTCGGCACGTCGGCGAGGACGTCGACCTTGTCCACGTCGATCCACTGACGCGCGATATTGACGCCGATATCCGGCTTGTTCTGATGATCGCCCGAGACGATATCGATCTTCCAGCCCTTCTTGGTGAGTCCGGAATCCTCGACCGCCATCTGCGCCGCCAGCACCGAGCCCGTGCCCGCCAGGTCCGCATAGAGTCCGGACTGATCGTTCAGCACGCCGATCTTGACCACCTTGTCCATCGCGACCGCCGGGCCGGCAACCGACAGCGCGGCGACGGTTCCGAGCAGAAATGCGACTGCACGTTTCTTCATTGGTTCCTCCCATTTAAGCAAAACAAGGCTACACGCCCAGATAAGTATGCAGCTTGTCCATATTGGCTTGCAGCTCGGAGCTGGCGAAGCCGTCGATAATCTTGCCGTGCTCGACGATGTAGAAGCGGTCGGCGACCGTCGAGGCAAACCGGAAATTCTGCTCAACCAGCAGAATCGTGAAGCCTTCGGATTTCAGCCGGGCAATGGTATGCCCGATCTGTTCGATAATCACCGGCGCGAGCCCCTCGGTCGGCTCGTCGAGCATCAGGAAACGGGCGCCGGTGCGCAGGATTCGCGCGATCGCGAGCATCTGCTGCTCACCGCCCGACAGCTTGGTGCCCTGGCTGCCAAGCCGCTCCTTGAGATTCGGGAACAGCCCGAAAATCTGGTCCAGCGACAGGCCGCCGGAACGGATCGTCGGCGGCAGCATCAGGTTCTCGCGGACATCGAGGCTGGCGAAAATGCCGCGTTCTTCCGGGCAGAAGGCAATGCCGAGACGCGCGATCCTGTCCGACGGCATCCGGATGAGCTCATGGCCTTCATAGCGCACCGAGCCGGTCCGCCTGCCGATCATCCCCATCACCGACTTCAACGTCGAGGTCTTGCCCGCGCCATTGCGCCCCAGCAGGGTCACCACCTCGCCGGGCTTCACGTCGAAACTGATGCCGTGAAGAACATGCGATTCACCATACCAGGCTTCGAGATCCCGGACCTGCAAAACGGCTTCCGAACCCGACGCCCCGCCATCCTGCCGGGACGGCGTGGCCACACTCACATCAGCCATGACCCGCTCCCAGATAGGCTTCCTTGACCCGCTCGTCCTTCGTCAGGTCGGCATAGTTGCCTTCCGCGAGAACCTTGCCGCGCGTCAGCACCGTGATGATGTCCGACAGGTTGGCGACCACGTTGAGATTATGCTCGACCATCAGGATCGTATACTTGGCGGAAATCCGCTTGATGAGCGCGGCGATCTTGTCGATATCCTCATGGCCCATGCCGGCCATCGGCTCGTCGAGCAGCATCATTTCCGGATCGAGCGCGAGCGTGGTCGCGATTTCAAGCGCCCGCTTGCGGCCATACGGCATTTCGACGGCCGGCGTATTGGCAAATTCGCTCAGCCCGACATCGTCGAGCAGCTCGAGCGCACGCCCGTTGAAGCGATCCAGGACCGTCTTCGAGCGCCAGAAATCGAATGACGATCCGTGCTGGCGCTGCAGCGCGACACGCACGTTCTCGAGCGCCGTCAGATGCGGAAACACCGCCGATATCTGGAACGACCGCACCAGTCCCTTGCGGGCCACGTCAGCCGGCGCCGTCGCGGTGATGTCCTGCCCCTTGTAAAGGATCGTGCCGGCGGATGGCTGCAGGAACTTGGTCAGCAAATTGAAACACGTCGTCTTGCCCGCCCCGTTGGGGCCGATCAAGGCATGGATGTTTCCGCGGCGAACACGCAAATTGACGTCGTCGACCGCAACGAAACCAGCGAATTCCTTTGTCAATCCGTGGGTTTCGAGAATGAACTCATCAGACAATTAACTTCCCCCGACAGCCTTCGCGCATTGTGTCCCGCACGTGACTGGTTTTGTCTCATGCGCCGGTCTCCCGGACATGATGTGCCCCGGAGCCGGCTTTCCGGCAGAACTATGCCGCCAACGCCCGCCCCGATGCAAGGCACAAATCGGCCTATTCATCGAGAATACAAGGCACAATTCGCCCTAAGCCTAAAGTCGATACCTGTCCGGCGGAGGCGATCGCACCGAGGGCACGATCCCGAAAAACGGAAGCCGTTTTCCGGAAAAGAACATGCCCGGGCAACAGGAAAACCCGAGCAGCAGAAAATGCGGCGCGTCTGATTCAGCAAAGCGGGATCGGACCCGAGCCGCGACGGCCGGTTCGGCCGCGGCTTTCACTTTCCCCGAACGTCCCTGGCATAGATTTCCGGCTTGAAGCCGACGACGATCCGACCGCCAAGATCGAGCACCGGCCGCTTGATCATGGACGGCTGCGCCATCATCAATGCGATCGCCCTGCGCTCGTCGAGATCACTCTTCTCTGCGTCCGGCAATTTGCGGAACGTGGTTCCGGCACGATTGAGCAGGGTTTCCCAGCCGACCTGCCGTGACCAGTCCTCGATCCGCTGCCTGTCGATCCCGCTCGCCTTGTAGTCATGAAACGCATAGGCCACGTCATGGCTTTCGAGCCAGGCACGGGCCTTCTTGATGGTGTCGCAGTTTTTAATCCCGAACATCGTGATTGGCATCGCCGCCTCCATCAGGGCCGTGGCCGAATGTTCAATGCCCGCCGCATCGCGGGCCGCGCAAGGCCCCGCTTCGGCCAGGCCGGAACGTGCCTCAAGCCGTTGCAGTCGACAAGCTCGCCCGCCTCGCAAATGCCGACGATGCTGCGCACCCGGCCCCGCATGGAAATGCCGGCAATCCTTTCGTCGTCGTCCATGATCCATTGCCGGCCGGCGGGAACCGACCCGGATCAACGCCTGCCGGAGAGCGATCGGGGCGGACCGGAGGCAACGGGCGTCACGGGCTCGCGTCGATCTCGCGGGCCGATCCGACGGCGACCCCGTAGTAGTCGGCCCCGGCGGACCTGAACGTCTTGGCGAGTTCGCCCGCCTGGCTGAAGGTCTTCACGGCATCTTCGGACGAAAGCGCGACGGTGGTGGTGATGTCGGACAGGCTGCCGCCGGCCGCCGCGGCAAGGATCGCCGCGACCACGGTCCGCTCGTCGGGCGCCTCGGCGATAATCAGCCAGTCGTATCGCCCCAGCGTCAGGTACCAGCCGATGAGACGGCCGCCGGCGGAGGCAAGCATCTCGGCAACCGCCTGCGAACGGTCTTCCGGCTTCACCGTCATCGCGCGGATCGCGGCGGCCGTATAGCGTCCTTGCGAGATATAGATCGGCATGGGCTCCCTCCCTCTTATGCGCAGGACCAAGACTCCAGGGCGCCATATTGACACGTTTTCCTCACGCGCGCCGATAGCCTTCCTCTAGCCGGGCCCGAGAGCCCGCTTCGCCCGCAAGCGGCTCAGGGCCCGGCGTTACCGGCTGACCTGCCGCATCAACGCCTCGCCCATCAGCCGGTGAACCAGGTTGACCGCCTTGAGCGGCCGCAGGGTCAGCATGATCCTTCAGTTGATGGTGAACGACGCCGAAGACGTACTACGCAGAGCAACCCGCGCCGGGGCAAAGGTTCGAGATGAGCTGCGGATCGGCCCGACGGGGCCCGTGTCGCGACGTTTTTCGATCCCTTTGGCTACATCTGGGCAATTATGGAGAGGAAGAGATCGTCCAACCGGGCGAACTGACGTTTCACTTCGCAAGCGGAGTCGTGCCGGACCTTCGACACGAGGAAGTCACCCAATTGGCCCGCGCCAACGACATATAGCGAGTGATAATCCGTCGATGACGTCGTTTCATTCCCACTCGATGGTGCCGGGCGGTTTCGAGGTCACGTCGTAGACGACGCGGTTGACGCCCTTGACCTCGTTGATGATGCGGGTTGCGGTTTCGCCGAGGAATTTCATGTCGAACGGATAGAAGTCCGCCGTCATGCCATCGGTCGAGGTCACCGCGCGCAGGCCGACCACATAATCGTAGGTGCGGCCATCGCCCATCACGCCGACCGTCTTCACCGGCAGCAGCACCGCAAAGGCTTGCCAGATGACATCGTAAAGCCCCGCCTTGCGGATCTGGTCGATGTAGATCGCATCGGCCTCACGCAGGATGTCGAGCTTGTCGCGCGTGATCTCGCCGGGGCAGCGGATCGCAAGCCCGGGGCCCGGAAACGGATGGCGGCCGACGAACACGTCCGGCAGGCCAAGCTCGCGACCAAGTGCCCTCACCTCGTCCTTGAACAATTCGCGCAATGGCTCGACCAGCTTCATGTTCATGCGCGCCGGCAGGCCGCCGACATTGTGGTGCGATTTGATCGTCACCGACGGGCCGCCGGTGAACGACACGCTTTCGATCACGTCGGGATAGAGCGTGCCCTGCGCGAGGAAATCGGCGCCGCCGATCTTCTTCGCTTCCGCCTCGAACACGTCGATGAACAGGCGGCCGATGGTCTTGCGCTTCACTTCCGGATCGGTGACGCCGTCGAGCTCGCCGAGGAACTGCTTCGACGCATCCACATGCACCAGCGGAATATTGTAGTGATGGCGGAACAGGTCGACGACGGTCTTGGCCTCGTCCTTGCGCAGCATGCCGTGATCGACGAACACGCAGGTGAGCTGGTCGCCGATCGCCTCGTGAATGAGGATCGCCGCAACCGACGAATCGACACCGCCCGACAGGCCGCAGATCACCTTGCCGGTTCCGACCTGGGCACGGATCTTCTCGATCGCCTCGTCGCGGAAGGCGCGCATGGTCCAGTCGCCCTTGAGGCCCGCGACCTTGCGCACGAAATTGCGGATCAGCTTCGCGCCGTCCGGCGTATGCACCACCTCGGGGTGAAACTGCATCGCGTAGAACTTGCGCGCGTCGTCCGCGATCACCGAGATCGGCGACCCTTGCGCCTTCGCGACCCCCCGAAAGCCTTGCGGAAGCTTCGTCACCCGGTCGCCATGGCTCATCCAGACGTCGTATCTGCCGCCCTTGTGCCAGACGCCCTCGAACAGCGCGCAGTCATCGGTGACCTCGATGGTGGCGCGGCCGAATTCGCGGTGGTGCCCGCCCTCGACCGTGCCGCCAAGTTGCCGGGCCATGGTCTGTTCGCCATAGCAGATGCCGAGCACCGGCACGCCCGCGGTGAAGATCGACATCGGCGCCGAGGGCGCGCTCGCGTCGAGCACCGAGGCGGGCCCGCCCGACAGGATCACGGCTTTCGGCTTCATCTCGCGGAACGCGGCTTCCGCCTTCTGGAACGGCACGATCTCGGAGTAGACGCCGTCCTCCCGCACCCGGCGCGCAATCAACTGCGTCACCTGGGAGCCAAAATCGACGATAAGAATCTTTTCATGAACGGCCACCGTCTCGGGCGTCGCGGGGGCGGTCTGGCTGTGTGTTGTCATGGGCTGGAGATACGCGACCGGGGGACAACTCGCAACGGGCAATAGCAACTGGCACAGGGAGCCTGGGCTCCTGCCGTCGCAGGGACGCCCCCGTGAGGTTAAGCCGTTCGGTGCAAGATCGAGACGAAAAATCCGTCCGTGCCGGTTCGATGCGGTGTCATCAGGAGGCCCTCCGGCGACGGCCGGGTGGCGGCCAGGAAATCATCGGCCTTGTCCCATAGCGCGCCCGCGACCTGCTCTGGCGGCACCACGGCGAACCCGGCGTGGCGGTCGAGAAAGGCCCTCGCCTGCGCGCCGTTCTCCTCGCCCAGAACCGAGCAGGTGACATAGGCAATCCGGCCGCCGGGCCTGACCAGTGCGGCCGCCCGGTCCAGCACCTCGGCCTGCTCGCGCAGGCGGATTTCCAGCGCGCCGGGACGCATGCGCCATTTGGCGTCCGGACTGCGGCGCCAGGTTCCGGTCCCCGTGCAGGGCGCATCGACCAGCACAAGGTCGGCCGTGCCGCCGATATCCGACACGCCGTCGCCCGCCCCCTTGGGGCTGCGAACCTCGACATTGTGGACACCGGCCCGCGACAGCCGCGCGTGGATCGGCGCAAGCTGGCGCTTGTCGCGGTCGGTCGCGATCAGCCGCCCCTTGCCCTGCATCATCGCGGCCAGCGCCAGCGTCTTGCCGCCGGCGCCGGCGCAAAGGTCGATCACCTGTTCGCCCGGCCTCGCGCCCGTAAACAGCGCCGCGAGTTGCGAACCCTCGTCCTGCACCTCGATGCCACCCTTGATGAAGATCTCTTCCGCCTGCACGCCGGGATTGCGGGCGTCGGCGGACAGCTGGATGCGGATGCCGAGCGGCGACCACGGGGTTGCGACAGCGCCGAGATGGGCGAGCGCCGCCAGCGCCTTCTCGCGCGTGGCGCGCAAGGTGTTGACGCGCAGGTCGAGCGGCGCGCGGCTGGCCATCGCGGCGGCTTCGGCCACGCGGTCCTCGCCGAACACCGCGGCAAGGTGGCCGTCGAGCCATTCGGGATAATCGCCGGCAACATGGGGCGGCGCATCGGCCAGCGAACGCGACGACAGCGCGTTGCGCTCGCCGTCCGTCAACGGCAGTGGGGCAAAGCGCGAGCCGTCGAACAGCGCGGCAATCGCGCCAACGTCCAGTTTGCGCTCGGTGACGAGCATCCCGAGCACTCTTGCACGCGGGCTGTCGTCATCCATCAGCCATATGCTCGACGCCTGCCGGCGCAGCGCATCATAGATCAGGCCGGAGATCGCCGCCCGATCGCCGGAGCCCGCGAAACGATGCGCGGTGCCCCATTCCTTCAGCGCCCTGGCCGCCGGAACGCGCTGATCGTCGATGGCGGCGATCACCTCGATGGCGGCGGAGAGCCTTGCGGCCGGAGTCATGAATGTCCTTTCAATGCGCCCCGGCCGGCGGCGGCCGGCGTCACGCCTTGTCCGGCCCGACGCGCACCAGCTGCTTGCCGAAATTCCTGCCCTTGAGCAGACCGAAGAACGCCTCGGGCGCGCTCTCAAGTCCCTCGGTCACGAATTCCTTGTGCTTGAGCTTGCCCTCGCGCAGCCACTGAGACATGTCGCGGATGAAATCCGGATACATCTTGGCGAAGTCGCTCACAATAAAGCCGCGGAAGGTCAGGCGCTTCACCAGGATCTGGCGCATGATCGAATTCGCCCACGGCGGCGGCGGCGTGTCCTTGCCGAAGATGGTGTTGTAGTCGGCGATCAGCCCGCACACCGGAACGCGGGCGAAGTTGTTGAAGCGCGGCAGCACGGCGTCGAACACCTTGCCGCCGACATTCTCGAAATAGACGTCGATGCCTTTCGGGCAGGCTTCCTTGAGCTTCGCCCGCAGGTCCGGATCGCGATGATCGAGGCACTCGTCGAAGCCGAGTTCGCCTCTGACGTAGTCACACTTCTCCTTGCCGCCCGCGATGCCGACCGCCCGCGCGCCCTTGATCCTGGCGATCTGGCCGACGGCGGAGCCGACCGCGCCCGAGGCGGCAGCAACCACCACCGTCTCGCCCGGCTGCGGATTGCCGATGGCAAGAAGCCCGGTATAGGCCGTCATCCCGGGCATGCCGAGAATGCCGACGGCGGTCGAGATCGGAGCATTGGCGGGATCGAGCTTGCGCAGGCCCTTGCCGTTCGAAACCGCGTATTGCTGCCAGCCGATATGGGCCAGAACGATGTCGCCTTTGGCGAAATTCGGATTGTTCGAAGCCGCGACCTCGCAAACCGTGCCGCCTTCCATGACGCCGCCGATCGGCACTGGCGCGGAATAGGACGGCCCGTCATCCATGCGGCCGCGCATATAGGGATCGAGCGACAGCCAGATGGTCCGCAACAGCACCTCGCCGTCGCCGGGCACCGGAACGGCGTAGTCCTCGAGCCTGAAATTGCTCGCGTCCGGCTCGCCCACCGGGCGCGATGCGAGGACGATGCGTTTGGCCTGCTGCGACATGATCCGTGACTCCCTTGACTGTTGCCGTTCAAGTCTTATGGCGCGACGGCGTCGCGATCAACTGACACCCGGATAATTCGGGCTTTCGCGGGTGATCGTCACGTCATGGACATGGCTTTCGCGCAGGCCCGCGCCGGTAATCCGCACGAACCGCGCCTTGTCGTGGAATTCGGAAATCGTCCGGGCGCCGACATAGCCCATCGCGGCGCGCAGGCCGCCGGCCAGCTGGTGCACCACGTTACCGACCGGCCCCTTGTAGGGCACCTGCCCCTCGATTCCTTCCGGCACCAGCTTCAAGGTGTCCTTGATATCCTGCTGGAAGTAGCGGTCGGCCGAGCCGCGCGACATCGCGCCAACCGATCCCATGCCGCGATACGCCTTGTAGGAGCGGCCCTGCCACAGGAACACCTCGCCGGGCGTCTCGTCGGTGCCGGCGAGCAGCGAGCCGACCATGGCGACGTCGGCGCCGGCCGCCAGCGCCTTGGCGAGATCGCCGGAGAACTTGATGCCGCCATCGGCGATCACCGGAATATCCGCCTTCCTGGCCGCCTCCACCGCATCCATGATCGCGGTGAGCTGCGGCACGCCGACGCCGGCAACGATCCGCGTGGTGCAGATCGAGCCCGGACCGATGCCGACCTTGATGGCGTCGGCGCCTGCGTCGATCAGCGCCTGCGCGCCTTCGGTGGTGGCGATATTGCCGGCGATCACCTGGACTTCGTTCGAGAGCCGCTTGATCCGATTGACGGCTTCGAGCACGCGGGACGAATGGCCGTGCGCGGTATCGACGACGACGAGATCGACGCCGGCATCGATCAGCTTCTCGGTGCGCTCGTAGCCGCCCTCGCCGACCGTGGTGGCGGCCGCGACCCGCAGGCGCCCCCGCGCATCCTTGCAGGCCAGCGGATGCGCGACCGCCTTCTCCATGTCCTTGACCGTGATCAGGCCGACGCAGCGATACTGATCGTCCACCACCAGCAGCTTCTCGATGCGGTGCTTGTGCAGCATCCGCTTGGCTTCCTCCTGGCTGACGCCCTCGCGAACCGTGACGAGGTTCTCGTGGGTCATCAGTTCCGAAACCTTCTGGTGCGGATCGGTGGCGAAGCGGACATCGCGGTTGGTCAGGATGCCGACCAGCTTGCCGGGAACGCCACGGCCGCCGCCCGTGACCACCGGGATGCCGGAGAAGCCGTGGTCCTTCATCAGGAGCAGCGCATCGGCGAGTTGCGCGTCCGGGCCGATGGTGAGCGGATTGACCACCATGCCGGATTCGTACTTCTTCACCTGCCGGACCTGGGCTGCCTGCCCGTCGACATCGAAATTGCGATGGATGACACCCATGCCGCCGGCCTGCGCCATGGCGATCGCCATCCGCGCCTCGGTCACCGTATCCATGGCCGAGGCGATGATCGGAATGTTGAGCGGAATGGCCCGGGTCGCCCGGGAGCGGATGTCGGCTTCCGATGGCAGGATGTCGGACAGGCCCGGCTTCAGGAGCACGTCGTCAAAGGTGTAAGCCTCGCGAACGCCGCCAAATCCATCCAACTTGCTCATTGCCAACTCCATTACGCGGCCAGGCGCCGCCGGTCATCCTCGGGCCGGTCATCCTTGGGATGACTGATCCGTTCGGTGACGCCGGGGCGTCGCCGTCGAATCGGAGCCCATCTGAGGGGTTGGCGGCGGTGGATAGCATGCCACCGGGTTGTTTCAAAGGCTTTTGCTGCAATGCAGGGGC
This sequence comes from Xanthobacteraceae bacterium, assembly GCA_020441545.1. Classification (GTDB taxonomy): domain Bacteria; phylum Pseudomonadota; class Alphaproteobacteria; order Rhizobiales; family Xanthobacteraceae; genus 62-47. The sequence goes on along the minus strand of JAGRLZ010000171.1, from coordinate 31,212 downwards.
GCTTATCCCGCCCGTCTTCGGCATCGCGGCAACGGTGTCCCCGGGGCAGCCGCGCCGCGTCAGCGGGGATAGCCCGGAGGCGGTCCGTGCTGCCGGATCGCCTCCACCACCTCGCGGTGGCGCCGGTCTTCCCGCCGCATATAGACGGCGATGACGGCATGGGCCGACGGCACCAGGAACAGCACCGGAAAGAGCAGCCCCAGCAGCACGCACACCACGATCAGCACCACGTTGAGAATCGCGGAGAACGGCTGGCCGTTGAACAGCAGGCCGAGAGGCGGCAGAAGGGCGGCAAGGATGTAGATCATCGCTGTCTTCCCGTGAGCCTGCGGGCCGCAGGCGAGGCTGAACTGCCCCAGATGTAGGACGCCCTGCCCGCCGCGCAATGGTCGCCACCGCTGCCGACGTGCTACAGCCCCGGGGCCAGCCCCGGATCGATTCCTCCCCAGCCAGTTCCGCATGTCGAAAGAACGCATCATCCCGCTGATCGTCGCTGCCGCCCTGTTCATGGAAAACATGGACTCGACGGTGATCGCGACCTCGCTGCCGGCGATCGCCGCCGACATCGGAACCAGCCCGCTGACGCTCAAGCTGGCGATCACCTCCTATCTGCTTGCGCTTGCGGTGTTCATCCCGGCGAGCGGCTGGACCGCCGACCGCTTCGGCGCCCGCAGGGTCTTCAGCATCGCCATCGCGGTCTTCATGGCCGGCTCGATCGGCTGCGCGGTGTCCGGCTCGGTCAACGATTTCGTCATCGCCCGCGTGGTCCAGGGCATCGGCGGCGCGATGATGACGCCGGTCGGCCGGCTGGTGCTGTTGCGCTCCATCGACAAGAGCGCGCTGGTCAACGCCATGACCTGGGTGACGGTGCCCGCCCTGATCGGCCCGGTGATCGGGCCGCCGCTCGGCGGCTTCATCACCACATATTTCTCGTGGCACTGGATCTTCCTCATCAACATCCCGATCGGCCTGCTCGGCATCTTCCTGGCATTGCGCTACATCGATCCGATCCGAAGCGAGCATCGCGAACCCTTCGATTTCTACGGAATGGTGCTGGCCGGGCTCGGGGTTGGCGGCATCGCCTTCGGCCTGTCGGTCGCGGGCCTCAACCTGCTGCCATGGCCGCTCGTCGTCGGGCTGATCGCGGTCGGCGTCGCCTCGATGACGCTCTATGTCATCCACGGCCGCAAGACCTCGTCGCCGGTGCTGGATTTCGGACTGCTGCGGCTGCCGACGCTGTATGCCTGCGTCACCGGCGGCTTCCTGTTCCGCATCGGCATCGGCGCGCTGCCGTTCCTCCTGCCGCTGCTGATGCAGATCGGTTTCGGTCTGTCGCCGTTCCAATCCGGCCTGGTGACCTTCGCCTCGGCGGCCGGATCGATGGGCATGAAAACGCTCGCGCCGCGGATCCTCCGCACTTTCGGGTTCCGCAACGTCATGGTCATCAACGCCATCATCAGCGCCTTCCTGCTTGCGGCCTGCGCGCTGTTCACCATTGCAACGCCACTGCTGCTCATCATGATCATCCTGGTGGTCGGCGGCTTCTTCCGCTCGCTCCAGTTCACGGCGATCAATACGCTGGCCTATGCCGAGGTCGACCCGGCCCGCATGAGCCGGGCCACCACGCTGGTCAGCGTCAACCAGCAACTGGCGATTTCGACCGGCGTCGCCGTCGGCGCCTTCTCGGTCGAAACCACGATGTGGATGCGTCACGCCACCGAACTGAGCGCGGCCGATTTCGGCCCCGCCTTCGTCGTCGTCGCTGCGGTCTCGGCACTGTCCTCGTACTACTTCTTCCGGATGCCGGCGGACGCCGGCCACGAAATCTCCGGGCGGCGGATGGTGGTGATCTCCGATCCGACCCGCGACAGCGAGGCGGAGGAAACCGCCGCGAGCGAAACCGCATCGGTGCGCGACCAGAAGCTGGGCTGATTCTTAATTCCGGTTTCGGTTGCCGCCCGCGATGCCGCGTGGTTTCCTGACGGTTCACCCGACCGTCATTGCGCTCGGCGGGATAGCGCACGCCGCCCCGCCGGATCGAACCGGATTGAGGGACAAATCATCTCAAGCAAAAGAAGACCCATGACCTCTGTTCGAGTCGCGATCCTTGCAGTTATGGTTGCCTTGTTTTCGGCAATGCCGTGTCAGGTCTCCGCGCAAACCGCCGCGACCTCGGCACCGAAGGAGAGTGCCGCCAAGGACGCCAAGGAGAAGGCTCCGGCCGCCGCGCCGGCGGAGGAAAGCCTGCCGTCCGTTCCGGCGCCCAATTTTCCCAAGGCGCAGGCAAAACTCGAAAGCCTGAAGCAATCGCTCGATCAGATCGAAGCGACGCTGCACAACCGGCACCTGCCGGAGGCGACGCTGACCGACCTGCGTGAGCAGGTCGCGACCACGCAGAACAAGGCACGGGAATTGATCGCCGCCGTGACGACACGGCTCGAAGCCGCGACCACCCGCGCGACCCAGCTCGCTCCCGATCCGAAGGTGACGGCCCCTCAATCCGACGACGTCAAGCTGGAACGAGCCAAGTTGCTGGCCGAAATCACGGCACGCCAGAGCCTCGTTCAACAAGCCAAGCTGATGAATGTGCGCGCGCAGCAGGCGATCGACACGATCTCCGACCGCCGCCGTACACGATTCGCCGAATCCGTGCTTCTGCGGTCCGAAAGCGCGATCAACCCCACATTCTGGATCCATGTCGCGGAAGCAGTTCCCGCCTCGGCGCGACGCCTGCTCGACCTTTTGGCCTATTGGGGGACGGAAGCGGCATCTCAGCCGGTCCACGCGATGGCGGGCCTCGCCATCGTCGCAGCGATCCTGATGATATTCCTCCTGTCTCCGGCACGGCGCCTGTTGTCGCGCTGGACATTCCGAGACCCCGAGGTTCTTCACCCCAGCGCGCTCCGCAAGGCAAGCTCCGCCGTTGCCATCGCGGTCACCGGAACTCTGATCTCCGGGATTACATTCCTAATTCTTTACCAGGCCAATCAGGCGCTCCGTATCCTTCCCGACAATATCGATCCGATCCTGCGCACCATATTCGGGGGAACCGTATTCGCGATCTTCTTCGCAAAGCTGACCACCGCGGTCCTCGCACCCGGACGGCCATCATGGCGAATCGTCAAGGTCGCCAATCCGGTTGCCGACGGCCTCGCGCCGATTTCCAAGCTGCTGGCCGCCATCATTGCCTTCGGCGTTGTCCTCGACGCAATCAACGTCGCCATCAGTGTGCCGATCACGCTCACGGTCGCCGGTCAGGCCATCGTCGCCATGGCCAAGGCGCTGGTCTTCTTCGCCGCGATCCGAATTGCGGCACGGGGGGCAAGCAGCGACGCGGAAGGCGCCGCAACCGCGGCAGCACCACCCGCGACATGGAGCTTGCTGATTCCGTTCGGCTGGATAACGGCCGCGATAACGTTTCTCGCCCCGCTCGCCGGCTACGCGGCCCTGGCGCGATTTCTATCCATCGAAATGGTGGTCGTGGTGACGGTCCTGATGGGCGCGAGGCTGCTCAGCCAGTTTGCCGACGCGCTCATTACCACGGCATTCGCGTTCAATGGCGCAATCGGCCGATTCCTGCGGCTGACCGCCGGACTTCGCCCCTCCGCCGTACGCCAGATCGGAACCATATTGGATGGCCTCACCCAGCTTACGCTGATCGGACTGGCGATTTTTATCATCCTCACGACATGGGGTCTGCGATCCGACGACCTGGTGGGATCGGTCTCCTCGGCGTTCTTCGGATTCACGGTCGGCGGCTTCACCATCTCGCCATCTGCGATTCTTCTCGGCCTCCTCGTGCTGGTGATCGGCATTGCCGCGACCCGGGCAGTTCAACGCTGGCTCGAGGGGCGTTTCCTTCCCGAAACAAATCTCGATGTCGGCTTGCGCAGCTCGATCCGCACCGGCGCCGGCTATATCGGCACCCTCCTCGCCGTCATCTTCGCAATGTCGTATCTCGGCATCAACCTGCAGAACATCGCGATCGTCGCGGGCGCGTTGTCGGTCGGTATCGGTTTCGGACTGCAGGCGATCATCAACAACTTTGTCTCAGGGATCATTCTTCTCGTGGAGCGGCCCATCAAGGTGGGGGACCGTATCGAGGTCGGCACGCGCATGGGCATCGTCAAGCGCATCAACGTCCGCGCAACGGAGATCGTCACCTATGACAATCTTTCGGTCATCGTCCCGAATGCCGAATTGATCAGCGGACAGGTCGTCAACTGGATGCATGGCACCTTTTCCGCCCGCCTGTCGGTCACCGTCGGCGCCGGCTACGATTCCGATCCGGACAGGGTGATCCAGATACTCCTCGACATCGTGACAAGCCACCAGCGCGTGCTGAAGTCTCCCGAGCCGTTTGCGATCCTCAACGACTTCGGGGCCGACGCATTGGAGTTCAAGGTCTTCTTCCATGTCGGCAATATCGGCACCGACGCCGGCGTGGCGAACGAGGTCCGGCTGGAGGTTCTCAAGCGATTCCGCGCCGAGGGCATCGAGATTCCATTCGCGCAAAGGGATCTGCACCTGCGCGATCTGGATCGCATCGAGAGCCTGCTTCGCGAGTTCAATCGCGGCAGGGATGGCGCGCCCTCAGTCTCCAGTGCGGCTCAATCGGCGCCCAGGCCATCATGATCCGTAAGCGTCTCCGGTCGGCATCCAAGCCGGCCGACACGAGGAAAACGCATCACGTTCGCCCGCGGAAGCCGGTCGCCAGCACATAGCGTTCGGAGGAATCCTGCCGACTCGCGGCCGGTTTCACGTGCCGGACGGTCGCATAATCGCGCTTGAGCTGCGCCAGCAGGTCGGCGTCCGCGCCGCTCTGGAACACCTTCGCCACGAACGCGCCGCCGGGTTTCAGGATTTCGGCGGCGAAGTCGGCCGCCGCCTCCACCAGCCCGACGATGCGGAGCTGGTCGGTCTTGCGGTGCCCGGTGGTGTTGGCGGCCATGTCCGACATCACGACATCGACGCCGCAGTCTCCGATCATATCACGCAGCGCGTCCGGCGCCGCGGCATCCATGAAATCGAGCTGGGCAAAGGTCACGCCGGGAATCTCCGGCATCGCCAGCAGGTCGATGGCGATCACCTTGCCTTTGCCTTCAACCGCGCCGACGCGCTTCGCCGCGATCTGGCTCCAGCCGCCCGGCGCCGCACCGAGATCGACCACCACCATTCCCGGCTTGAGGAAACGGGCCTTGTCGTCCATCTCGGTGATCTTGTAGGCCGCGCGCGAGCGCAACCCGTCCCGCCTGGCCTGGGCGACGTAAGGATCGTTGAGCTGGCGCTCGAGCCACAGCTTGGATGACAGCTTGCGCTTGCCGCCGGTCTTGACGGTGACGTGCAAACGTCCGGTGGTGTCCTTGGCCATGCATTGCCTCTGCGAAAACAGGCAGCGCCTATCACATCGGGCGCGACAATGCATCAGGCGGTGCGGATGGCACCGTCCTCGCGCATCATCTCGACCAGCATGCCCTCGCGCAGGCCACGGTCGGCGACCCGCAGCCGCGGCAGCGGGAACGCGGCCCGGATGGCATCCAGGATCGCGCAGCCGGCCAGCACCAGGTCGGCCCGCTCGACGCCGATGCAATTGTTGGCGGCGCGCTCCCGATAGCTCATCGCGAGCAACTGTCCGATCGCCGCACCGATCTCGCCGTCGCTGAGCCACAGCCCGTCCACCCGGCGGCGGTCGTAGCGCGGCAGCTTGAGATGAATCCCGGCCAGCGTGGTCACGGTGCCCGAGGTGCCGAGCAGATGCATCGCCTCGAGATCGCCGCCGTGCTTCCCGGCGAATGTCGCCACGTGCCCGGCGACGTCCCGCACCATCCGCTCATAAATGTCCCGTGTGACGTGCTTGCCGCCATAGCGCTCGGCCAGCGTGACGACCCCGAGCGGAATCGACATCCACGCCTTTGCCACCGGCGTGCCGGCGCCGTTGGCACCGTCCCGTTCCAGCCGAACCAGCTCCGTGGAGCCGCCGCCGATGTCGAACAGGATTGCGCCGCGTCCGGCCGGATCGACCAGCGGCGAGCAGCCGACCACCGCCAGCGCGGCCTCGGTCTCCCGATCGATCACTTCGAGTTCGATGCCGGTCCGCGCGGCCACCTGCCTGCGAAACGCCTCGGCATTGGCCGCAGCCCGGCAGGCTTCGGTCGCGATCAGCCGCAGCCGCTTCGCATTCCGCAGCCTCATCTTGTCGCGGCAGACGCTGAGCGCGGAGATCGCCCGGCCGATCGCCGCATCGCTGATCCGCCCGGTGACCGAAACCCCCTCGCCCAGCCGGATGATCCGTGAAAAGGAATCGATGACCCTGAACCCTTCACCGTCGGGGCACGCGATCAGAAGCCGGCAGTTGTTGGTCCCCAGGTCGAGCGCGGCGTAGACGCCCGGCTTTGTTGCAGGCGCCCGCCAACCGGCCGGCGGCGCACTCGCATCGACGACGCCGGACGAGCGTTCCTGGCGCCCAGCCGATTCCGGACCGGCGACTGGCCGGACATCTTCAATCATGCAATCTGTCTTTCCGCGGCCCGCGAAGGCCGGCATGAAATTCTCATTCACGGAAAGTTTAGCAGCGTGGCGCGATGACGCAACCACGGCACGCACGCGGCATGTCCAAACGGGCGTTGTCGCAATGGAATGGCCGGACTAATTGGAAGGAGCGGTCGCCATCCCAGGCGGTTACCGCCCGTCCGATTCCCATCATGACAGGACGCCAGCATGCAGGATCGCAATTCCGGCCCCCTCGACAACGCTATTGCATTGCAAAAATTCGGGGTCGGACAGCCTGTCCGCCGCAAGGAAGACGATACGCTGGTCCGCGGCAAGGGCCGGTACACCGATGATTTCCAGCTCCCCCGGCAGGCCCATGCCTGGATCGTCAGGAGCACCCATGCCCATGGCGTGATCCGCGATATCGACACCAGTGCCGCGCGTGCAATGCCCGGCGTGCTCGGCGTGTGGACCGGCGCGGACCTGACGGACTACGCGCCCTTCACCTGCGGGCTTCCGCTCAAGAACCGCGACGGCTCGCCGTTGCTGCAAACCAACCGCCTGCCGCTGATGACCGACAAGGTTCGCTTCGTGGGCGATCCGGTCGCGTTCGTGGTGGCGGAAACGCTGGCGCAGGCGCGCGACGCGGCCGAGGCCGTGACAGTCGACATCGACCCGCTGCCGGCGGTGACGGACGCCGAGGAGGCCGCCAGGCCCGGCGCACCGCAGCTCTACGACCACATCCCGAACAACGTGGCGCTCGACTATCACTATGGCGACGCCGCCGCGCTGGATGCCGCCTTCGCTTCGGCCGCCCATGTCACCCGTCTCGACATCGTCAACACCCGCGTCGCCGTGGTCCCCATGGAGCCGCGCGCCGCGATTGCAAGCTTCGACAGGCCGGCGGGGCGCTTCACCATCCAGTTGCCGACGCAAGGCGTCGCCGGCAGCCACACCGGCCTGGCGAAGACGCTCAGGCAGCCGAAAGAAAACATACGGGTGCTGACCGCCAATGTCGGCGGCTCCTTCGGCATGAAGAACGTCAATTATCCGGAATACATCTGCATCCTGCACGCGGCGAGGCAGCTTGGGCGTCCGGTGAAGTGGACCGACGAGCGCGCCACCAGTTTCCTGTCCGACAGCCACGGCCGCGCCCAGACCATCCACGGCGAACTCGCCCTCGACAAGAACGGCCATTTCCTCGCCGTCCGCCTCAGCGGATACGGCAATCTGGGCGCCTATATCACCGGCGTCGCGCCGAGCCCGCTGTCGCTCAACACCGGCAAGAACCTCGCCAGCGTCTATCGGACGCCGCTGCTCGGCGTCGATATCAAATGCGTCGTGACCAACACCACCCTGATGGGCGCCTATCGCGGCGCCGGCCGCCCCGAGGCGAACTACTTCATGGAACGCCTGATCGATCGCGCCGCGGCCGAGATGAACATCGACCGGCTGACGCTGCGCAAGCGGAATTTCATCAAGCCCGCGCAACTGCCGTTCAAGGCGTCGTCCGGCGTCACCTACGACAGCGGCGACTTCCAGGGCGTGTTCGCCACCGCGCTCGAACTGGCCGACCATGCCGGCTTTGCCAAACGCAGGCGCGACAGCCGCAAGCGCGGCCTCCTTCGCGGCATCGCGGTCGGCTCCTATCTGGAAGTCACCGCGCCGCCGAGCCCCGAACTCGGCAAGATCGTGTTCGAGGACGACGGCGGCGTCCGGCTGATTACCGGGACGCTCGACTACGGCCAGGGCCACGCGACGCCGTTCGCGCAGGTGCTGGCGGCGCAGCTCGGCGTCCCGTTCGAAAGCGTCCGGCTTCAACAGAACGACAGCGACGTGGTGCATGCCGGCAGCGGGACCGGCGGCTCACGCTCCATCACCGCGAGCGGCATGGCGATCGTCGAAGCCTCGGCGAAGATCATCGAGAAGGGCAAGCTCGCGGCCGCGCACCTGCTCGAAGCCGGCGTGGAGGATATCGAATTCGCCGGCGGACGCTTCGCCATCGCGGGCACCGACCGCGGCATCGGCATCATCGACCTGGCGCGGCGGATGCGCGAGGCAAAGCTGCCGGACGGCGTCCCGTCGTCGCTCGATGTCGATCACACGGTTGCGCAGGTGCCGTCGACCTTTCCGAACGGCTGCCACGTCGCCGAAGTCGAGATCGATCCCGCAACCGGCGTGACCTCGGTGGTGCGCTACACCGGCGTCAACGATTTCGGCACCATCATCAACCCGATGATCGTCGCCGGCCAGTTGCACGGCGGTGTCGCGCAGGGAATCGGGCAGGCGCTGATGGAAGCCGTCAGCTACGATGCCGACGGCCAGCCGATCACCGGATCGTTCATGGACTACGCCCTGCCGCGCGCGACCGATATTCCGAACATGGCGGTCGGCGATCATCCCTCGCCGACGGCGCTCAATCCGCTCGGCACCAAGGGCTGCGGCGAAGCCGGCTGCGCCGGCAGCCTGTCGACCGTGGTCAATGCGGCGATCGATGCGCTGTCCGAGGTCGGCGTCAGCCACGTCGATATGCCGCTGACGCCCGAGCGGGTCTGGCGCGCCATCCAGGATGCGCATACGCCCGCGCGGGACGCCTGAGAAGGATATCAGGCCGCCGCCTGCTCGCGCGGCTGATAGATCGCCACGTGATGGCAGTGCGCCACCGGCGTCCGGCCGTTGGCCACGACGAGCGCATCGAGCACGACGAAGCGGTGCCCCTTCTTGTCGTAGTTCGCCGTCACCCTGGCGCGCGCCGCCAGTTCATCGCCGATCTTCGCCGCGGCCAGGAGCTGCATCGCGCTGCCGACGTGAATCCACGGCCCGAGAATCGCATTCTGCACCAGCACCTGGTTCATGATCCGCTGCAACACGCCGGGATGGACAAGCCCGGACTCGCGAAAGACCGGATCGGTTTCGCGGACTTCATCGAGATAGACCTGAAGCGCATCGGCATCCCAGGTGCGCGGCGCGGTGCCGAGCCACTTGTCGAGCGCATAAGATTCCGCATTCACCGGCGCCCGCGTCGCGACAGGCAGCGTGTCCGGATAGGCATCGAGCGAAACCCGTTCGACCACATCGGGCATTGACGCGCTGCCGACGGCGCAGAGTTCGCCCCGGCTCTCGACCCGCAACGCAAGCGTGCCGCCCTGTTCGTCGGCGATCACATCCGCCATCTCGCCGTCATAGACCGGCTTGACGAAGCGGCCCTCGATCCGGCCGCGCCCGAGAAAATCGCGGCCCCATTTCGTCACCGGCACGTGCATCATATACGCCAGCACCTCGACGCCGGGCACCAGGCCGCCGCTGAATCCGTAACGTTGCGCGACGACGTCGTCATGCATCTTGTTTTCGGACTGCTTCGCCGTGTTAAAGGCCGAAACACGATAGACGTTCGGAGACGCGGTCATTGCGGGCGGGTTCCCTCGGGTTGCATGTGGTTGCCGCGATGGTACGCAAAGCGGCCGGCTTCGCAAGCGCGATCCGTCGTTTTGCTCGCATTCCCGCTCACAATCGCCTACACACTGCGCTCAATTCTCCACCATACGGAATGATCGATCCTTGAGCCCGACCCGCATCTATATCGACGCCGACGCCTGCCCGGTGAAGGACGAGGTCTATCGCGTGGCGGGGCGCCACGGGTTGCCCGTCAGCGTCGTGGCCGGCAACTTCATCCGCGTGCCGAACGATCCACTGATCGAGCGCATCGCGGCCGGTAGCGCCATGGACGCCGCCGACGACTGGATTGCCGAACGCGCCACCACGGGCGATATCGTGGTGACGTCGGACGTTCCGCTCGCCAGCCGGTGCGTGAAGGCCGGCGCCGTCGTAATCGCGCCGACCGGCAAGCCCTTCACCGAGGACTCGATCGGCATGACATTGGCGGTGCGCAACCTGATGACCGACCTGCGCGCGAGCGGCGATGTCACAGGCGGCCCGGCGTCGTTTTCGCCGCGCCACCGCTCGGCATTTCTCTCGGCCCTGGATCAGGCCATCCGCCGCATCCAGCGCGCACGGACCTAACTGCGAGACAACGACCAGCGACCATGGCGCCACCCCTCATCCAGTTGAAAGATATCGCGCTGACCTTCGGCGGCACGCCGCTTCTGGCCAGCGTCGAGTTGTCCGTCTCGGCGGAAGAGCGGGTCTGCCTGATCGGCCGCAACGGCTCCGGCAAATCGACGCTGCTCAGGATCGCCGCCGGCCTGGTCGAGCCGGATGGCGGCACCCGCTTCGTGCAGCCCGGCGCCACGATCCGCTACCTGCCGCAGGAGCCCGACTTCGCCGGAGCGGCGACCACGCTGGCCTATGTCGAGGCCGGCCTCGGCCCCGGCGACGACCCCTACCCCGCACGATTCCTCCTGGAACAGCTCGGCCTGCGGGGCGATGAGGACCCGGCCCGGTTGTCCGGCGGCGAAGCCCGCCGCGCCGCCCTTGCGCGCGTGCTCGCGCCGTCGCCGGACATCCTGCTGCTGGACGAGCCGACCAACCACCTCGACCTCACCACCATCGAGTGGCTGGAGACCGAGCTGCGTTCGCGCCGCGGCGCGCTCGTCATCATCAGCCACGACCGCCGCTTTCTTTCCAATCTGTCGCGCAGCACCGCCTGGCTCGACCGCGGCCAGATCAGGCGGATGGAGCGCGGCTTCGAAGCCTTCGAGGGCTGGCGCGACGAACTGCTGGCCGAGGAAGAACGCGACCAGCACAAGCTGGACCGCAAGATCGTCGCCGAAGAGCATTGGCTGCGCTACGGCGTCTCCGGCCGCCGCAAGCGCAACGTCAGGCGGCTGGCCAACCTGCACGCGCTGCGCGCCGAACGGCGCGACTATCGCGGCGCCGCCGGCCGCGCCAATCTGGCGGCGTCGGACGCGGACAAGTCCGGCCGCATGGTGATCGAGGCCAGGGGGCTGTCGAAGGCTTACGGCGGCCGCACCATCGTCGGCAACTTCTCGACCCGCATCCAGCGGGGCGACCGGGTCGGCATCGTCGGGCCCAACGGCGCCGGCAAGACGACGCTGATCGGCCTGCTCACCGGCGCCGTCGAGCCGGACGTCGGCTCCCTGCGGCTCGGCGCCAACATTGAGATGGCGACGCTCGATCAGCATCGCGAAAGCCTCGATCCGAAAGCCACCCTCGCGGAAACCCTCACCGGCGGCCGCGGCGACCATGTCATGGTCGGCGGCACCCCGAAGCATGTCGTCAGCTACATGAAAGACTTCCTGTTCTCGCAGGAGCAGGTCCGCACGCCGCTGGAGGCCCTCTCCGGCGGCGAGCGCGGCCGTCTGATGCTGGCGCGCGCGCTGGCGAAACCGTCCAACCTGCTGGTGCTCGACGAACCGACCAACGACCTCGATCTCGAAACGCTCGACGTGCTGGAGGAGATGCTCGGCGACTACGAGGGCACTGTGCTGCTCATCAGCCACGACCGCGACTTTCTCGACCGCGTGGTGACGTCGGTCATCGCGCCCGACGGCGACGGCCGCTGGGTCGAATATGCCGGCGGCTATTCGGACATGCTGACGCAACGCGGCGCCGATCTGCAGCGGCAACCCGCGCGGCAGCCGGTGAAGGAGCCCGCCGCCGCGCGGTCGGTCCCAGCAGCGCCGTCGCCGAAGAAGCGCCGCCTGACCTTCAACGAAAAGCACGCGCTCGAAACGTTGCCGAAGACCATCGCCGAGCTGGAATCCGAGATCGCCCGCCTCCAGCGGCAACTCGACGATCTCGATCTCTATGCCCGCGACCGCAAGACCTTCGACCGCGCGACGACGGCGATAGCGGCCGCCCAGGACAAGCTTCACGATGCCGAGACCCGCTGGCTCGAACTCGAAATGCTGCGCGAGGAAATCGAGCAGGCATAACGTCCTGAGACTTTATTATCGCGACGGTTGGGGCCCGGATTCGCTGGAGCACGATCCCGAAAAGTGGAAGCCGGTTTTCGGAAAAGATCATGCTCAAACAGAAAGATAAACGGCGCGTCTGATTCAACGTAAGTAGATCAAACCCTAACGTGACCGGCCGAGCCATTTGAGCACGCCGCGTCCGGCGGCCGCGCCGGTGGCGAACGACGCCTGCAGGAGATAGCCGCCGGTCGGTGCTTCCCAGTCCAGCATCTCGCCCGCGGCAAAGACGCCGGGCAACCGCCGCAGCATGTAGTCGTCATCCAGCTCATCGAGGCCGATCCCGCCGGCGGTGGAGATCGCCCGTGCCAGCGGCGACGGCGCGGTCAGCACGAGCGGCAGGGCCTTGATCCGATCCGCCAGTGCCGATGACGGCAAGGCGGACAATGCGATGCTCTCGCTGTGGGCGACCTCGTGAAGCAGGCCGATCCCGACCGGCGTCAATCCGGCCGTCTTCCGGAGGAAGGTCGAGAAAGATCGCTTGCCGCGCAGCGCGGCCAAGCGCGCGTTCAGCCGATCGACATCCAGATCGGGTCGAAGGTCGAGCCGCAGCACGGCTTCGCCATCGGCGGCGATCGCATCGCGCAGCGCGGCCGACAACGCATAGACGGCGCCGCCCTCGATGCCGTCGCGCGTGATGACGGCCTCGCCGCGGATGGCGCGGTCGCGGAACGACAGACCGATGGTCTTGAGCGGGGCTCCGGCAAAGCGCGCCTGGAATCGATCGGACCAGTGAATCGCAAATCCGCAATTCGCCGGACGCAAGGGAGCCACCCTGACGCCGCGCTTTTCCAGAAGCGCGGTCCAGTTGCCATCCGATCCCAGGCGCGGCCAGCTCGCGCCGCCGAGCGCCAGAACCGTGGCCGCTGCGCCCGCATCCATGCGTCCCCGCGGCGCTTGAAAAACCAGGTCGCCGGAATCGCTCCAGCCAATCCAGCGATGTTTCAGGGCTAGTCTCACACCCATGCCGTCCAGCCGCCGCAGCCACGCACGCAGCAGCGGCGACGCCTTGAAGCTGTTCGGAAACACCCGGCCACTCGAACCGACGAACGTTTCCTCGCCAAGACCATGGCTGAAGGCGCGCAGATCGTTCTGCGAGAATGCCGCGAGACCCGGCGCGAGCGGTGCGGCGGCGTCGCCGTAGCGCGACAGGAACGCCGGCAACGGCTCGCTGTGTGTGAGGTTCAATCCGCCGCGCCCGGCCATCAGCAGCTTGCGGCCGGCCGACGGCATCGCCTCGAACACGGTCACGCGCGCCCCGCCGGCCGCCGCGACCTCGGCGGCCATCAGGCCGGCCGGCCCGGCACCGATCACCGCAACGTCCTGCGCGAATGGAGCCGTCATGCGTGAACGCCGCGATGTGCCGGCTTATTCCCCGAGCTTGATACCGGCGGCTTTGGCGGCCTGCTCGATATATTTCTGGGTCTGCTGGAACGCACCTTCGAGCGGCCGCGCCGTCGCCATGTCGGCGATCTCGGCAAAGTGCGCGGCGATCGCGTCCGGCGTCCAGTCCGATTCCGGCAGGTTGATGCCTTCGCTCTCGAGAATCCTGATGACGGCGAAGGAGCCCGCGCCCGCCCCCATGATGGTCCGGGTCGGCGCATCCTCGCTCAGCAGGAACAGCACCGCGGGCGTGATTGCATCCGCCTTCATCAGTTCGAGCGCCTGCGGCGGAAGAAGCTCCTCCGTCATGCGGGTCGCGGCCGTCGGCGAGATCGTGTTGACCCGCACGTTGTATTTGCGGCCCTCCTCGGCGAGCACATTCATCAGGCCGACCATGCCGCTCTTGGCCGCGCCGTAGTTGGCCTGCCCGAAGTTGCCGTAAAGGCCGGACGACGACGTGGTCAGCACGATGCGGCCGTAGTTGCGCTCGCGCATCCCGTCCCACACCGCCTTGCAGCAATAGAAGGTGCCCGTGAGGTGGACCGCGATCACCTTGGCAAAGTCCGCGACCTCCATCTTGACGAACGATTTGTCGCGCAGGATGCCGGCATTGGCGCACATGATGTCGACGCTGCCCCAGGTCTCGGTCGCTTTCGCAACCATCGCGGTGACCTGCTCGAAATCGGAAACGTCGGCGCCGTCGGCGATGGCTTCGCCGCCGGCCTTGCGGATTTCCTCGACAACGGTTTCGGCCGCGGTGAGCGAGCCGCCGGTGCCGTCGCGCGCGCCGCCGAAATCGTTGACGACGACCCTGGCGCCGCGCGCGGCAAGCCCCAGCGCGTGCGCCCGCCCCAGACCGTTGCCGGCGCCGGTCACGATCGCAACGCGCCCATCAAACCTGATTGTCATGATTGTCCTGCCTTTGTATCTAAGCGAAGTAGACGAGGCCGAGCCAGTCGGCGACCAGCGCCGGCCGCTGCTCACCTTCGATCTCGACGCTGACGCTGGTTCGCGACAAAAGTTCGTTCGGCTTGCGCATCGTCGCCTCGGTCAGCGTGAAGCGGCCGCGAACGCGCGATCCGGCCCGCACCGGCGAGACGAAGCGCAGCCTGTCGAAGCCGTAATTGACCCCCATGGTCGCGCCGCCGATCTTCGGCAGCGCCTCATAGGAAAAGACACTGAGCAGCGACATCGTCAAAAATCCATGGGCGATCGTCGCACCGAACGGTGTTTCGCGCGCGGCCCGCTCCGGATCGACGTGAATGAACTGGTGATCCTCGGTCGCATCGGCGAAGGCGTCGATCCGCCCCTGATCCACCAGATGCCAGGATGAAACGCCGATCTCCTTGCCGACCATGCCCATGTAGGCATCGCGCTCAATCGTCAAACCCATTCCGCCCAACCTAGCTCCGCCAAATTCCGGCCGACACGGCTCCGTATCGGTCCGGCCAGCACTTTTCACACAATGGAGGCTTGGCCAAGCGGAATCTGCGCATGATGTCGCTGCCCGCGCGCGATCGACTATGCGGATGCAGCGTTTCCGGGGCGTCCGGCCTGCAATTCGGGGAAGTCCTCCTCGCGGAACTCCTGGCCGCGCAAGCTGTCGGCGCGATCGTTCTCGTGCTCGAGCCGCCGCAAATGAACGCGCCTGATCTTGCCGGAGATCGTCTTCGGCAATTCGGTCACGATCTCGATCCGGCGGATGCGCTTGAACGGCGAAAGCCGCTTGTGGACATACTGGAAGATCGACAGCGCGGTTGCGGCCGATGGCTCCGTGCCGGCGGTCAGCAGCACATAAGCCTTCGGCAATGCGAGACGGATCGGATCCGGCGTCGGCACCACCGCCGCCTCCGCCACCTGGTCGTGCTCGAGCAGCACGCTTTCCAGCTCGAACGGGCTGATACGATAGTCGGACGACTTGAACACATCGTCGGCGCGCCCGACGAACGTGAGGTAGCCATCGTCGTCGACGAAGACGACATCGCCGCTGCGATAGACATCGCCGTCGGCGCCGGTGAGCCTGCCGTCATCGGTCTGATACCCTTGCATCAAACCGGCGGGCCGTTCGGCACCGAGCGCCAGTGCAACTTCGCCTTCTTTGGCCGGGTTGCCGTCGGCATCGATCACCTTGACGTGGTAGCCCGGCATCGGCCGCCCCATCGACCCGATCTTGACCGGCTGCCCCGGCGAATTGCCGGCCATCGCGGTGGTTTCGGTCTGGCCGTAGCCGTCGCGGATGGTCAGGCCCCAGGCCGCCTTGACCTGATCGATCACTTCCGGGTTGAGCGGCTCGCCGGCGCCGCACACCTCGCGCAGCGCCACCTTGAAGTCCGCGAGCTTCTCCTGAATGAACAGCCGCCACACCGTCGGCGGCGCGCACAGCGTGGTGACGCCGCAGCGGCCGATGGTCGCCAGCAAACTCTTGGCGTCGAACCGCGGCTGGTTGACGACGAACACCGTCGCGCCCGCATTCCACGGCGCGAAGAAGCAACTCCAGGCATGCTTCGCCCATCCCGGCGACGAGATGTTGAGATGGACGTCGCCGGGTTGCAGGCCGAGCCAGTACATGGTGGAGAGCCCGCCCACCGGATAGCTGCGCTGGCTGTGCCGCACCAGCTTCGGCTTCGCCGTGGTGCCGGAGGTGAAGTAGAGCAGCATCGGATCGTCGGCCCGGGTCGGACCATCCGGCGTGAACATGTCGGGGGCCGAAGCCGTATCCTCGAAGGGCAGCCAGCCGGCATTCGCGCCCGTGCTGCCGACTACGATCCGCGTCAGTCCCTCGGTGCCGAGGCTGTCGAACTTCGATACCTGGTCCTGACCGGCGACCACCGCCTTCGCCCGCCCGCGGTCGAGCCGGTCGCGCAATTCATCGGGCGTCAGCAGCGTCGTCGCGGGGATGATGACGACGCCGAGCTTGATGCAGGCCAGCATGGTTTCCCACAGCGGCACCACGTTGCCCAGCAGCAGCAGCAGATGGTCGCCGCGCTTCAAGCCTTGCGCGCGCAGGAAGTTCGCGACCTGATTGGACCGCCGCGACAATTCGGCGAACGTCAATCTGGTCTCGGTGTTGCTCGCGGTATCGACGATCCAGAGGCCGGGCCGGTCCTTGCTCTCCGGATCGCGCGCCAGATCGGCATCGAACCAGTCGAGCGCCCAGTTGAACGCCGCCTGGTCGGGCCACTTGAAGTCGCGAACGGCCGTGTCGTAGTCGGCGCGGTTTTTCAGGAGAAAGGCGCGTGCGTCCTGGAAGCTGGTCATCGCGGGAGCCCTCCGATTGTCGCGGCTATTTCTTGCCGGCCTGTTCGCGAAGATAGTTGATAATCCCGGAGAAATCCGCCCCGCCATGGCCCGCCTTCTCGAACGCGGCATAAATCTCCTCGGCATGCGCGCCCATCGGCGTCGCGGCGCCCGCGGTCTTCGCCGCTTCCTGCGACAGGCGGAGATCCTTCAGCATCAGCGCCGCCGCGAAGCCCGGCTTGTAGTCGTTGTTGGCGGGCGATGTCGGGACGGGCCCCGGCACCGGACAATACGTCGTCAGCGACCAGCACTGTCCCGATGAGGTCGACGCCACGTCGAACAGCGCCTGGTGCGACAGGCCCAGCTTCTCGGCCAGCGTGAACGCCTCGCAGACCCCGATCATCGAGATGCCGAGGATCATGTTGTTGCAGATTTTCGCTGCCTGCCCGGCCCCGGCATCACCGCAGTGAACGATCTTCTTGCCCATGGCTTCAAGGATCGGCCTGGCCGCCGCGAACGCCTTGTCGCCGCCCCCGCACATGAAGGTCAGCGTCGCGCCCTGGGCGCCGCCGACGCCGCCCGAGACCGGCGCGTCCACCGACATCACGCCATGCCTGGCCGCAAGGCCGTGGGCCTCCACCGCGCTTGCCACGTCGATGGTCGAGCAGTCGATCACCAGCGCACCCTTCGCCACCGCCGGCAGAAGCTCGCTCCACACCGACAGGACATGCTTGCCGGCGGGCAGCATGGTGACGACCATTTCAGCGCCCTTGACCGCCTCGATCGAGGTCGCGGCGATCGAGACGCCGGCGGCCTGCGCGGCATCACGCGAGGTCGCGACGAGATCGAAGCCCAGCACCTTGTGCCCGGCCTTGACGAGGTTCGCGGCCATCGGGCCGCCCATGTTGCCGAGGCCAATGAATGCGATGTTCGCCATGACGTTTCCTCTGAGTGTTTTTCCGTTTCTCAAGCCTTGAAGACCAGGTCGTCGTCTCCCAGGGGTGCGAGATAACGATCGACGATCTCCGGTGTCACGCCTTCCAGATCGGGAGGCATCCATTTCGGATCGCGATCCTTGTCGATGATCGCCGCGCGCACGCCCTCGACGAAATCGGCGCTGGCGAACACCTCGAGGGCGGCGCGATATTCACGAACCAGGCATTCCGCGAGCGACGATGACGCGCGCGCGAGCCGCAAGAGCTTCAGCGCGACCTTGAGGCCGCGCGGCGACTTGTCCTTCATCGCCGCGAGCGTCACTGAAGCGAAAGCGGAGCCATCCTGTGCCAGCGCCGCAACGATCTCCTCGACGGTGTCGTGACCGAAGGCGCGGTCGATCAGATCCTGCTGCCGCGCGACCGGCCCCCGCACCGCCGCAACGGCAAAGTCCTGGATCCCGGCCATAACCGCGTCGCCATCGGCATCCGCCGGCAATTCCGTCAGCACCGCGCGCAGCGCGGCCCAGTCGGCGGTGGCAATCTCGACATCCGCCATGCGGGCGTGAACCGCATCCGCGCCATTCGCGGCCTGCCCGGTGAGGCCGAGATAGGTGCCGATCTCGCCCGGCGCCCGCGACAGCAGCCAGGTGCCGCCGACGTCCGGAAAGAATCCAAGCCCGACCTCGGGCATCGCCACCTTGGTCTTCTCGGTCACGATCCGATGGCTGGCATGCGCGGCAAGTCCGATGCCGCCGCCCATCACCAGCCCGTCCATATATGCGACATAGGGCTTCGGAAACGCGGCGATGCGCGCGTTGAGGATGTATTCCTCGCGCCAGAACACCTTGCCGAGGTCGCCATGCGCCCTTGCGCTCTCGTAGAGGCCGCGGATGTCGCCGCCGGCGCACAGCCCGCGTTCGCCCGCCCCTTCCAGCAGGACCAGTCCGACCTCGGGATCGGCCTCGAATGCATCGAGCGCCACGGCGATCTCCCGCGTCATCTCGAGCGTCAGCGCATTGATGGTCTTCGGACGATTGAGCCGCAGAATGCCGGCCGCACCCTCGCGCCGGACGATCAGGTCCGGCTCGGCGCCGCCCGCATTCATCGCCCACCCTCGATCAGTTTCCGCGACACGATCAGGCGCATGATTTCGTTGGTCCCTTCCAGAATCTGATGCACGCGAAGATCGCGCACGATCTTCTCCATGCCATACTCCGCAAGATAACCATAGCCGCCATGCAATTGCAGCGCGTCGTTGGCGACAGCGAAACCGACATCGGTGCCGAAGCGCTTGGCCATGGCACAAAGCTGGGTGGCATCGGGATCCTTGCGGTCCAGAGCCGCCGCGGCACGCCACAGGAAGGTGCGGGCGGCTTCGAGTTCAGTCGCCATGTCGGCAAGGCGGAATTGCAGCGCCTGGAATTCATCCAGCCGCTTGCCGAACGCCTTGCGCTCCCGCGCATAGGCCAGCGTTTTGTCGAGCGCCGCCTGCGCGCCGCCGAGCGAACAGGCGGCGATATTGAGGCGGCCACCATCGAGCCCCGCCATCGCGATCTTGAAGCCGATGCCTTCCTCGCCGAGGCGATTGTCCACCGGCACGCGGGCGTTCTCGAAGATCACCGCGCGGGTCGGCTGCGCATTCCAGCCCATCTTGCGCTCGTTGGCGCCGAACGACACGCCCGGCGTGTCGCGATCGATCACCAGCGTCGAAATCCCGCCGGGGCCGTCGCCGCCGGTGCGCACCATGGTCACGAGGATGTCGGTATCGCCGGCGCCGGAGATGAACTGCTTCTGCCCGTTGAGCACGTAGTGGTCGCCGTCGCGGACCGCCCTGGTCCGCAGCGCCGCCGCATCGGACCCGGCACCGGGCTCGGTGAGGCAATAGCTGGCGAGCCATTCCATGGTGCAGAGCTTGGGCAGCCAGCGCCGGCGCTGGGCGTCCGAGCCGTGGGAATCGATCATCCACGACGCCATGTTGTGGATCGAGACGAAGGCCGACACGGTGGGGCAGCCCTGCGCCAGCGCCTCGAAGATCAGCGCCGCGTCGAAGCGGGTCAGCGCCGAGCCGCCGACATCGTCCCTGATGTAGATGCCGCCCATGCCGAGGCTCGCCGCCTCGCGCATGGTGTCGACGGGAAAATGCTTCTCCTCGTCCCACTTCAGGGCGAAGGGAGCGATCTTCGCTTCCGCGAATCCGCGCGCCATGTCGCGGATCGCGTGCTGGTCCTCATTGAGAGCAAACTGCATTCGCGATGCGTCCGTCACTTGCTCTGGAATGCGAACTGAGCCCCCTCCTTGACGCCGGACGGCCAGCGCGACGTCACCGTCTTGGTCTTGGTATAGAACCGCGCCGAGTCGGGGCCGTACTGGTTGAGGTCGCCGAAGCCGGATCGCTTCCAGCCGCCGAAGGTGTAGTACGCCACCGGCACCGGGATCGGCACGTTGACGCCGACCATGCCGACCTGGACGCGCGCGGTGAATTCGCGCGCCGCATCACCGTCGCGGGTGAAGATCGCGACGCCGTTGCCGTATTCGTGCTCGGACGGTAGCGCGACCGCTTCGTCGAAATCCTTCGCGCGTACCACCGACAGCACCGGCCCGAAAATCTCGTCCTTGTAGATCGTCATGTCCTTGGTGACGTCGTCGAACAGGCAGCCGCCCATGTAGAAGCCGTTCTCGTAGCCCTGCATCTTGAAGCCGCGGCCATCGACCACGAGCCTGGCGCCTTCCTTGACGCCGACATCGACGTAGTTCCTGACGCGCTCGAGCGCGGCCTTGGTCACCAGCGGGCCAAAATCGGCATTCGGATCGGTCGACGGGCCGATCTTGAGGCTTTCGACGCGCGGGATCAGCTTCTCCATCAGGCGGTCGGCGGTGGCCTTGCCGACCGGCACCGCCACCGACACCGCCATGCAGCGCTCGCCGGCCGCGCCGTAGCCGGCGCCCACCAGCGCATCGACCGACTGGTCGAGGTCCGCGTCCGGCATGATGATCATGTGGTTCTTGGCACCGCCGAAGCACTGGGCGCGCTTGCCGGTCGCGGCCGCGCGCTCGTAGATGTATTGCGCTATCGACGACGAGCCGACGAAGCCGACGGCCGCGATATCCAGGTCGTCGAGGATGGCGTCCACCGCCTCCTTGTCGCCGTTGACGACGTTGAGGATGCCGGGCGGCAGCCCCGCCTCGATCATCAGTTCGGCAAGCTTCATCGGCACGCCGGGATCACGCTCCGACGGCTTGAGGATGAAGGCATTGCCGCAGGCGATCGCCGGCGCGAACTTCCACATCGGGATCATGGCCGGGAAGTTGAACGGCGTGATGCCGGCGACGACGCCGAGCGGCTGCCGGATCGAATAGCCATCCATGCCGGGGCCGACGCCTTCCGAGAAGCCGCCCTTCAGAAGCTCGGGCATGCCGAGCGAATATTCCACCACCTCGACGCCGCGGAAGATGTCACCCTTGGCGTCCGGAATGGTCTTGCCGTGCTCGCGGGCCAGCAGTTCCGCCATCTCGTCGTTGTCGCGGGCCACGAGCTCGAGGAACTTCATCAGGATGCGGCTGCGGCGCTGCGGATTGGTGGCGCCCCAGGCGGGCTGCGCGGCCTTGGCATTTTCGACGGCGGCACGCAGTTCGGCCTTGGACGCCAGAGCCACCTGCGCCTGCACATCGCCCGTCATCGGCTGATAGACGTCGGCGAAGCGGCCCGAGGTGCCCTTGACGTGCTTGCCGCCGATGAAATGTCCCACTGTGCGCATATCTTCCTCCGAAAGCGTGTTTCCGGGCCATTCTGGCCCTTCCGCACGGGTCAGGGAAAGGGATTTCTGCGCGCATCCCTTTTGCGAAAATGCGGATGCGGCCACGCATTCCGGTATCGCAAGGCGGCGCCGGTTCGCTGACGCGGTGCCAGCGACTTCAATCTTGTGACGGAGGCTTCGCCGCCTTCCTGGCCGCGCGCTTGCGGCCGTCGGCCTTCTCCGGCGCAAATCCGCCCAGCAGCGCCTTGCGGCTGGCCGCCAAAATCTCATCCGAGAATTCGCCGCCGCCGGCGCGACCCAGGATCACCGCCCCGACCATGGTCGCGAGCGAGGCCAGAGCCTGCTCGCGCGCGGCTTTCCGCGAACGTCCGGGAAGCTGCCCCGCGAGCCGGTCGATCATCCGCTCCAGCTTCTCGGCGAACACCTTGCGCGTCTTCGATCCCTCTCGCGCGATCTCGGCGGCCAGGGCCGGAACCGCGCATCCAGTGCCCGGATTGTCGCGATGCGCGGACGACAGGTAGGAATCGATGATGGCGGCAAAGCGCTTGTCGGCCGGCGTCTCCTCCGCGATCCGCTCCCAGCGCGCCGCGGAACGGTCCATCGCATAGGCGAATGCCTCGACCACCAGCGCCTCGCGCGACGGAAAGTGAGCATAGAAGCCGCCATGGGTCAGCCCCGCTTCCTTCATCAGATCCGCGACGCCGATGCCGTGCGCCCCGCGCTCCCGCAGCTTGACGGAAGCCTTCCGGACAATGCGCTCGTGGGTTTCGCGCTTGTGGTCCTTGGAATAGCGCATGGGGACTCCCTCGGGAGGAAACGATCGACCGTCTTTATATGCCGCAAATCATATAACGTTTGACGCCCGATGGCACCGTTTTCCTGACAGCAAGCCATGACTGCCCGCGCTGCACCGCAACCGCCGGTTGATTTGCATATGCGAAGATGCCAACGATAGAATACGGCAGCTTCTTCGAAACGGGACTCCTTCATGGACATGCTTAATTCGCATTGCGGCGTCGAGCGCGACGCCCGCGGCATCGTGCGCCTGACCATCAGCAACGCAGGTTCGCTCAATATCCTCGGCACCCCCGTCATCACCGCGGTGCGCGAGGGGCTGACGGCCCTCGCCAAGGACGACAGCATCCGCGCGCTGGTGATCCGCGGTCAGGGCGAAAAGAGCATGATCGGCGGCGCCGACATCAAGGAGATGGCGACGCTGGACCAGCCGTCCGCCGAAAAATTCATCTCGGGCCTGCGCGACCTCTGCGAAGCGGTTCGCGCGTTCCCGGCGCCGACGATCGCGCGGATGCCCGGCTGGTGCCTCGGCGGCGGCCTGGAATTCGCGGCCGCCTGCGATTTCCGCGTCGCCGCCGCCGATGCCAAATTCTCGATGCCGGAAGTGCGGGTCGGCATTCCGTCGGTGATCCATGCCGCGCTGCTGCCACGCCTGATCGGCTGGGGACGTGCGCGCTGGCTGGTGATGACCGCCGCCACCGTCGATGCGCCGACCGCGCTGGCCTGGGGGCTGGTCGACGTCGTCGCCACGGACGGCGGCCTCGACGAGGCTGTCGAAGGCGTGATCGAACTGCTGCTGGAATGTGCCCCGCAGGCCGTGCGCGCGCAGAAAGACCTGATGCGGCAGTGGGAAGACCTGCCGCTCAAGGAATCGATCGACCTGTCGGTCGGCGTGTTCGGACGGTCCTACCTGACCGGCGAGCCGCAGGCGCTGATGCAGGACTTCGTGCAGCGCAAGGCGAAGAAGGGCTGACTGACATTCGCCTCCGCCGCGGCGGAGGCGACCCCCGTCATGGATCGATATCTGGATCGATATTACGGCCGAATCGACATCCGCGGCGGCCCCGGCATGCGCAGCGGCTCGGCAAGGCGGGCGAATTCGCAGATCAGCGAGCGCGTCTTGCGCGGATCGATGATCTCCTCGACCCAGAACTTCTCCGCGGACCGGAACGGCGAGCGAAGCCTGTTCAACCGATCCTCGATCTCCTGCAGCTTGGCCTTGGGATCATCGGCGGCTTCGATTTCCGCGCGATAGGCTGCCTCGATGCCGCCTTCCAGCGGCAGCGAGCCCCAATAGGCCGAGGGCCACGCATAGCGCATGGAGTAACGGTCGGCCGGCTGATGCACGACGCCGGCGACGCCGAAGGCGTTGCGGACGATGATCGTACACCACGGCACCGTGGTCTGGTTAACCGCCGCCATGGCCCTGACGCCGTGCCGGATGGTGGCCGACTTCTCGGCCTCGAGGCCGATCATGAAGCCCGGGCAGTCCATCAGGTAGACCACCGGAAGGTGGAAGGTCTCGGCCATATCGATGAAACGGACGACCTTCTGGCAGGCGTCCGCGGTCCACGAGCCGCCATAGTGGTAGGGATCGCTCGCCAGCAGCGCGACCGCGCGGCCGTCGAACCGCGCGAAGCCGGTGATGACTGAGCGGCCGAAGTTCTGTCCCATCTCGAAGAACGAGCCCTTGTCGACCACCGTCTGGATGATCGGCCGCATCTTGTAGACCTGGCGGCGGCTGCGCGGCACCGCCTTCATCAGGCTTTCGTCGGCGCGCTCCGGGTCATCGTCGCAAGGCAGTGTCGGCGGCAGGTCGTAGACCGACGACGGCAGGTACGACAGGAACCGCCGCGCGCATTCGAACGCTTCTTCCTCGGTATCGACGGCATGATCGATGGCTCCGGACTTGGTCTGGATTTCCCAGCCGCCGAGCCCCTGCTTGTCGAGATCCTGACCGAGCCGCGCCACCACCGGCGGCCCCGCAACGAACATCGCCGACGTTTTCGTCATCACCGAATAATGGCTCGCCGCCAGCCGCGCCGCGCCGAGGCCGGCCACCGAGCCGAGCCCGAGCCCGACCACCGGCACCTGCGCGAGATTGCCGGTCGTGTAGGCGTACCAGCGCGTGCCGCCGATGCCGCCGGGCAGATTGGCCGCCCCCTTGGTCTCGATCGTCTTCACCGAGCCGCCGCCGCCGGAGCCTTCAATCACGCGGATGATCGGCAGGCGGAAGTTGGCGGCCATTTCCTCGGCCATCAGGGGCTTGGCGGAGATCGACGCATCGGCCGAGCCGCCGCGGACGGTGAAGTCGTCACCGACGATCACCACGGTGCGGCCGTCGACCTTGCCGCGGCCGAACACGCAATTGGCCGGCGTAAGGGTCGTCAGTTCGCCCTTGTCGTTGTATTCGCCGATGCCGGAAACCGCGCCGATTTCGTGGAAGCTGGCCCGGTCGAGGATCCTGTCGATCCGCTCGCGGACGTTGAGCCGGCCCTGGTCGCGCTGACGCTTGACCTTGTCAGCGCCGCCCATCGCTTGCGCGAAGGTTTCGCGCCGAGCGAGTTCGTCCAGTTCCGGCTTCCAGATCATTCCTTATCTCCGCATTGATGACATTCATGTTGAGCGGCGCCGACAGCGACTCGCGCTCGATATTGTTCAGGATCGGGCCTTCGCCGGTGAGAATTCCCCCGATGGCCCGCGAAAGCTCGAGCAGCCGCGGCGCGACCTCCCCGTGAAGGCGTGCCTCGTCATACATCGCCGCGAGCAGGCCGATCGTGATGACGACATAGGTCTGATACTGCGGCGACCACAGCGGCGCCGCGACGCCGTTGATATGCGGGCTCCAGAGGCCGCAAGCCGTGACATATCCGTGCGTGGCCAGAAAACGCCGGTTGTCCTCCATCAGCGGCCGCAGAATGTCAGCATCCGCCGGCGTTTCGCGCTCCATCTCGGAGAGGATCGCGCTGCCGATGTCGGGCTCGAGCGCTGCGATATAAGCATGGCCGGCCGCCGTCGTCGCCATCGGAATCCGGGTGCCGACGCCCGAATGCAGGCCGAGCGCGGTCGCCGAGCGGGCGAATTCGAGATAGACCAGATGGAGACGGTCCGGAATGACGAAGCCGATCGTTCCGGGGATATCGACCGAGAGTTCTTCCAGGCGCGCGCAGATCAGCCTGCGAAGCTGGAGCCCGCGTAGCATCGACGCGCTCATCGCGACCGCGCTCGGACCGATCCGATATTTCTGGTCGCGTGGAAGATAGACCAGCTGGCCCATCCGGGTCAGGGTGTGGGTCAATCGCGAGACGGTCGACCGCGGCAGACCGCAACGATTTGAAATCTCGAGGTTTCCCAGCCGCGCTTCGTGCCCGTCGAAGCAACGCAAGACCTCGAATGCCCGCGAAACCACCTGGATCACGTCGCCGTCGCCCGTCAGGTCGCCGGCCACCATCCCTGCCTTGCTCAGCCGCTCAGAACGTCTCCCCATTGGACCTCGCATTGATCTGGCGGTGAAGCGCGCGCCCGCAAGCCCCCGCCGTCCGTCATAATGGTCATTGTATTCTGCATGGCGGAATAAAATTCCGCTTATGGGACAAAGTAACGTAGACCTTTCGGCACCACAACATCGGCCTGCTCATGGGGCTATGACGGAAATATTGGACGTCCGGCATGGCGTCGGGGCTCAAGACCTGTACGATCCCGCCGCCAAATCACCTCACCGACTGCCGGTCCACGGCAGACTGAAATCCGGAGACTGGAATGCCTGACGTCAAGATCATCGCCGAAGTTGCCGGCCGTGTTTGCGCCATTGCCGCAGAGGTCGGCGGAGCCGTGAGCGAAGGCGACGATGTCGTGTTCGTCGAAGCGATGAAGATGGAAATTCCGGTCAGCGCCCCCGCCGGCGGCACCATCAAATCGATCATGGTCAAGGTCGACGACGTCGTTGCCGAGGGCCAGGCGGTCGCCATCCTCGAAAGCTAGCAGCGCATTGAAAAGTCCTCGGCCGTCATTCCGGGGCGCGGGCTCCGGTGCGAACCCGAAAATCCAGCCGCACGGACTTTCCTCGCATCTTTTCGGATTCCGGATCGGCGCTTCGCGCCGTCCGGAATGACGACAGCGCGGTTTTCAACGGCCTGCTAGCGCGGATCGAGGACGGCCCTCGCGCGGCTCACGGCTTGCTCTTTTCGAAATACGGCACCAGGCGCCCGGCAAACGGCCTGAACGTCGCGGTCACCTTGTCGCCGATCGCCAGATCGTTATCGCCGTGCGCCATCATGCGGAAACCCTCGACCGCATCGACAAGCACCACATTGTAGGGAACGTGCGCGCGCGTTTCCGGCGTCGCGGCGCGCATCACCAGCGAGGTCGCATAGACGACGCCCTCGCCGCTCGCGGTTTTGAGGGTCGGATCAGGCGCGCCGCACGCGCAGCAGAACTTGCGCTGGAAATACTGGATCGCGCCGCAGCGCGGGCATTCCTGATATTGGATCGCCTCGACGCCATCGGTCCAGTCCCGCTTGTCGGCCATACTCATGCTCATCGCACGCGCTCCAGGAACATGCTGACATGGGACGACAGCACGCCGCCGTCGCCATGCAGCAGCGCAACGGAGGCGTCCCTGACCTGACGGTTGCCCGCGCGCGCCGTCATCTGCAGATGCGTTTCGACCAGATGCGCCATCGCACCGCCGACACCGCAATGCCCGTAGCTCAACAGTCCGCCGTGGGTGTTGAGCGGCATGTCGCCGTCACGGCCGAAATATCCGTCGCGCACCCGCGCCGCCGCCTCGCCCCGCCCGGCGAGGCCGAGGTCTTCGAGCAGCATCGCCAGCGTGATCGTGAAGCTGTCATAGACCGCCGCATAGCGGACGTCGCCGATCGCGACGCCCGCGGATTGCTTGGCGCGCGCGATGGCGATCTCGGCGCCGAGTTGGCTCAATGCCGGCGCGGCGGTGACGTGCTGGTGGGTGTGCGCCTGGGCGCAGCCGCGGACGCGCACGCCGATGTCGCCGGTCGGCTCGCGGCTGACAATGAAAGCCGCACCGCCGTCCGACACCGGACAGCAGTCCAGCAGTTTCAGCGGCGAGGCCACCGGCTTCGACGCCATCACGTCGGCCACCGTGATGGCGTCATGGAACTGGGCGCCGGGATGGGTGCGCGCATGGGCCCGCATCAGGACCGCGAACGCGGCAAGATCCTCCTGCGTGACACCGTATTCGTGCATGTAGCGCGAGGCGACGAGGCCGTAATAGGCCGGGATCGTCGGCCCCAGCGGCAGTTCGTAGGCCGGATGCCCGACCTGGGCGAGCGCCTGGATCGAGGCATCGCGGCTCTGCCCGGTCAGCCGGTTCTCGCCGCCGACCACCAGCACATGCCGGGCCAGCCCCGCCTCGACAACCTGATGCGCCAGCATCGCCATCGCCATGCCGGTCGCGCCGCCGACCTGCACGGCATGACAGTAAGCCGGCCGCAAACCGAAATGCTCGGCGAACACGGTCGCGAGCATGATGTGCGGCATGGTCGTCGAGTAGCCGCACAACAGGCCGTCGACCTCCGCCCGCTTGAGCCCGGCGTCATCGATCGCAAGCTGCGACGCCGTGCTCATGAGGTCGAGCGTGCTCGATCCTTCGTGCTTGCCGTAGGGCGTCAGGCCGACGCCGGTGATGAAGCTCATGTCGGGAATTTCGATTGGCCGGCGCGCGCCGGCGGCAGGAATGAGAACGGATAGCGCCACTGCCCTCAAGCGCGGGGCGCGACGCTCATGCATTTAACCTGCACACGGGGGATGAGATCAAGCGCGCCGGCCGTATGGGTTCATGCTGTGGGTTCATGCGCGGCCGGCCGGACGCGACCGCCCCGCTGTGGCCGTCAGCCCTGCGCCATCATTTCGCGCAGCGCGGTCTTCAGCACCTTGCCGTAATTGTTCTTCGGCAGCGACGGCAGGAACACGTAACGCTTGGGCCTCTTGAAACGGGCGATCGAGGCCAGGCAATGCGCGTCGAGCGCCTTATCGTCCGCCGTTCCGCCGTCTTTCAACACCACGCAGGCCACCACGACCTCGCCCCAGTCGGGATCGTTCGCGCCGATCACCGAGACCTCGGCGACATCGGGGTGGGTCAGCAGCGCCTCTTCGACCTCGCGCGGATAGATGTTGGTTCCGCCGGAGATGATGACATCCTTGGAGCGGTCCGACAGCGTCAGGAAGCCGTCGGCATCGAGCCGGCCAACGTCGCCGGTGCGCAGCCAGCCGTCCTTCAGCGTCTCGGCCGTCGCTTCCGGATTATTCCAGTAGCCGAGCATCACGGCGGCGCCCTTGGCCTCGACCTCGCCGGTCTCGCCGGCCGGCAGGGGCTTGCCTTCCGTGTCGGCGATGCGGACCGCGATAACGCTCTGGGCCGGCCCCACCGACGCCAGCCGCTCGAGATAGCGCGGATCGTCGGTCGCCGCGTGCCATGCCCGGCTGAGCGCGGTGATGGTCATCGGCGACTCGCCCTGCCCGTAGATCTGGACGAAGCGCTGCCCCATGGTGGCGATGGCGTCGCGGATATCGGCCAGATACATCGGGCCGCCGCCATAGACGATGGTCCTGATGCCGTCGCCGTTCTCGCCACGCGCCCTGGCGGCATCGACCAGCCGCCGCACCATCGTCGGCGCGGCGAACATCGAGACGTTCCGCAGTTGCTTGCCGAGGGCGAGCACCTCGCCGGCCTCGAAACCGCCGGAGTCGGGCACCACATGGCGCGCAGCCATCCGGACGTGCGGGAAATTATAGAGCCCCGCGCCGTGCGAGATCGGCGCGGCATAGAGCACGGCATCCTGCGGCGTCACCTGGTCGACATCGGCGAAATAGCACAGCGACATCGCCATCAGGTTGCCGTGGCTGAGCATCACGCCCTTGGGACGGCCGGTCGTTCCCGAGGTGTAGAACAGCCAGGCGAGGTCGTCGGTTTCGCGCGCGAGCGGCGCCGGCGCGCCGTCCTCGACACGAAACGCCGCATAGTCGTCGCTATCGACGGAGACCGTCGCCGGGCCGTTCGGCAGGCCGGCCTCCGCCCAGGTGTCCGCCGTGCCATCCGACAGGAACAACACCTTCGCGCCGGAATCTTCACAGATCCAGGCCGCTTCCCGTCCGTGCAGCTTGGCGTTGATCGGAACCGCCGCCGCGCCGATCCACCAGATGCCGTAGAGGCATTCGAGATACTGCGTGGAGTTGGTCGCGAACAGCGCGACGCGGTCGCCCGGCTTCACGCCATGCCGATGCGCCAGGTGAGCGCCGACCGCGGCGGCACGACGCGCGAAGGTGGCGTAGTCGGCGTCCACGCGCACGCCGGTCAGCAGCGCCGGCGCGCGCGGATGCAGGCGCGCGCTCGCCGCCAGCCATTCGGCCATATTCATCGGCCAGTCCCCTTCGCCACGCGCCGGCTTATTTGGCCGGCTCGAGCAGGGTCACGTAGTTGGCCACCGCGGCGCCGCCCATGTTGAAGATACCGGCGAGCTTGGCGTCCGGGATTTGCATGCCTTCCGGCGCCTGGCCGAGAAGCTGCATCGCGCTGAGCACGTGCATCGAGACGCCGGTGGCGCCGATCGGATGACCCTTGGCCTTCAGGCCGCCGGACGGATTGATCGGCAGCTTGCCGCCCTTCTGGGTCCAGCCTTCCTTGATGGCGCGCGCGCCCTGCCCCCTCGGGGTCAGCCCCATCGCTTCGTATTCGATCAGTTCGGCAACGGTGAAGCAGTCATGAGTCTCGACGAAGGACAGGTCCGACAGGGTGACGCCGGCGGATTGCAGCGCGCGCTGCCACGCCACCGAGCAGCCCTCGAAGTTAAGGATGTCGCGCTTCGACATCGGCAGGAAATCCTGCGCGTGCGCGGTCGCCCTGATGTTCACCGCCTTGCCCATCGCCTTCGCCGTCTCCGCGTCGGTCAGCACCAGCGCCGCGGCACCGTCCGACACCAGCGAGCAGTCGGTGCGCTTCAGCGGGCCGGCGACGAACGGGTTCTTGTCGCTCTCGGCCCGGCAGAACTCGAAGCCGAAATCCTTGCGCATCTGCGCGTATGGATTGGCGACGCCGTTCTTGTGGTTCTTGGCGGCGATCATCGCCAGCGCATCGGACTGGTCGCCGTATTTCTGGAAATAGGCTTGCGCGATCTTGCCGAATACACCGGCGAAGCCCGCCGGCGTATCGCCGTCCTCGGGCAGGTACGACGCGCGGAGCAGGTTCTTGCCGATCTCCGGCCCCGGCGTGCGGGTCATCTGCTCGACGCCGACCACCAGCACGATGCGCGACGCACCGGCATTGATCGACTTGACGGCCTGATGCACCGCGGCGGTGCCGGTGGCGCAGGCATTCTCGACGCGGGTGGCAGGCTTGAAGCGCAGCCTGGGATCGGCCTGAAGCACCAGCGCGGCGGTGAAGTCCTGCGGCGAGAATCCGGCGTTGAAATGGCCCAGCACGATCTCGTCCACGTCATCCGCGGTGATGCCGGCATCGGCCAGCGCCTCGGTGGCGGCGCGGACCACCAGGCTCTCGACCGTCTCCGCGTCAAACTTCCCGAACGGCGTGTGCGCCCATCCGACGATACTGGCTGCCATGGCTGATGTCCTGTCGTTTCGATGACCAATTATCCGCGCGCGGTCGGGCGGATCGCCCGGCCGGCGGCGAAATTCGCAGGCAATATAGCCGATCGGATGAGGCAAATCACGCCGGTTTCGGCATTGCTCCCC
>JAGRLZ010000022.1 GCA_020441545.1 Xanthobacteraceae bacterium | reverse complement strand
TTGTGGCGACGAAGGCTGGTGGAGCCAGGCGGGATCGAACCGCCGACCTCTTGCATGCCATGCAAGCGCTCTCCCAGCTGAGCTATGGCCCCTTGAACCATGTGGCGTCCGCCCTGGGCGATGTCCGGCGGCGCTGCGCGCAACTCCAGACCACATATCCGGGACGATCTCAAGTCCCTCGTGATCCGAAATCGCGACTTTTGTCTCCGTCGCGCGACGGAGATCAGTTATCGTCGTCGTCGGAGACGTCGCCGATGATGTCGGTCACGTCCTCGTCGCCCTCTTCCTCGTCGGCGATGAAGGTCGAATCGTCGTCATCGTCGTCGATGCTGTCATCGACTTCGATATCGTCCTCGGACTCCGGCATCGCGGCCTTGACCTTGCCGGTCTTCTCCTCGGCGTCGGCATCCTCCAGCGACACCAGTTCCTCGTTCTCCGCGGTCTCCGGCGTGTTCTCGTCGTCGCGGGCCTCGGGGCGCGCGCGGGTCGGCGCCACCGGCGCGATCGGCACCACCTCGCCGGTATAGGGCGAGATCACCGGATTCTTGTTGAGGTCGTAGAACTTCTTGCCCGTGGTCGGGCAGATGCGTTTGGTTCCGAGTTCGGATTTGGCCACGTGTCGTTCCCGGGGATTTCTGAAAAGCGGTGCATCACTTGGCTAGTTGTCGCGCCCCTGTCAATAGCCTTGGTACGGGGGTGAACCGCGAGGTGACGACGGGTCCGCGCTGTGTTACCAGCCCGGCCACGTAAAGGATTGCGATCGTGACACATTCCCCCCAGCTCAAGCCGCTCGCGGCGCGCCGCAGCCAGCCGCTCGGCGGCCGCGCCCGGGTGCCGGGCGACAAGTCGATCTCGCACCGCGCCCTGATCCTGGGGGCGCTGGCGGTCGGCGAAACCCGCATCTCCGGCCTGCTGGAAAGCGAGGACGTGCTGAACACCGCGCAGGCGATGCGCCAGCTCGGCGCGCGGGTCGAGCGGCAATCGGACGCCGCCGGCGATGACATCTGGTCGGTGCGCGGCGTCGGCGTCGGCGGCTTCAGAAGCCCCGCCGCCCCGCTCGATTTCGGCAATTCCGGAACCGGCTGCCGGCTGGTGATGGGTGCGGTGGCCGGCAACCCGGTCACCGCCACCTTCGACGGCGACGCCTCGCTGCGCTCGCGGCCGATGCGGCGGATCGTCGATCCGCTGGCCCTGATGGGTGCCCGCGTCGTCGCCGAAAGCGAGGGCGGCCGCCTGCCGCTGACGTTGGAAGGCGCGCGCGATCCGCTGCCGATCGAATATCGCTCGCCGGTCGCCTCGGCCCAGATCAAATCGGCGGTGCTGCTGGCGGGGCTCGCCGCGCCCGGGGTGACCACCGTGATCGAGCCGGAGGCCAGCCGCGACCACACAGAGCTGATGCTGACCCATTTCGGCGCGCAGGTCGCCTCCAAGCCCGAGGGCGCGCGGGGACGCAGGATTTCGCTCACCGGCCAGCCGGAACTGCATGGCGCCGGGGTGGTGGTGCCGGCGGACCCCTCGTCGGCGGCGTTTCCGATCGTCGCGGCGCTGATCGTGCCGGAATCCGACATCGTCATCGACGACGTCATGACCAATCCGCTGCGCACCGGCCTGTTGGCCACGCTGCGCGAGATGGGCGCCTCGATCGAGGAAAGCCACCGGCAGCGCAATGCCGGCGAGCCGATGGCGCGGCTGCGGGTGCGGGCCTCCAGGCTGCGCGGCGTCGAGGTGCCGCCCGAGCGCGCGCCTGCCATGATCGACGAATATCTGGTGCTGGCGGTGGCCGCGGCCTTCGCCGAGGGCACCACGGTGATGCGCGGCCTGCACGAATTGCGGGTCAAGGAGTCCGACCGGCTCGCCGCCACCGCCGCGATGCTGCGCGTCAACGGCGTCGCGGTCGAGATCGCAGGCGACGACCTGATCGTCGAGGGCCGCGGCCACGTGCCGGGCGGCGGGCTGGTCGCCACCCACATGGACCACCGCATCGCGATGTCGGCGCTGGTGATGGGCTGCGCCGCGGACAACCCGGTGAAAGTGGACGATACCGCCTTCATCGCCACCAGTTTCCCGGATTTCGTTCCGATGATGCGCGAACTGGGGGCGGATTTCGCATGATTATCGCCATCGACGGCCCCGCCGCGTCGGGGAAGGGCACGCTCGGCAAGCGGCTGGCGCACCACTATCACTTCCGGCACCTCGACACCGGCGTGATCTATCGCGCCGTCGCCAAGGCGGTGCTGGATGACGGCGCCGCGATCGACGACGAAACGGCCGCGCTCGCCGCCGCCATGGAACTCGATCCCGAGAAATTCGGCGACCCGGTGCTGAAGACGCAAGGCATCGGCGATGCCGCGTCGGTCGTTTCGGCGTTTCCGCGGGTGCGCGAGGCGCTGGTCTCGTTCCAGCGGCAGTTCGCGGCGGAACCGCCCGGCGCGGTGCTCGACGGCCGCGACATCGGCACCGTGATCTGCCCGGATGCCGACGTGAAGATCTTCGTGGTGGCGGATCCGGTGGTGCGGGCCCGGCGGCGCACGCTGGAGGCCCGCGCGCGCGGCGAGGACGCCGACGAGGCGCTGGTGCTGGCCGACATCCTCAAGCGCGACGAGCGCGACAGGAACCGGCCGGTCGCGCCGCTGAAACCCGCCTCCGACGCGCACTTGCTCGACAACTCGCATTTGGATATAGAGGGCGGCGTCCGGGCTGCCATCGCAATCGTCGAGGCCGTTCGAGCGGGCCGGCAACGGGTCTGAACCCCTGCCGTTTCTGGAGGATCGCCCTGCTCGCCGCCTCTGCCGCGATGGCCCTGTCTGCCGGCCGAAGGCCGCTGACCTGATCGTCGTCGATCCCGAACCACACCATCGCATCGATCGTGAAGGCATGATGCCGGCCCGCGCGTGCAATTCGCTTGCATCGCGGCCGCCGGGGAATGCGGAGCCCCGGCCTTTCCCGCCCGATGCGCCTTTTCACCCGAATGGCCGGCAAATTCCCGCAACTGGAGACCAAATGGCTTCTACCGATACCTATCATCCGTCGCGCGAGGACTTCGCCGCGATGCTCGACGAATCCTTCGCCGGCGGCAATCTGCAGGAAAGCTCCGTCGTCAAGGGCACCGTCGTCGCGATCGAGAAGGACATGGCCGTCATCGACGTCGGCCTCAAGACCGAAGGCCGCGTGGCGCTGCGCGAATTCGCCGGGCCCGGCCGCGAGAACATCCTGAAGGTCGGCGACGAGGTCGAGGTGTTCCTCGACCGCATCGAGAACGCGCTCGGCGAGGCCGTGCTGTCGCGCGACAAGGCGCGCCGCGAGGAAAGCTGGGGCAAGCTCGAAAAGGCGTTCCAGAACAACGAGAAGGTCACCGGCGTCATCTTCAACCAGGTCAAGGGCGGCTTCACGGTCGATCTCGACGGCGCGGTGGCGTTCCTGCCGCGCTCGCAGGTCGATATCCGCCCCATTCGCGACGTCGCGCCGCTGATGAACAATTCGCAGCCGTTCCAGATTCTGAAGATGGACCGCCGCCGCGGCAACATCGTGGTGTCGCGCCGCACCGTGCTCGAGGAAACCCGTGCCGAACAGCGCCAGGAGCTGGTGCAGAACCTCGAAGAGGGCCAGGTGATCGACGGCGTGGTCAAGAACATCACCGACTACGGTGCGTTCGTCGACCTCGGCGGCATCGACGGCCTGCTGCACGTCACCGACATCGCGTGGCGCCGCGTCAACCATCCGACCGAGGTGCTGTCCATCGGCCAGACGGTGAAGGTCAAGATCATCAAGATCAACCACGAGACCCACCGCATCTCGCTCGGCATGAAGCAGTTGCTGGACGATCCGTGGCAGGGCATCGAGGCGAAATATCCGCTCGGCGCCCGCTTCACCGGCCGCGTCACCAACATCACCGACTACGGTGCGTTCGTCGAACTCGAGCCGGGCATCGAGGGCCTGATCCACGTCTCCGAGATGTCGTGGACCAAGAAGAACATGCATCCCGGCAAGATCGTCTCGACGTCGCAGGAGGTCGAGGTGCAGGTGCTGGAAGTCGATTCCGTCAAGCGCCGCATTTCGCTCGGTCTCAAGCAGACCATGCGCAATCCGTGGGAGGTCTTCGTCGAGAAGTTCCCGGTCGGCTCCACCGTCGAGGGCGAAGTCAAGAACAAGACCGAATTCGGCCTGTTCCTCGGCCTCGAAGGCGACGTGGACGGCATGGTCCATCTCTCCGACCTCGACTGGAAGCTGCCGGGCGAGCAGGTCATCGACAACTTCAAGAAGGGCGACATGGTCAAGGCCGTGGTGCTCGACGTCGATGTCGACAAGGAGCGCATCTCGCTCGGCATCAAGCAGCTCGAAGGCGATCCCTTCGCCGAGCCGGGCGATGTCAGGAAGGGCGCGGTGGTCACCTGCGAAGTGCTCGACGTCAAGGACGGCGGCATCGACGTCCAGATCGCCGGCACCGACTTCCAGACCTTCATCAAGCGTTCGGAACTCGCGCGCGACCGCAACGACCAGCGCCCCGAGCGCTTCGCCGTCGGCGAGAAGGTCGATGCCCGCGTCATCCAGTTCGACAAGAAGGCCCGCAAGGTCCAGGTGTCGATCAAGGCGCTGGAAGTGGCGGAAGAGAAGGAAGCCATCGCCCAGTACGGCTCGTCCGATTCGGGCGCGACGCTCGGCGACATCCTCGGCACCGCGCTCAAGCAGCGCGAGGGCAAGTAAGCCACGCGAGGCGGGTCCGCTTCCTGCAACATCAGGGCTCCGGTGCGAACCGGGGCCCTTTTGCTGCGCGCTTCCTGTTGCGCCGTGCTTTGTTCAAATCGCGCCGCAATTGATATAGTGCGGTCACGGGCGGTTAAGACCGCCCCGATAGGCCGTGTTGCGGACAGACCACCGAGGAGCATCCCATGTCGTTCGAATCCGATGCGATCGTCGATCGCCGGCGCCTGCGCCGCAAACTGACCTTCTGGCGCGTGCTCGCGGCGCTGGTCGCGATCGTCGCCCTCATCACGGTCGGGGTGATGAGCACGCCGTCGGCGCGGCGGGCCGTCACCGGCGCGGGCACGATCGCCCGGATCAGCATCAACGGCCTGATCCGCAGCGACCGCCAGCGGGTCGCGGCCCTGGAGCGGCTGGGCAAATCCTCGACGGCCGCGGTGATCGTGCATATCAATTCGCCCGGCGGCACCACCGCCGGCGCCGAGGAGCTCTACGACTCGCTGATGCGCCTGAAGGCCAAGAAGCCGCTGGTCGTGGTGGTGGAGGGCCTTGCCGCATCGGGCGGCTATATCGCGGCGCTCGCCGCCGATCACATCATCGCCCAGCAGACCTCGCTGGTCGGCTCGATCGGCGTATTGTTCCAGTATCCGAATTTCTCGGGTCTGCTGAAAACCGTCGGCGTGCAGGTCGAGGAGGTGAAGTCGTCGCCGCTGAAGGCGTCGCCGAACGGCTATGAGCCGACCAGCCCTGAAGCGCGCGCCGCGCTCGATGCGCTGGTGAAGGACTCCTACGCATGGTTTCGCGGCCTGGTGCAGGGCCGGCGCGCCATGAACGATGCGCAGCTCGAAAAGGTGGCCGATGGCCGTGTCTTCACCGGCCGCCAGGCGCTCGGCCTCAAGCTGATCGACCAGCTCGGCGACGAGAAGACCGCGGTCGCCTGGCTGGTGTCGGCGAAGAAGGTCAAGCCCAACCTGCCGGTCCAGGACTTCAAGCTGTCGCCGCGCTTCGGCGACCTGACATTCCTGCGCGCGACCGCGTCATTGACGCTCGACGCGCTCGGCCTCGGTACCATCGCACGCCGGATCGAGCGCGCCGGCGTGGCGCAATCGATGGACCAGCTCGGACTCGACGGCATGCTGGCGCTGTGGCAGCCCGCCGCGTCCCACTGATGCGGATGGCCGGTGCGGCCCACCGATCATGTGAATCGCGTTTCAGCCGGGGCGATGTGGCCGGGAATCCCATTCGCGCCGGCGGATCGCCCGGCCCCGCGACCGATATCCCGCGCATCCACCGACATCCGCGCACCGCTGGCGGAGCGGATTTGATATTTGCCAAAGCGCTTGTACCGAGGCGCTTGCCGAAACAAGGTGCAAATATGAGAATCAAACCGCCAGACCGAATTAGCGGCTTGACAGTCCACGTCTTTTTTTAGGAAATGACCACCGCACGCCACGGGTCCCAATTTCGATGATCAAGTCCGAACTCGTCCAGCGCATTGCCCAGCACAATCCGCACCTGTACCAGCGCGATGTCGAGAACATCGTCAACGCGATCCTCGACGAGATTGTCAATGCACTGGCGCGCGGCGATCGCGTCGAGCTGCGCGGCTTTGGCGCATTCTCGGTGAAACATCGTCCGGCGCGTTCGGGGCGCAATCCGCGCACCGGCGAGCACGTTCCGGTCGATCAGAAGAGCGTGCCGTTCTTCAAGACCGGCAAGGAAATGCGGGAACGGCTCAATCGCGAAGCCATCACGACCGATAGCGTGCAAAGCTGATCCACCCCAAAGCTGATCCACCCCTCATAAGGGAAAGGTGATGCGCAAGTTTTTCTCCGCCCTGGTGCTGATTCCGGTCGGCGTGATCTTTCTGGTCTTCGCCGTCGCCAATCGCCGGCTGGTCACCGTCTCGTTCGACCCGTTCAACGCGGCCGATCCCTCGATCGGCGTCACCCTGCCGCTGTTCGTGGTCCTGATCGTCGTCGCGATCCTCGGCGTGGTGGCGGGAAGCGCCGCCACCTGGTTCCGCCAGCGCCATTGGCGCCGCGCCGCGCGCCAGCACGAGGCCGAAGCGGCGGAGGCACGCACCCGGCTCGCGGAACTGCAGGCCACCACCGCCCCCCGGGGCGCTGTCGAACCGGCGCTTTTGCCCTATTTCGGCGGCCCGGAAGCTGCCAGGCGAGACAAGCACGGCGCGACGTTGTAGAAGGCGCAGCACTGCTGCCATCTCTCCGGGATGGCCCCATCGGTGGCGGCATCCGCGCGAACGGATGCGCCATCTGCTGCAACCCGAGCCTGTCCAGCGATCCGAATGTCCCTGATCGTCAAGATTTGCGGCCTGTCCACGCCCGAGACGCTCGACGCGGCGCTCGCGGCCGGCGCCGACATGGTGGGCTTCGTGTTCTTTCCGCCGTCGCCACGCCATGTCGACCCCGCAAGCGCCGCCGCGCTCGGCGGGCGCGTGGCGGGTCGCGCGAAGACGGTCGCGCTCACCGTCGATGCCGACGACACGCTGCTTGCCAGGATCGTCGAGACGCTGCGGCCGGACCTGCTCCAGCTTCACGGCAAGGAGAGCGTGGCGCGCCTGCGCGACATCAAACAGACATTCGGCCTGCCGGTAATGAAGGCGCTGCCGGTGGAGACCGCCGCCGATCTCGCAGCCCTGCCCGGCTATGCCGCGGTCGCCGACCGCATCCTGTTCGACGCCCGCGCGCCGAAGGACGCGACGCGGCCCGGCGGCCTCGGCGTGCCGTTCGACTGGCATATCCTGGAAAATCTCAAGCTCGACATTCCCTTCATGGTGTCGGGCGGGCTTCACGCCGGCAACGTCGCGGAGGCGATGCGTATGACCCGCGCCGGTGGCGTCGACGTGTCCTCCGGCGTGGAACGCGCCGCCGGCGTCAAGGACATCGAGATGATCCGCGATTTTCTCCGCGCCGCGCGCGCGGCTGACATCGATCTTCGCGCAACGGTCCCTCATGCGGGATAGCCGAACACATCAGCAGCCGTTATGCCCGGACATGTTCCGGGCAGTCACGTCTGCCGGAATTCACAGCAAGCAAGGCGTGGATGGCCGGACCAAGTCCGGCCATGACGAAGGATGACAATGAACTCCCGTCCCAATTCGTTCCGCTCCGGGCCCGACGAGCGCGGGCATTTCGGCATGTTCGGCGGCCGCTTCGTCGCCGAAACCCTGATGCCGCTGATCCTCGACCTCGAAAAAGCCTATGCCGAGGCCAAGGCCGATCCCGCGTTCCAGCGCGAGATGAACGGCTACCTGAAGGACTATGTCGGCAGGCCGTCGCCGCTGTATTTCGCCGAGCGCCTCACCGAACACCTCGGTGGCGCGAAGGTGTATCTCAAGCGCGAGGAGCTGAACCACACCGGCTCGCACAAGGTCAACAACGTGCTCGGCCAGATCATGGTCGCGCGCCGCATGGGCAAGAAGCGCATCATCGCGGAGACCGGCGCCGGCCAGCACGGCGTCGCCACCGCGACGCTGTGCGCGCGCTTCGGGCTCGACTGCGTGGTCTATATGGGCGCGGTGGACGTGGCGCGGCAGGAGCCGAACGTCATCCGCATGGAAATGCTGGGCGCGACCGTGGTGCCGGTGCAGTCCGGCACCCGCACGCTCAAGGACGCCATGAACGAGGCGCTGCGCGACTGGGTCACCAACGTCCACGACACCTTCTACTGCATCGGCACGGTGGCGGGACCGCATCCCTATCCGATGATGGTGCGCGACTTCCAGTCCGTGATCGGACACGAGACGCGGACGCAGATGATGGAAGCCGAAGGCCGGCTGCCGGATTCGCTGATCGCCTGCATCGGCGGCGGCTCCAACGCGATGGGCCTGTTCCATCCGTTCCTCGACGATTCCTCCGTGGAGATCTTCGGCGTCGAGGCGGCCGGCCACGGCCTCGACAAGCTGCACGCGGCCTCGCTGACCGGCGGGCGCCCCGGCGTGCTGCACGGCAACCGCACCTATCTGCTGATGAACGATGACGGCCAGATCCAGGACGCGCATTCGATCTCGGCGGGCCTCGATTATCCCGGCATCGGGCCGGAGCATTCGTGGCTGCACGAAACCGGGCGGGTGACCTATCTCTCCGCCACCGACGAGGAGGCGCTGGCCGCCTTTCAGCTGCTGTCGCGGCTGGAAGGCATCATTCCCGCGCTGGAATCGGCGCATGCCATCGCCCGCGTCATCGAACTCGCGCCCGCGCGCGCGAGCGATCACCTGATGGTGGTCAACCTCTCGGGCCGCGGCGACAAGGACGTGCCGCAGGTCGGCGACATTCTGAAGGGCAGGAAGACGACGTGACCACCCGCATCGATACCCGCTTCGCCGAATTGCAGGCACAGGGCCGCTCGGCCTTCGTCACCTTCCTGATGGCCGGCGATCCCGATCCCGCGACCTCGCTCGCGATCATCAAGGCGCTGCCGCAGGCCGGCGCCGATGTCATCGAGATCGGCATGCCGTTCACCGATCCGATGGCCGACGGCCCCGCGATCCAGGCCGCGGGCCTGCGCGCGCTCAAGGCCGGCATGACGCTGGTCAAGACGCTCGATCTGGTGCGCGCGTTCCGCAAGGACGACGATACCACGCCGATCGTGCTGATGGGCTATTACAACCCGATCTACATCCACGGCGTCGACCGCTTCCTCACCGAGGCCAGGCAGGCCGGCGTCGACGGCCTCATCATCGTCGACCTGCCGCCGGAGGAGGATGACGAACTGTGCCTGCCGGCGATGCGCGCGGGACTGAACTTCATCCGCCTCGCGACACCGACCACCGACGACAGGCGCCTGCCGGCGGTGCTCGCCAATACCTCGGGCTTCGTCTACTACGTCTCGATCACCGGCATCACCGGCGCCGCCGCCGCCAACGCGACCCAGGTCGGCGACGCGGTGGCCCGGATCAAGCGGCACACGGCGCTGCCGGTCTGCGTCGGCTTCGGCATCCGCACGCCGGATGCCGCCCGCGACATCGCCCGCGCGGCGAACGGCGCGGTGGTCGGCACCGCGCTGGTCGATGCGCTGGCCAAAAGCCTCGACAGCGAGGGCCGTGCCACCACCGGCACCGTGAAAGCGGTGGCGGACCTTGCCGCAAGCCTCGCGCAGGGCGTGCGCGGCGCGGCGCGGGCGGCGGAATAAGCCACAATTCCTGGATAGCATTGGCCCGGCACGGGTTGTCCCTCGCGAAGCCGGGGGCCATATTCAGCCGGGTGTCACGGAGCAGAACATGAACTGGTTGACCAACGTTGTCCGGCCCAAGATCCGCAGCATCCTGAAGCGTGATACGCCGGAGAATCTCTGGATCAAGTGCCCGGATTCCGGGCAACTGGTGTTCTCCAAGGATGTCGAGGCCAACCAGTTCGTCATTCCCGGCTCCAACTACCACATGCGCATGGGCGCGGTGGCGCGGCTGAAGTCGGTCTTCGACAACGAGACCTGGTATGACGTGGCGCTGCCCGAAGCCGCTGCCGACCCGCTGAAGTTCCGCGACGAGCGGAAATACGTCGATCGCATCAAGGATGCCCGCGCCAAGACCGGGCTCCACGACTCGGTCAAGGTCGGCTTCGGCAAGCTCGAGGACCAGCCGGTCGTGGTCGCGGTGCAGGACTTCGATTTCATGGGCGGATCGCTCGGCATGGCGGCGGGCGAGGCGATGATCCGCGGGCTCGAACTCGCGGTCGAGAAGAAATCGCCGTTCATCGTGTTCGCGGCGTCCGGCGGCGCGCGCATGCAGGAAGGCATCCTGTCGCTGATGCAGCTGCCGCGCACCACGGTCGCGGTGCAGATGCTGCGCGAGGCCAGGCAGCCCTATATCGTGGTGCTGACCAATCCGACCACCGGCGGCGTCACCGCATCCTATGCGATGCTGGGCGACGTCCATATCGCGGAGCCCGGCGCGCTGATCGGCTTCGCCGGCGCCCGCGTGATCGAGCAGACCATCCGCGAGAAGCTGCCGGACGGATTCCAGCGCGCCGAATACCTGAAAGACCACGGCATGGTGGACATGGTGGTGCATCGCCACGAGCTGCGTTCCACCCTTGCACGGCTCTGCCGGCTGCTGACCCGCTCGCCCGCGATCGAGACCGCGCCGTCCGACGCCGAGCCGCTGCCGATCGACGCACCGGACGAGACCGCGACCGAGGGCACGGCGCAGCCCACACCGCAAGCGTGAGCGATTCCGCGCCTCTGACGCTCGACGCCCTGCTGGCGCGGCTGTCGCGCCTGCATCCGAAGCAGATCGACCTGTCGCTTGCGCGCATGCAGAGCCTGCTGGCGCGGCTCGACCATCCCGAACGCAAGCTGCCGCCGGTGATCCATGTCGCCGGCACCAACGGCAAGGGCTCGACCATCGCGTCCCTGCGCGCGATCCTCGAAGCCGCGCGCCTGCGCGTGCATGTCTATACCTCGCCGTGGCTGGTGCGGATCAACGAGAGCGTGCGGCTCGCTGGCGCGCTGGTGAGCGACGACGAATTGCGTGAGGCGCTCCTGGAATGCGAGCGCGCCAATGCCGGCGATCCGATCACCCGCTTCGAGATCGAGACCGCGGCGGCGCTGCTATTGTTCGCGCGCCATCCGGCCGATGCCGTGCTGCTGGAGACGGGCCTCGGCGGCCGGCTCGACGCCACCAACGTGATCGACCGTCCCGCCGCCTGCGTGCTGACGCCGATCGGCATGGACCACACCGAATTCCTCGGGTCGACGCTTGCCGGGATCGCAAGCGAGAAAGCCGGCATCATCAAGCGCGGCGTGCCGGTGATCTGCGCCGAGCAATCCCCCGAGGCGATGAGCGCGATCGAGGCGCAGGCACGGCGGATGCGCGCACCGCTGCATATCGCGGGCGAGACCTGGCATGTCGGGGTCGAGAACGGCCGGCTGGTCTATCAGGACGAACACGGCCTGCTCGATCTCGCCATGCCGCGGCTGTTCGGCCGCCACCAGGTGCTCAATGCCGGGCTGGCGATCGCGAGCCTGCGCGCCGTCGATACCTTCCGGATCGACCATGCGGCCTACGAGAGCGGCGTGGCGCGGGCCGAATGGCCGGCGCGGATGCAGCGGCTCGGGTGCGGCCGGCTGGTGCGGCTCGCGCCCGAAGGCGCCGAAATCTGGCTCGACGGCGGCCACAACAGCGACGGCGGCCGCGTCATCGCCGCCGCGCTTGCCGATCTCGAGGAACGCGTGCCACGACCGCTGGTGGTGATCGCCGGCATGATGGCCAACAAGGACGCCGACGGCTTCCTCGCCAATTTTGGCGGCCTGACCCGCCACATCATCGCGGTGCCGATCGCACGCGACGGCGCGATGCCGGTGGAGCGGCTGGCGCAGGCCGGACGCAACCTCGGCATGCGGGTGGAGACGGCGGGCGGCGTCGATATCGCCATCGCCTCGCTGCGGCGGCTGGCCTATGAAGCGCCGCCACGCATTCTCATCACCGGCTCGCTCTACCTCGCCGGCGAGGTGCTGGCCGCGAACGGCACGGCGGTGCGCTGAGACCTCTCACCTCTCCCGCCTGCGGGGAGCCAAAACAAAAACGGCCGGCTTTCGCCGACCGCTTTCGTCAATTTCGCTTCGCGCGAATTACACCGCCGCGGTGATCCACTGCTGCAGCTTCGCCTTGGGCGCGGCGCCGACCTGGCGCGAGGCCATCTCGCCGCCCTTGAAGATCATCAGGGTGGGAATCGACATCACACCGTATTTCGAAGCGGTCTGCGGGCTTTCGTCGACGTTGAGCTTCACGATCTTGACCTTGTCGCCCAGGCTGCCCGCGATCTCGTCCAGCGCCGGCGCGATCATGCGGCACGGCCCGCACCACTCGGCCCAGAAATCGACCACCACGGGACCATCCGCCTTGAGCACCTGCGAGTCGAAATCGGCGTCGGAAACCTTGCCTACGGCGGACATGATGAACCTCGTGATCGTTGACGGATAAAGGCGCGGCGCGGGAATCGCGGCCGCCATCGTGCGGTCAAGGTATGAACGCGCCCGCGCCCGGTCAAGGCCGCACCTCAGGCCAGCGCGGATGCCAGATTTGCATCCAGGGCAGAGGCGGAAATCTCCATTATTTCAGGTAGTTCCGTCCATAGAAGCGCGGCACGAATGGCCCGCTCCGGATGGATTTTCACAAGCACCGCGCGGTACAGCGCGAGCTGCCGGAGATAGGCGGCAGGCGCATCGGCCGCGGTGCGCGGCGGGTTGTGGTTGGTCTTGAAATCGACGATCAGCACCTCGCCCGGCGCGATCACCAGCCGGTCGATCTGGCCGTTGACCAGCACCGTGCCGCCGCCCGGACGATCCAGCCGCCCGACGATCGAGGCTTCCGCCCGGCTGTGGGACGCGAACACCGCGGCGAAGCGGGGATCGTCGAGCAGCGCCAGCACCTGGCCGGCGAGCGCGGCGCGGTCGTCCGCGCTCCAGCCCCTGGCGTCGCGGGCGCGGCCAAGGAAATGTTCGGCCGCGGCACGGCGCTGCGCGGGCTCGACATCGGGCAGCGATTGCAGCAGCCGATGCACCAGGTTGCCGCGCTGCAAGGCACGGGCGCGATGCTGGAGCTGCTCCTGCGCATTGGCCGGATGGGTATTGTCGTCGACCGGATCGGACGGCCGCACCACCTGCTCGCGCCGTGCCGGCTCCGGCGCCGCCACGCGCAGCCACGGTGGCAGCGCAAGCGCGGGCCGTTCGGTCACAGGCGTCGCGGCGGCGACTTCGGGCGCGGCGGCGCCCTCCCGCCGGTAGCGTTTCACCGGGCCATGGCCGGTCTCGATCTCCTCGACATGCAGCGACGAGGCGGCGAGGCCGCTCACGATCAGGTCGTACCACGAATGCGCACGCACCTCCTTGCGGTTGCCGGGCTGGATGCCGCCGATGACGAGCCGCTCGGCGGCGCGCGTCATCGCGACATAGAGCAGGCGGCGATACTCGTCCTCGGTCTCGTCCTGCATCGCGGCACGGGCGGCGGCGACCGCGGCCGGATCGTCCGCCTTGCGGCCGGCCCACAC
This sequence comes from Xanthobacteraceae bacterium, assembly GCA_020441545.1. Taxonomy (GTDB): domain Bacteria; phylum Pseudomonadota; class Alphaproteobacteria; order Rhizobiales; family Xanthobacteraceae; genus 62-47. Next base: position 386 of record JAGRLZ010000022.1, on the reverse strand, counting down.
CGTGACGCCGGGCGCGCCGGGCGGCGCATTGCCGTGCGGCAGCGGCAGGTGGATCAGGTTGAGCCGCTGGCTGTCGCTCGGCGAGGTGGTGGTGTCGATCATGAACACCATAGCGGCCTCCAGCCCCTTGGCGCCGTGCACGGTCATCACCCGCACCTCGTCGCGCCCCATCTCCATGTCGCGCTTGATGTCGGTGTCGGCGGCGCGCAGCCACGCCATGAAGCCCTGCAGCGAGGCCGGGCCCTTGCGCTCATAGGCGAGCGCCAGTTCGAGGAACTCGTCGAGCGCGTCGTTGGCCTCCGGCCCGAGCCGGCGCAGGATTTTCGCGCGGCCGCCTTCCCCGCCGAGCAGCCGCGCATAGAAGGCGAACGGCGTTTCGCGGAACG